>JAKAJO010000019.1 GCA_021813745.1 Acidobacteriota bacterium
GTGAGGCGGCCGCATCGGTTACATAGGTAGGGTCGGGTTCGACGTAGTTTCCAGCCAGATTTTTCACAGAGCCGTACGGCATCTTGTTTTGCCGAGCGTAGGCGAGTTCGATGTAGCCAACTCCACCCCGAGTGTTTCTGACCTGATTGGCCACGCCCTCGTTCCCTTGGCCGCCAATGCCTGTCGGCCACTGCACAGACGTGCCGCGCCCGACCTTTGATTTCCAGTCGGCGCTGACTTTTGAAAGATAGTCTGTAAATACATCGGTCGTACCAGAGCCGTCGGAGCGATGAACCACGAGCAATGGCCAAGCTGGCAGGGAAAGTCCCGGGTTGTCAGCGGCGATTTTCGGATCGTTCCACATTTTGATCGTGCCGAGAAAGATACCCGCAGTCGTGTCAGCGCTGAATCGCACCTGCTTCGGAACGCCTGGCAGGTTGTACGAAAGCACCACAGAGCCTTGTGTAACCGGAATGTGCACTACATTGGCCGCGCCGCCGGCTTGAGCAATCTGCTCGTCGGTCAGTGGCGCATCGCTCGCTCCAAACGCAACCGTCTTTGCCAGGAATTGTTGACGCCCTCCGCCCGATCCGATCGACTGGTAGTTGATCTGGACCTCTGGATGAAGAGTGTGGTATTCCTTCGACCACTTTGACATCAAAGGGTTAACAAACGTGGAGCCCGCGCCTGTCAAGGCGCCGGATTGACCAAATCCGCTCACGGAAGCCAGGCAGATCAAAGTGAAAGCAACAAACGAGCCACTGCAGGATTTCCTCATCGTCCTACGTTCTCCTCTTCGACAGATGTCTTGTTTTGAAGTGTTTTGGCGATGAGGAGCACTTCAGGGAATCCTCAATCGCGCCAGCATATTGCGTTGTCTATGCGTTTACACGCATCGACAGAGCAACAGTACCGAGGCAATGTGAACGCTTTATGAATTCAGCGAGATTGTCTTCATTAAAAGATGAATATCAATCTTGCTCAGGCGAACGAATGGCGATACTATATCGTCATGGGGAAAAGACTGACGAGCAAGCGCAGCACAATGATGACGGTGCAGCAGTTCCGGGCATCGTTTGGGGACGAGCAGCAGTGCGGGGAGCAGCTAAGCCGACAGCGCTGGCCGGATGGTTTCAAATGCCCGCGCTGCGGGGGTCTTAGCCGAGGCTACATGGCAGAGCGGCAGGTGCATGAGTGCGCACTTTGCGCTTACCAGTGCTCGGTGACGGCGGGGACCATCTTTCACAAGACGCGGACTCCGCTGTCGAGTTGGTTTTGGGCGATCTACCGCATGAGCCACGACAAGAAGGGCATTTCAGCCGTGCAATTGGCCAAGGAAGTTGGCGTCAGTTATCCCACCGCCTGGCTGATGCTGCACAAGATTCGCAAGGCGATGAGCGACCGCGATCAGCAATACCGGCTCAGCGGACTGGTAGAGGTCGATGAGGGCTATGTGGGTGGTGAGGAGCATGGCGAGGGGCGGCGCGGACGCGGCACCCGCGGTGTGCGGACCAAATCCGTGGTGGCCGTCGCGGTCGAGCATCGCGGCCCTGGCAAGCCGGGCAAAAAGCCGGTGCCAGGATTTGCCGCTCTGGAAGTGATTCCCGATGCCGCCACAGAGACGCTGGAGAAGTTCCTCGCCGACAAGGTCAAACCCGGCAGCCACATTCTTTCCGACGGCTGGCACGGCTATCGTCGCCTGAAGCAGAAGGGCTTTGAGCACACTGCAACGGCTATCTCCAAACAGGACGAACCGGCGCATGTGCTGTTTCCCTGGGTCCACATCACGCTGTCGAACCTGAAGCGGTTTCTGCTCGGCACCCATCACAAGGTAGAGCAAAAACACCTCAAGCATTACGTTGCCGAATTCAACTACAGGCTCAACCGCCGAACCATGGAACCGGACTTGATGGTTCGACTCCTGCGCGCTTGCATCTGCACACAAACCATCACTTACAAACAGCTTGTAGCCATGCCGGAGTTAGCTTGATATTCATCCATTAAAAATGCCCGTTGCACGATATGCTTAGTGATCGGAGATCCGTGGAAATGCTGGCTTCATATTTCAAGGGTTTGGCGGATGAGAACAGGCTTCGCATACTCAACCTGCTCTTTCATGGCGAGTTGTGCGGGTGCGATATCCAATACGTCTTAAATGTCTCGCAATCAACTGCTTCCAGGCATCTGTCGTACCTCAAGAATGCTGGGCTCGTTCTCGATCGCCGTGCTGGCTACAGGGTCTTCTATCGCCTTGTCCAGCCGAAAGACCCGGAAACTGCCCAACTCTTCGAGTATTTGGTGATGGCTTTCTCGAAAGACAACGCGCTGAAGGCGGATATGAAGAAGCTGCGGGAAGCAATCAAGGATGGGGCCTGTACCGTGAGCGAATGGAAGCCGCTTTCCGGGCTGGCGTGCGCCAGACCCCGGGCGCAAGCAGTTTAGCTTTAGCTAACCTCTTCACATTTCAATCTTTTTCCTCGAATAATCCTCGGAGGCTGCAAGAGTTGCCATTGATTTCAGTGGCGATTAGCGACCACCAGTCCGAGACGCAGCTCGTTGATAAAAGTACACGAACATCCCTCTTCCGAGACTGCAATGGCTCATTGGCAGCAGCGCAGATTTTCGGGGACAGTCATCCCCAACAACTTCCCGGATTTCGACTGATGATAGGCGGCAAAAACAAATCGCCGATTCATACATTCCTAGCACCCGACCGCTCCTTGATTAGAGGATTCGCGGAACTACGAGAACCGGTCGTGCTTGCCGGCAGACTACCGCATCAGCAACGCTACCCAGCATCACATCCGCAGCTGCACTTCGCCCCGTTGCTCCCGTTACGATCAGTGAAATTCCCTGTTCTTCCGTCACTCTTTCGATTTCCTTAAATGGATCTCCCGTCCCAACCAGCACGCTGACCGAAAAGCCAAAGAACTCCAGGGCCCTTTTAATCTGTTCAAGACGCTCGGAGGCATGAACAAATTCGGCCGCTTGCAATTTCTTGCCTCCAGTCATCACGTGCAACAGCACAACCGATTTGCCTCCGGCATCCCTGACTCCTTTCACAATCTGCAAAGCTGTTTCGGCAGTTGCCGAGAAATCAGTTGGCAAGAGAATGCGGTGCAGGAGGTGCTCACAGATAAACTCGCATTCGACAGTTACGAGCTGATCAATCAACTTCTGCTTGAGGACGAGTGTAGGAACCTGGGCGTGCTGGACCACCTTGTGCGTCACACTTGCAACTGTTAGACCGCGGAGAAAGCCATGACCATTGGTTCCCATCACAATGAGATCAACGCGCTCATCCTCGGCGACGCGAAGGATGTTGTGGTGAGGCACACCCGGTTCGATCTTCACGCGGACGCGGATGCCTGCATTCTCCAGCACCTCCCGCAAGGATTTCATGCGGGCTTCAGAATCGGTTTTCCAATCGATGATGCGTTCCAGTGTATCCGAGTCGAATCCAATGGGTTTGCCGATTTCGATTACATTCAGAAGAATAACTTCATCCAAGCCTAGCCGCTTCAGATCGGGGAGGCAATTGGCGACCCGCTCGGCTTGCGGCGAGAAATCGGTCGGAAAAAGAATTCGTCCGAACATAGCTGCCTCTAAGTGCCACTTCCTCGAGTCTTTCCTTAACTGTGCCTCGAGTTGTTCGGTGCAAACAGATGCGCGAGATGGGCGGAATCACGGTTGAAGTCCGGCACACTTCCCGCGACATCCGCGAGAAAGCGCCGCAGCACAATCGCGAGAGGCGCGTCAGGCTCGACAAGTCGATAGATCCTCCGTTTACCGTCTCGTTCGACCTCCACCAGGTGGGCATTGCGAAGACGCGCCAGATGGCGGGAAACCAGAGGCTCGGGAAGCCCCAGCACCTCTTGGAGTTCGGCAACACAAAGCGCTTGCTGCCGCAGCAGATTTAGGATTCGCATGCGGGTGGGCTCTACGGCTTCGCGGAAGAAGTCGCAAATGCAGGTGGATTTGTTCTCACATATTCGCATACACGCATAGAAGTCTGGTCGCTCCGCACCTGCAACCGCTGTGATGGCCATCACGGTCAAGACTACATCCTACGTTCATTCTTGTATGCAGCTAGGTGCATACACGTAATGACAAGAACAGATCAGGCCGCTCCGCTACTACGAGTATTAGGAGACGTGAGACGACTGCGGCTGCTGCGGATACTCCAAGAGCAGAAGGAGTTGTGTGTTTGCGAACTAGTGGATGCCCTGGAGTTGCCGCAGTACGAAGTGTCCCGGCACCTCGCTGCCCTCCGCAAAGCGGGTTTGGTGAATGACCGGCGTGAGGGCCTTTGGGCGTTCTACTCTATTGCCGAATCGACGCTGCGTGATCCGTTTATGGGCGGATTCCTTGAACTGATCGACAAGAAGCTCCGGGATGGCAAACAGTCTGCCAACGATTCATTGCGTCTACAACAGCGACTGGGGATACGGGTCGGGGGCCAATGCGTGGTCGGTTGTCAGGACTGAGCGGTCCCTTTTTCGCCTAACATATGCAGATTTCTGCATATAGATGAAGGGAGATTGAGGTTTCTATGGAGCAGAAGAGCAATACGGTGATCGAGATCTTTGACCCGCCGATGTGTTGTCCTACGGGGATTTGTGGCCCGACGATCGACCCCGCCCTCCTGGATATCAGCGAGACCATTCTAAAGCTGAAATCGGAGTTCGATGGCCGCACCAATATCGCCCGTTATCTGCTGGGGCAGCAACCGGCCAAATTTATTCAGCAGAGCGAGGTACTCGCTCGGCTCAAGTCGGATGGTGTTTCCGTTCTCCCGATCACGGTGGTGAATGGAGTGATCAAAAAGGAACGCATCTATCCCAGCTATGTCGAACTTAGAACATGGATCGAAGAGGGCTGACTTCAGCGTTCCGGAAAGGGAATGAAATGGCGACACAGTACCTGTTCTTCTCTGGCAAGGGTGGTGTGGGTAAGACCACCATGGCGTGCGCAACTGCGGTTCACGAGGCCGATGCTGGCCGCAAGACGTTGATCGTCACGACCGACCCGGCCTCTAACCTGGCCGACGTTTTCGAACAGCCCATCGGCCACCATGTGGTCCCGATTGCGGGAGTTGCCAATTTGTTTGCGATGGAAATAGATCCCGACAAAGCGACCGAGGAGTACCGCGAGAGGATTCTGGGCCCGTTTCGCGCGGCCATGCCGGAAGAGGTGACCAAGGTTCTCGAAGAACAGTTTCGCTCTCCCTGCACCACCGAGATCGCCTCATTCGACCGGTTTGTAGATTTCATGGATGAGGATGGATTCGATACCGTCATCTTTGATACCGCGCCTACCGGACATGCCATCCGGCTTCTTGAACTGCCCGTGGACTGGAGCCAGTTCATTTCGGAGAGCGCCAAAGGGGCAGGACAAACCTGCATGGGGCCGGTTCAGGCTATCCAGGAATCCAAGGACAAATATGACCGCGCAATACGGCTGCTGAGCGATGCCGGACGTACGCGGTTCATTTTTGTGTTGCAGCCGGAGCAGACAGCGATCTTTGAGACGGAACGTTCCGCCAACGAATTACGATCGATCGGCGTGCATTCGCAGGAAATCATCATCAACGGCATTCTTCCCACAGAAGTGTGTGACGAGCCGCTTTTCCGTGCTCGTTTTGATATGCAGCAGCGCCATCTGGCTGAAATCGCCGTTCGGTTCTCGGTGCCTACACGCCGAATTTACCTTCGCGATATCGAGGTGAAGGGGCTGGCCAGCCTGCGTCAGATGGCCCTGTCCCTTGCAGGAATAGAGCCCTCGACTATGGCTGCACCAGGGACAGACGGAAGTCCGCACCAGGCGAACCTGAACACGCTTTCAGCCCGCGAATTAAAACAGCTGCTCACGCCCGCTAACGGTGCAGGAAAGATGATCTTCTTCACGGGAAAAGGAGGGGTCGGCAAGACCAGCATGTCCTGTATAGCCGCAATTCACTTCTCTGGGCTGGGTTACAAGACATTGCTGCTTACAACGGATCCTGCTGCCCATCTCGGGCAGGTGCTCGATGTACCGGTAGGTGACCACCCCGCGCCCATTCCTTCGGTGCCCAATTTATGGGCGACTCGCATCGACCCGAAGAAGGCAACGGGGGAATATAAAGCCAAGGTAATTGAGGATGCCAGAAAGCGCTACTCCGCTGACATGCTGGCTGCGATGCGTGAGGAGTTGGATTCACCCTGTACGGAGGAGATAGCGGTATTCGATAAGTTTACTGAATACGCCAACAGTAAGGATTTCGATGTGACCGTCTTCGATACAGCCCCGACCGGCCACACGCTGCGGCTGTTGGAGTTGCCGTTTGATTACAGTGAGCAAGTCGAGATGATGGTGACTACCGCCAAGGAAAGCGGCGACATCCGCGCGCAAACCCGCGCTCGTTTTGAAAACATCATTTCTCGCCTGAAAGATCCAAAGCAGAGCGTATTCATCTCGGTGGTATACCCGGAGTCTACCCCGGTCATCGAAGCGTATCGTGCCATGCTCGATCTAAAGGACACCGGCATCCCAACACAGCTTGTGGTGGCGAACCAAGTGATTCCCGCAAACCATTCAACCAATGCGTTCTTCGGGAGCCGGCGAGCTATGCAAGTCAAGTATCTGAACGAAATCCAAAGTCGCTTCGGCACTCCGGTGCTGATTATGCCGCTGCTCGAGAAAGAAATCCGCGGTGTGGAGGTTCTCAACCGTGCGGCCCGGTTGTTGTTCGAGCCAGAGGACAATGGGGTGCGGCAGGAAGAGCCAGTCCAAGCAGGAGGTGCGCGCGCGTGATCTACGCATTTGTTTGTCAGGGATGCGGCAAGTCGTTCGATTTGCGCGCCACGATGGCGGAAAGAGAGCGCGGGATCGAGACGCTGTGTCCGCACTGCGGAAGCAAGGACACCAAGCAAGACTTTCGCGGCATAGGAATGATATTTGGCGCGGGCGGGCGAGGCTCCCCTCCCATATGCGGCCCGGGGGCCGGAGGAGGGTGTTGCTGATGGTGACCAACGCTGTTTCCGTTCGTTTATTCGCTTCGCCCGCCGTAGCCTGCGGTGCTGGCATCACGTGGGAAGGCGCCACCAACTATCTGCGCAAGCGCATACACCAGCGGTTCGGAGAAGATGTGGCGGTCGAGTTCATCGAGATGTTCAGTCCCCACAGCTTTGACTTTCCTGACGTGCTACGCGCGCTCGAACAAGGGAACACCCTGCCGATTGTGCGCGTTGGAGAGCAAATTGTCAGCCAGGGAACTAAGCTGACGGAGTCGCGTATCGCTGCGGCCGTCGCTCGCAGTCTTGCAATGATCAGAACTGAGGAGGAGATCTGAATGTCTATCACACAACAGAAAGTTTCGGCGCAGCATGTGACCCCGGCGGTAGCTGAGGCAGCGCGCGGGCTGGCGCGAGCTATCGCCAACTCCGAAGTGTTTCGTCGTTTTGAGGCCTCACAGGAGCAATTTTCCGCGGACAAGAATCTGCAACAGCGACTCCTCGATTACGATACGCGGAAACGAGAGGCGCAGCTGTCGGGACTTTGGGAAGTCGGTAAAGGCAACGGAGCCGAGGACCTGGAAAAGCTATGGAAGTCTCTGCTGAAGAATCCGGTCTTGAAAGAGTACCTGGCTTGTGAAGCGGAGCTACGCAGTCTACTGCGCGAAGCTACCACGCGGATTACTAACGAGGTCGGCATCGACTACGGAGCAGCTTGTGCACCTGCGGGTGGCTGCTGCTGAAAGGAATCGCCAAGATGGTAATGAATCACAATGATGGGCATGCACATGTGCTGGAGTTGGCTGATGCATTGGCCGTTGCGCTGAAGCAGACGTTGGTCGTCGAGCACTTCTCTGCTTCTGAGCAACGTTTCCGTACCGATCCGGACCTTCAGGTCATGAAGACAGCACTCCGCCAGAAAGCGGAGGAATTTCAGAAAGCAGAAAGGGCGGGCACCCTGGACGAAGGACAGCTTCGTGAGTTTCGCACGATGCAGACTAGCTTTCGGTCGCATCCACTCTTGCGAGACTTTCTGGAGGCACAGCAAGCAGCGACTCTCTTGATGAAGGAAACGAACTCCATTGTCAGTCAGATTCTGGGTCTGGATTTCGGTAGTACCGCCGGCCCGGCCAGCGGGGGCTGCTGCTAGACATGGAGGAATCGATAGGAGGACCGTCTATGTGCGAAATGAATCCTCTGGACGATGTCCGCGATGCAATTCTCGCTCCGAGCTCTAGAGAGGCCGAGCCCAACCGCACCTGGGAATGATCCCCGGGCTCTGTCATTTGGCCCTGCCGAAGCCGGAGATGATGAGGAACTCAAAGACGGAAGCTATGCAACCAATGATCGAACGTATGTTCAGCAACTGGAAGTCTTGAAAAGACTGGAGTCTCTATGCTCGCCGGTCAGCATGTTTTACTCGGAGTAACTGGCAGCATTGCCGCCTATCAGGCAGCAGACCTGATCGGGATTCTGAAGCAGCAAATGGCCAGTGTGCGGGTTATCATGACCCGCGCGGCCAGCCGCTTCATCACGCCTTTAACCCTCGAGGTCGTTTCTGAACACCCGGTCACTTCGGAGATGTTTTTAACCTCCGGCGAAGTTGGGGTGGAACATATCAGTTTGGCAAGAATGGCTGACCTGTTTCTGATCGCACCTGCTACCGCCGATATCATCGGCAAACTGGCAAGCGGTATCGCGGATGACATGCTTTCCACGACAGCGTTGGCTGTAAGCTGCCCGATTTTGATTGCTCCGGCTATGAATGAGCGTATGTGGCTGAACCCCATGGTGGCGTCAAATGTCCAACGCCTCAAAACTGCGGGCATCCATATCGTCGATCCGGAATATGGGCCGATGGCCTGTGGTGGTGAAGGGTGGGGCCGTTTAGCAAGGCTCGATTCGATCGTTCAGCATGCCTCTGCACTTGTACGCGATGCGGTCAGGACGTCAAATGAACATGTCACTGAATTGGCCACAGTCTCGGGATAGGAGGCGCTGGTGGTCGCGTCCCAACTATTTACGAAAACGGGTGACACGGTAAGGGAACTGCGAAACTGAGGTGCCTCATGGTCCAGCGGAAACAGATTTTGGATGTAATGCGACAAGGGCATCGATCGAAAACTTGGACCAGTGTTATGGAACCGGGGCTGATCGTGAAGTCCGAGGCGGGGAAAGTCCGCGTGACTCTCGAACTTATGGGAAGAGGACCGGGTTCGGCCCTGGATACAGGAGATTGGACCTGCTGCTTAGAAAGAAGGTGTGACATGGTTACTACGCGTTGGATCGTTCACTGCTCATTCTGTGGTTACCTCACGGAACCCAATTACCCGGCGCAGTGGGCTCCTACTTCCGGCAGTGCTTATCGATTTCATCATAAGCGAGAGGCGCTTGGAGCGGTCACTCATTATTCGCAGACCGTGCAGGAGCGATTAGCTGTCGAACCCATGAGAATCGAGAAGACCGATGCGGTATTTGACTGAGGTTCCGCTAGACAGGCGGTACCCGCACACATTCCACGCTGGAGGACGAGATGCTAGCCCATACGAAACATTCAGCAAGACCACGCTTGTTAGCTTTATTTTCCCATCCAGATGACGAGAGCTTTCTAGCCGGCGGCACACTCGCCAAATACGCAAATATGGGTTGGGCCGTGTATCTAGTGTGCGCAACCTATGGAGAAAGTGGGCAGCGTGGCGAATATGAAGACCTTTCAGTCAATGAATTCGCCAACATCCGTCGTGCTGAACTAGAAACAGCCTGCAAACACCTTCGTATCCATTCACCGATGTTTCTGGATTGCGCTGATCGTGCTGTCGGCGGCATCTGTTTGAACTCCGCGACCAAGCAGGTTCTTCACATCATGCGCAGGCTCGAGCCAGATGTGGTCATTACTTTCGGCCCAGACGGCATTTCCGGACATCCCGACCACACTGCGCTCAGCAGGATAGTCAGCGGCGCCTTCTGGGCTGCAACCGTGCACGCGTTCCGAGGACATAGGAGACGAGCGAGCCTGTATTACGCTTTGCGCTCCTCTTCCGTCCCGGAAGGCTGCAGGCAAAATGAAAGGATCGAACCGCCCCGATTAACAACGACGATTGATATCGCTGAGGTTGGCGAGCAGAAATTGGCTGCCATTCGCAGTCACCGAGGCCAAAGGCATCTGCAGCCTTCCAGCGAAACCGCGGTGCAAGCCATTCTGAGCACACCTGAGCACTTTCATCGCGCGTATCCGCCGATAGGTGAAACGGCGCTGGAGACGGAACTCTTGCTACCACGCTCGCGTCTCGGGGCACAGCAGGTTGCTTGATTTCGTAGAGAGGTTTTCTGGTCGAGGAAAGGAAGCCGTTGAATGCTGCACATGGAAAACTTGAAGGTCGGACTGGAACCGCAAAAGTACCTGGGACAGGCCGCGGACGGAACGCTCAACGGTGGAGAACGCCGCCGCATCCTGCTTTCGGTTGGCTCGGTCTATAACCGGACGCGCCACTGCTTCCCGGCGCCTCAAACAGCACGCTAAGGAGAAAATCAGAATGCTTTCAAACATTGTTGTTGCATCGGACGGCTCCGAAGCTTCCGACCGGATGATCGAGTGTGTCAGCGGACTCGTGCGCGTAGGAAGCGAGCGAGCCACCTTGGTCCATGTCTTCAATGTGCGTGACGTTGGAGGCCTCTACGCCTCGTTACAGGAGTTCATGCTCCCGAAATTGAAAAAGGAAGCCGATATCTTGCGGGCTGTCGGTTTCGAAGTGGACGTTCAAACGCCCCTTGGCTTCCCGGCCTACGAAATTAACAGGATTGCGTCTGATCGTTCGGCCTCGTTGATCATTGTAGGTTCGCTCGGGGCCTCGCTTGTAGGGGATGTGTTGCTTGGCTCAACTGCGAATTCTGTCCTCCAGAGCGCCCAATTCCCGATTCTGCTGGTACGGCTTGAAATGGTCCAGGAAAATGGCGGTCGGCGGTGCCGGGCGGCTTGCCAGGATTATTTCAAGCACATCCTCTTTCCGACCGATTTCTCCAACAATGCGGAGCACGCCTTCCTGTACCTCGAACACATTGTGCGCGAGACGAAGGCACACGTGACTTTATTACACGTTCAGGATGAGTCGAAGATCGCGCGGCATCTCAAGGACCGCCTGGACGAGTTCAATCAGATCGATGCGGAGCGCCTAGAAGGAATGAAGCTCCGTCTGGAGCAGTGCGGAGCGGCCAGCGTGACAATGGAAATCCCGTATGGCTCGCCGACCAAGATCATACTGGACCGGACTCGCAGCAACGTTTTCTCACTGGTCGTCATGGGAAGCCAGGGGCGCGGATTCATCGAGGAAGTCTTCCTTGGCAGTATCGCCAACAACATTGCGCGATTCGCCCCGCTTCCGGCGCTGTTCGTGCCGGCGGTTCGTTAGCATCGCGAGAAATTTGAGTTCATAAAAAGGGGAAGCCGATGGCAACAGAAGCGATAATTTCCACTCCCGGTTCCGCAATAGCGACCAAGGCGGACTCCGCCGTTGCAGCGTGGCACAGGACTACTCCTGAAACGTACGAGGTGCGCTTTTCTAACGGGGCCCCCGAGACGTGGGGGGAGGGTATTCCCGCTTTTACGGTCATCCTTCGAGACCGGCGCCAAATGCAAGAACTATTCAGCTCTGACGCCTATTCCGCTGCGCTCTCGTTCATTCGTGGCGAATTCGATGTTGAGGGTGACCTCATCGCAGCGGTGCGGTCTCAACTGAACAGACATCGCCGGGTTTGGCGAGAGCTTCTGTATGCAGCAGCGGCGCGCCTGGCTCCACATCGCATCGAAACTTATCTCCAAACCCGGGCACGTGCCGCCGAAAACATTCGTCATCACTATGATCGATCGAATGAGTTCTACAAGCAGTTCCTCGATCCGCGGATGGTTTACTCGTGCGCCTATTTTCCAACGCCAGAGGCGTCTCTCGACGAAGCGCAAGTCGCGAAACTGGATCATATTTGCCGGAAGCTCGACCTCCGGCCCGGTGATCGATTCCTCGATATTGGTTGCGGATGGGGATCGCTGGTGATTCACGCGGCTGAACGCTACGGAGCGCAGGCTATCGGCTGCACTTTGAGCCGAAACCAAACCGAGTACGCGAGGGAGTCTGCCAGACGGGTCAAAGGAGCGGAAGTGGCCATCCAGGAAATGGACTTTCGCGAAATTTCCGGCAGGTTTGACAAGATCGCCTCAGTTGGAATGTTCGAACATGTCGGTCGCCATCGCTTGCGCAGTTACTTCCGCAAAGTGCACGACTTGCTGGAGCCAGACGGGCTCTTCCTGAACCACGGCATCGTTCGTCCGGAATTCGTTACAGACGGCGCGCAAACCCTTTTCCTCCAACGAAAGGTATTCCCTGGCGGAGAACTGACGCATCTATCCGGCGTCATTCGAGCCGCCGAACTGACCGGCTTCGAAATCCTTGACCTGGAGGATCTCCGGCCGCACTACGCGCTCACGTGCCGCTCGTGGGTCGAGCGATTGCAGCGGAATGTGGCCGCATGCCTCGAGACGGTGGACCGGGAGACCTATCGAACCTGGCTGCTCTACCTAGCGGGATCGGCCGCCAGCTTTGAAGATGGGCTCACCAGTGTTTCTCAATTGCTGCTGGCCAAGCGGAGCAACCGGACGAGGCGGCTCACCCGCGATTATATTTGCGCCGAAGCGAAGAACCGGGCACCAGCCAAGTCGTTCCGTTATCAAACGCGGCGAATATCTTCCACGCGAATTTCAAAGCCGCAGCCGGAAGCTCGAGCTTGAATCGCGGAATGTGACCAACGCGTGGGAGTCTTATCACGTTCGTAGGCATGCTCCGCCATTGAGCAACCAAGGCTGAAGACAGTTTGGACCTTATCGGCCGTGAGATAGCTCATGATGCAGATGCCCTCCAATTCCGTCGCCTGGGTTTCCCTGGGGATCATCAGCAAGCGACTCGCTGCATGGAACTGCCTTTCAAAGGCGGCGGTCGCTCGGACCGATGATGGCCAGGTTTTCACCGCGCACAGCTTCAAAGCTGATTCGGACGACGGTCCCGTCATGGAATCCGACGCTGGCTTGACCAGCGGCAGCCGGTCCCGCCCGAAACATGAAGATAGGCATCCTTCTATGCGCCTATTGTATTTCCCAACAGCTTCTCCGCCTCAAGTAGGCCCAGAACACGCTTCTTGATTTCCTCGCGGGTCTGGCGAACGGTTTCGATGCCCTGTCCTTTGGGATCAGGCAACGGCCAGTCTGCGCGACGCAGGCCAGGGATATACGGGCATTCTTCACCGCAACCCATTGTAATGAGCATGTCCGCTCCCTGAGCGAGTTCAGGTGTCAGCTTCTGCGGTTGAGCGGAACTCAGGTCGACTCCGACCTCGCGCATCGCATCCAGCACCACTGGGTGCACATGATCCGCAGGCTGCGTCCCGGCAGAGATCGCCTGAGCCTTGCTCGGATCGACGTATTTGTTAAACAGAGCTGCCGACATCTGGGATCTTCCCGCATTATGAATGCAGGCAAAAATGAACTTACGCATCAAAACTCTTCCTCGCTTTATTGTTGCGGGCACGGAGAGAGCTACTTCCGGCCGATTTCGTCGATATCGCGCTGAATCGCCATAGAATCCAATGAGGCCAGCGGCAGGCAAAGAAACAGGCTGATTCTCCGCTCAAGAATCGAGAATGCTTGACGGAATGCACGATCAATATCCTCCGGCGATCCCACGACCGAGGCTGGATCGGGAACACCCCAATGTGCGGTCATCGGTTGCCCAGGCCAGATCGGGCACACTTCTTTGGCGGCATTGTCGCAGACGGTAAACACAAAATCCAACGGCGGGGCGTCTGGAAGTGAGAACTCGTCCCAGGATTTGCTGCGCAGCTCGCTCGTGTTCAATCCAGCGAGTTCAAGCTGCCGAATGGATTCGGGATGCACACGTCCAGCCGGATGGCTGCCCGCGCTGAAGGCACGGAACGTGGGGGAGCCCTTCCGATTCATGAGGACCTCGGCCATGATCGATCGTGCCGAATTCCCCGTACACAAGAAGAGCACGTTGTAATTTGACTTCATCGTTACCTTTCAGAACACTCCTGACCAATCGGGCCGGCAGATGTGATGGCAGTCACTACATCAAGCGCAGTATATGCTAAGATAGGTTTATTCGTCTAGGCGAATAAACAGTTCAGGGTCGGGCTCGGGCACGCGACAGATCGGGTTGAGTCGGATCATATGGGTCATTCCCTTTTAGCATGTCCAACGGTTGTTACAGGAGCTTAAAAATGGCAAAGATGCAGGTATTCGATCCCGCGATGTGCTGTTCAACAGGCGTGTGTGGGCCCAGTGTGGATCCGACATTGACGCGATTTACTGCGGACCTGGAATGGCTGAAGAGCAAGGGTGTGGAGGTGGAGCGCTTCAATCTCGCTCAGCAGGTCGCCGCCTTCACAGCCAACGAAAAGGTGAAGCACGCTTTGCATTCGCAGGGGACCAAGAGCCTGCCGATGATCTTCGTCGAGGGCCACCTGGTTGCGAGCGGTGGGTACCCAAGCCGAGCGGACTTGGCCCGGTTCGTGGGTATTGAGTTCGAGCCGGCGCCTGCCGCGAATGGCATGCAGGACCTGGTTGGCATCTCGCTCAAGGGGAATTAGTTATGTTTGAAGTCGGCAAAGTGACGCGTAACGCTCTGTTTACCGGGAAGGGCGGTGTCGGAAAGACATCCATCGCCTGTGCAACCGCTTTGACCCTGGCGGATGCCGGCAAGCGTGTCTTGCTGGTGAGCACCGATCCAGCGTCCAATCTCGATGAGGTACTCGAAACTGAGATAGGCATGGTCCCGACTCCGATCCTTGGAGTGCCGTCGCTAATGGCTGTCAACGTTGATCCTGAGAAGGCCGCTCGTGAATACCGGGATAGGATCGTCGGCCCGTACCGGGAATTGCTGCCGGAGGAAGCAGTCAAGAGCATCGAGGAACAGCTCTCCGGGGCCTGCACCATCGAGATCGCTGCATTTGATGAATTCGCGAAGTTGCTGGGCGATCCCCCAACCACTGCCAAGTTCGACCACGTCATCTTCGATACTGCGCCGACAGGGCATACACTTCGTCTGCTGCAACTGCCGGCAGCATGGACGAACTTCATCCAAACGAACAGTTCCGGCACCTCCTGCCTGGGCCCCCTTGCTGGACTGGCGGCTCAACGGGAACTGTACGCCAGAACTGTCGACGCCCTTCGAGATGGAACGAACACGACGGTGTACCTTGTGAGCCGGCCCGAGAAATCGGCGCTTACGGAAGCCGACCGGACGCGAGGAGAACTCGAGGCCATCGGACTCGAGAATCAGCAGTTGATCGTCAACGGAGTCTTTCGCGCTGCTGTATCGGGGGATCCGATTGCAGATGCGCTTGAAAGGCGCGGCAAGGATGCCCTGGATCGAATGCCGGAGGGCTTGCGCCTCCTTGCCTGCGTTGAGATTCCACTTGTGGATCATGCACTGATCGGCATTGAGGCTCTGCGCCGGTTCGGCGCGGGAAGCCAAAAGGATTCGAGTCGCCCCACATTCAGGTTTGAGAGCACACTTCCGCCGCCGCTGGCCGCACTTGTCCCCGATCTGGCGCGTCGCGGCAAAGGTGTGGTCATGACCATGGGAAAGGGCGGTGTGGGCAAGACCTCGATTGCCGCCGAGATCGCAACGACCCTGGCTTCCATGGGTTACTCCGTTCACCTGACGACTACTGATCCGGCTGCCCACGTTCAAGACGCAGTCGGCCGAGCGCTGCGAAATCTGCGAGTCAGTCATATCGACCCGGTAAAGGAAGTCCTCGAATACCGAGCCGAAGTAATGGCCGACGCCGGGAAGGATCTCGATGAGAGCGGCCAGGCTCTTCTCGCAGAAGATCTGCGTTCTCCCTGCACTGAAGAGATCGCTGTGTTCCGTGCGTTCGCTCGGGCTGTGGACCAGGGCAATAACGAATTCGTGGTGATCGACACCGCTCCCACCGGACATACGCTGTTGCTGCTGGATGCGGCGAACGCATATCACCGCGACGTCGAGCGGAACCTCAACCATATTCCCGAGACTGTGAAGCGATTGCTGCCGCAGTTGCGAGACCCTGAATTCACAAAGATTCTTATCGTCACATTGGCGGAGGCCACGCCTGTCCATGAAGCGGCGCAACTTCAGCAGGATCTTGCCCGCGCGCAGATTCGGCCTTTTGCGTGGGTCATCAACCAGAGTTTTCTTGCCACCGGCACCAAGGACCCCGTTCTTGCTCAACGGGCACAGATCGAGACGCGGTACATCGAAGAGGTTCAGCAACAACATTCGAGCCGGATCGCGCTGGTTCCCTGGAAAATAGGTGCCTCTAACGACGCAGGCATGCCCGCTGAGTTAGCGGGCGCAGGAGCTAACAAATGAATGAATTGGAAAAGTATTTCAAGGGCCTTGCGGATATCAACCGGCTTCGCATACTGAACCTGCTTTTGCGGGGGGAGTTGTGCGGCTGCGACATCCAGTATGTTCTTGGAACCTCTCAGCCGAACGTGTCGAGGCACCTGCAGTACCTGAAGAATTCGGGGTTGGTCCAGGATCGCCGCGAAGGCTATCGCATCTTCTATCGCGTAACAGATACCCGAACAAGCTCGCGCAAATCATTATTCGAATTCCTCCACCTCGCGTTCAAGAACGAAGAACCGTTCCGCGGCGACGTCAAGAAACTTAGGGAAGCGGTAAATCAAGGGGCTTGCACCCTGAGTGAGCTGACAAACATCAGCGTGTTGAATACCACGCGATCGACGCAATCTGTGAGGGCATAAACCTCGTACTAGTAACACAGAAAGCATGGAGATAAGGGAATGGCTGCTGGTCCAAAGCGTCTGAATGTGTTCGAGAGGTATCTGACCGTCTGGGTCGGGCTCTGTATGCTGGGAGGCCTTCTGCTCGGGAAGACGCTTCCAGGGTTAGTGAACCAACTTCGGAGTATGGAGTTCGGTAAGGGAAGCCAGGTGAATGTTCCGATCGCCGTTCTGATCTGGCTGATGATCATCCCGATGATGATGAAGGTCGACTTTGGAGCGATTCGTGACGTCGGACAAAAGCCCAAAGGCTTGCTCGTAACGGTCTTCGTTAATTGGCTGGTGAAGCCCTTCTCCATGGCGTTGATAGCCTGGCTCTTCTTCCGCCACTTCTTCGCTCCGTGGATCAATCCCGCCGACGCGAACCAGTATATTGCCGGCTGCATCATCCTCGCAGCTGCCCCCTGCACCGCCATGGTCTTCGTTTGGAGCTATTTGACCGATGGAGATCCCGCTTACACGCTGGTGCAAGTGTCAGTGAACGACCTTCTTATGCTCTTCCTGTTCGCGCCGATTGTGCGCTATCTCGTAAGCGGCGCATCTTCGCTAGAAGTCCCGATCATGGTTCTTCTCTATTCGGTAACCGCGTTTATCGTGATCCCACTCACGGTCGGCATGGCTCTCCGCCTGTGGCTCACGCACACGCATGGCAGACAGTGGTTCAACGAGGTCTTCCTGCCCAAGTTCAGCCCGGTTACTATTCTGGCGCTCCTGGCCACACTGGTGCTGATCTTTGGTTTCCAGTCGGAAAACATTCGCGGCCGCTATTTCCATGTCATCCTGATCGCGATTCCGATCCTGATCCAGGTCTATTTCAATTCTTCCCTGACGTATGGCCTTATGCGCTGGCTGAAAGTGGAGCACTCGGTTGCTGCTCCCGGTGCATTGATTGGAGCCAGCAATTTCTTTGAGCTCGCTGTTGCAACGGCGATAGCGTTGTTTGGGCCTGGTTCCGGCGCTGCGCTGGCAACCGTCGTCGGAGTGCTGGTCGAAGTGCCGGTCATGCTTTCTGTATGCAATGCTTGCAACCGAACCCGGCACTGGTTTCCAGAGCCGCAACCTGTTCCCACGCGGGAATAACTGAAAGGGAGAACCGCGATGGAATGTTTCGAATGCCTGCAGGCAGGAGTTACTCGCGAGGCGGCGGGTCTGTGTCATCACTGTTCCGCGGCACTATGCGCGGACCACATCCTTGCAATGGAAGACTCGCTGACCCTTCGTCACGTCATGGCGCCTAGCGTTGTTCTGCCCAAGCGAGCACGCATTTTGCTCTGTGCTACGTGCAAAGCCGCGATGGAGCAGCCATCGGGGGAAGAGGCTAAATTCGAACACACAGCTCAGTGATCAGTAAGCCGGACACCGTCGTTTGCCGCCTGAATCCGGCTCATTGAGCTTGTGTAGATTAGAGATTCGATCCGAGAGTGGTGCTTGGCGTCTTTGTGCCAGCATTCCTGATGTAGACTGGAAACCCGGAGCAAAGCGAACCTTCGAATTCTGACGTGGCTTGCACGCTCTGTGGAATCTGGTCCGGCTGGGCAGGCACATAGCCTCGCTTCAATACCCAGGGCCCAACCGTTTTCGTCCGCAGGAGACTTGCCCGGCTTCCCGCTTGCTGCTCTGCTAATTCCATCAGTGCCCGCGCAATTCCGCGTCGTTGCGCTGACGGTGTAGTCGACAGTGAGCGCAGCACGACCGCATCGCCCGTCTCCTCTAGCGCGATATGAGAAGCGATCTCATCATCTTCCTCCGCCACCCAGCCCCTGGTACGATCAATTCCCTTAACCGGTAGCCCGGCGTTCTCAAGCAAGACTCGGACTCGATCGAAATCGCTCTCCCGCCTGTCTCGGATATTCATGGCCTCTCCACTGCGTCTCCCTCTTGCGTAGTGACTGACGATTCCTGTCGCCTCACCGAGTCGGGTACTCCTTCGTACCTTTTATTGCTGTTCCTTTGAGCCGCAACAGGTCGATCCGCAGCACGAGCTTGCTGTCGGCTTGAGCGCGAACACCTTCACACTTGCTGCCATGGCATTTACGTCAAACTCGGAGAGTAACGTGTCGAGATCCTTATGCACACTCCCGGGCGTCGATCCGCAACACGAGGACGCAGGGCTCGCGCTCAGCTCAGTAAGCTCATCCTTCGGTGCAGAACAGCAACTTGATTGGTTCTGCACGTTTTTGTACGCATTCAGATCCTTACCGCCATCCACGACCTCAACGTACTGGAAGCCGGCCTGGAGCAGCTCGTTGCGATACGCCTCGATCTTGATTGCTCCAGCAATGCATCCTGTGTACGCGGCGATGCTGGTGGCAAGCGCCTCCGGCAGATCGGTCTTCAAGGTGATATCGCTTACCGCCAATCTTCCGCCCGGCTTCAGGATTCTGAAGATTTCACGAAAGACCGCCGGCTTGTCCGGAGCAAGGTTGATGACACAGTTGCTGATCACGCAATCAACCGATGAATCAGAGAGTGGAATCTTGTCGATCGTCGAGTGATGGAACTCGACATTCGTATAACCAGCCGCTTCGGCGTTTGCACGCGCTCGCGCGATCATCTCGGGCGTCATGTCGATTCCAATCGCACGACCGGTCGATCCGACCTTTTGCGCTGCAAGAAAGACATCAAGACCGCCCCCCGATCCCAGGTCAACTACGACCTCGCCTGACTTCAGGTGCGCGGTTGCCGTAGGATTCCCGCAGGAGAGGCCCATGTTCGCTTCGGCAGGAATCGAGGTCAGTTCCTCGGGCGTATACCCGAATGCCTCCGCCACGGCTTTGACACCAGCGTGTTCACTTGAAAGCGTACTACCAGCGATCGCTCCGTATCTCGCCTTTACTGAATCCAGCAACTGCTCAGACATCTATTCCTCCAGCGAAGATCATATCCGCTAAAAAGAATATATGCTTGACTAACGGATACGTCAATGCAAATATATAGGCGTGGCCAAGAAATCCCAATTTGACCTCGAACGGTTCTTTCAGGCGTTTGGGGACGAAACGCGACTCAGGATTCTGAACCTGATGGGTGACCAGGAGCTCTGCGTCTGCTATTTCGTCGAGGTGATCGGCTGCCCTCAGCCGAAGATCTCGCGCCATCTTGCCTACCTGCGGAGGGCTGGGGTCGTTTCGGTTCGCCGCGACGGCAAGTGGATGCACTACCGCATCACCATGCCGCCGCACGAAGGGGCAGCGGAGATCCTTCAGCAAACGCTAACTACACTCAAAAACGAGAAGATGATGCAGGCTGATCGATTCCGGTTGGCACGCGCCTGCTGTGCGCCTGGGAATTTCGTCACGTTGCACGGTGCCCCGCCGCCAACCCCGATCAGTTTGACCGCATAGCCCTGATTGATTGAAGGGAGCGCAAATTGACCTATCAGGCTCGTCGGTGCCGCGCCCTGAATCGGTCAAAGAATTAGTTCGAGTCAAGGGTGTAAGCGATTGCGATGAAGGGGAAGGTATGCATTTCCTCGCAATTGGCGGAAGCGATCCGGGAATCAGTGCCAGTCTGCGCGCCCGCGAAATGGGTCCAAATTGCGAAGTTAGCTTCTGTTGGCGGACCGCTATCCTAACTACAGCATTTGCGGACTTCCGTTCTTTTGAGCGGGGAGACCAGGAACCGGCGTTCCTTGGCACACCGAACCGAATTTCCAGGTATTCAGATATTCTCCGACCACACGGCAGAGAACATCGATCCGATTGGACGATCCGTGCGTGCCAGAACACTGGCCGGAACGCAAGCAGATTTTCGATACGACAAACTCTCACCAGCTCAGGTGCTCGCCCTGTGCGACCGCGGCTTGATGGCATCGATCTTCCTGGTGTTTTTCGTAATCGCGCGCCGCTGCGTCCGTCCGCTTCAGGCTTGTGCCGCTGGGCATGTCCAGCGCCAGCAGAAGTTCATCCTTGTTGTCGAAAGGCAACTGCTTGGGTTTGACGCGCCGGGTTCCGACGTGCATCAGGCTGCCGATGAAGGCAAGAACAATTGCGCCAATGAA
The DNA here is from genome assembly GCA_021813745.1 of Acidobacteriota bacterium. Taxonomy (GTDB): domain Bacteria; phylum Acidobacteriota; class Terriglobia; order Terriglobales; family Acidobacteriaceae; genus Telmatobacter. The sequence goes on from JAKAJO010000019.1 coordinate 20,840, forward strand.
GATGGCGCGGTTTCTGCGCCGCGTGAGCAATGGTTCCAGCAGGGGACGGAAGAAACGATAGGTCCACATCTGCTTCACGTTGGTTTGACGCTCGACCCTACGTCAGAAACAAGTGATCTCATTGCTTGACGTCTGTTTTTGGTTTCGAGGGATACCCGGCGTCCGCAGTAGCCTTTGTAATCGCAGCTATCGTAGTTTTCGCGTCATCGAAAGTGACGAATGCTTCTCGCTTGTCAACATTGAAATCGACTTTCGACACGCCCGGTACCTTATCGAGAGCCTTTTTGATGGTGACAGGACAGAGCGAGCATGTCATACCCGGAACGTCCAACGCTACCGTCTTGGTCGCGGCGAGGGCGGGAACGGCGGTGCTCAAGGCGAGAACAGCGAGGAATCTGTTTACGAATTTCATTGATAGAATCTCCTGGTTACGGGTTAGTAGAAGAATCGGGCGAAATATTGGAAAGCAAACGCAAGGAATACAAGAGCTGCGACAACCCAAAAGATGACCTTGTATGCGCGCCGCGCCTCAGGCATAGCACAAACCGCGCCTGGTTCACACTCTGTGCGCGGACGATAGATACGTCGCCCCGCGAAGAACAAGGTGACAAACGCCAGCGCGAGAAGAATCGGCCGGCTGGGTTCCAGCGCCTGCAGATTGGCGATCCAGGCGCCACCAAGGCCAACCGTGACGAGCACCAATGCTCCGACACAGCATGCAGAGGCCAAAATTACGGCAAGGCCGCTGACGGCAAGGGCGGTCGACTTCGACTCTGGTCGTATTGCGCTCATCGGCGAATCCTGCGATGACCTATTGGAAACTGCGTTCTGTCCGCCCCCTGGGAGCAACGAGGTCTTGAAAAGCCTGCCCTAAAAATCATGATAATATGAGTTGAGGCTCATATGAATAATTGCACATGTCCCGTACCGGGAACCTTAGAGCACGATGATCAGAAGCGTCTCTTCCCAGCACTCAGAGCACTCGGGGAACCCAATAGGCTTCGTATTTTGTGTTGTTTAGGGCTTGAATGCCGTCCAGTGACAGACGTCATCGAAGCGACGGGTTTGGAGCAGACAAACGTCTCATTTCACCTGCGGGTACTGCGTGAGGCGGGATTTGTTCGTACGGAGCGCCGCGGACCTTTCATTTACTACTGTCTGGTTGATTCCGAACTGCTGCGCATTTTGCACGACTTGAAAGATTGGTTGAGCGCACACCAGCCTTCAGTCGAGCGCGCCGTGAATCAGCGCAGCCGACCGGACGGGCGCAAGCTGACCATCGGAACGAGGGGGTAAGTGTGTGGAACTGTGGGCCATGGAGTGCCTTTCAATGGATGTGGTTATTCCCGCTGATTGGACTGATCGTGATGGTGCTGATGGTCTCATTCATGTTTGGGCGGGGCAGACTCTCGCCCCTGTGCCGGCGGTGGAATACCCATGAAGGCGATACTCGCGACCAGAAGTCGCAAAGCGCGTTGGATATTCTCAAGCAACGCTATGCCAAAGGCGAAATCAGCAAAGACGAGTTCGAGCGCGTGAAACGAGACGTTGAGTAGCGCCTGACGAGAGGGTGCGGCAGAGTTCAAGCATGGGCTGAATTGAAAGTTTTCACCGGAAGAATCAAAGATATGGAAGAGACAGAGAAAGAAACTCGAGAGAGTACTGCTTGCCTTCCGCTCAGCAAACGGCTGGACAGGGGCGAAATAGGTCATGCCCGATGTGCGGAGCATGCGGCGAAAGCGAGTCGCCGATGGGAAAGATGATCGGGAATGGCGCCATGGCGATGATGCAAAAAATGCCCGCAATGTGTGGCATTTCTGGTGGTCACACCCGCACTGCTCGGCGTCGCGGTAGGCTTGATGATCGGCCGCAGCACCACGCGGGCTCGCTAGCCAATGAAATCTGCCGGTCTGACGCCAAAAGGAGAACGGAATGCCGAAGAGCGAAACAGAAGTGGAGTTTCCCCACGCGGTAATCAATGCCCAACACGAGCACTGGAATCAAACGTTCGTGTCGAAGCCTGAAATGTTTGGATTGGATCCAAGCAAACCCGCAATCGAAGCCGCAAGGCAGTTCGAGCACGAAGGACGGCGAAAAATCTTGGAGCTTGGAAGCGGCCAGGGACGCGACACATTATTTTTCGCTGGCAGGGGTTTCACGTCACCGCTGCCGATTACTCGTTGGCTGCCGTTGACACGATCACATCGAAGGCGCACGCGGCAGGGCTGAACCATCAGATCACCGGGGTTCGCCTGGACGTCAGAGAGCGCCTCCTGTTTACAGATGAATCCTTCGATGCCTGCTACTCCCATATGCTGTACTGCATGGCGTTGACGACAGCGGAACTGGAGCCCCTCTCGCGAGAAGTATGGCGGGTTCTGAAACCCGGCGGATTGAATGTCTTCACGGTTCGGCACACCGAGGACGCTCACTGCGGGACTGGGATTCATCGCGGCGAGGAGATGTGGGAGGTTGGAGGCTTTATCGTTCACTTCTTCAATCGGGAGAAAGTGGTGCATCTTGCAAGAGGCTTTGAGATCGTCAGCATCGACGATTTTGAAGAAGGGGGACTGCCGAGGAAGCTTTGGCGGGTAACGCTCAGAAAGGAAAGAACGCGATGAATACCATCGAAGCTCTTGCCGACTTCAAGCAATATAAGCCCAAGCTGAATCAGGAAATACCCGAGCCGATGAAGCATTTGGATGCGTTTTTTCAGGCTTCGCTGGCCGAGGGAGCGTTGTCGACGAAAGAGAAGGAGCTGATTGTATTGGGCATCGCTGTGGCCACGCACTGTGAACCCTGCATCCTGGTCCACATGGAGAAGGCCATCGCTTCGGGCGCAAACAAAGCAGAGATTCTGGAAGTGTGCGGGGTGGCCATTGCCATGGGCGGAGGCCCTGCGATGGCGGTGGTGCCGCTGGTGCTCAAGTTCATGGAAGCACACGGCTCGTGAGCGAAAGTACTCTCCAAATCGGGATTCAGTGAACTGGCCTGCCCGGTAATTTGTACCAGCGAGATTGTTAGTGTAGCGCGGATACAGCAAGAAGATCCGCCGCCAGCAGCTGGAGAGCGGGCGGCCGGAGCGGCCTCGCCAGTTGCGCCATGGTCCAACGGGACTGCTGAGCGCAGAGGTCAAGCAGTATCTGCGGGCCGCAGTAGCCCGACAGCCTGATGTGACGCTGGCGGAACTGAAGCAGCAGTTGCGGAAGGCCCATCAGGTCGAGATCAGCCCTTCTCGGCTGTGGTATTGGCTGCGTGGCCTGGGCCTGCGGCATAAAAAAACACTGCGCGCCCAGGAACAGGAAAGCGGTGAGAATCTGTGGCGACGGCAGGCGTGGTGGGAACTGGTAGCCGAGATCGATCCGGCCTGTTTGGTGTTTCTGGATGAAAGCGGCGTGACCACGGAGATGACGCGCCGCTATGGCTGGGGCCCACGCTCAGAACGAGTGCGGGAGGCGGTTCCTGCTGTTCACTGGCGCACCTTGACGGTATTGGCGGCGCTGACCACCGAGGGTGTACTTGCCAGCATGAGCATTGAATCGCCCACCGACGGAGATGTCTTTCTCGCCTTTGTGGAACAAGTACTGGCGCCAAAGCTCCAGCCAGGTCACCTTGTCATCCTCGACAATCTGGGAGCGCACAAGGTGGATGGGGTGCGCGAACTCATCGAAAAATGCGGTGCGTCGGTGCTCTATCTGCCGCCCTACTCTCCTGACTTCAACCCCATCGAACAAGCCTGGTCCAAGCTCAAGCAACTGCTACGTGGAATCAAAGCGCGGCTGCTCGATCAACTCGAACCAGCCTTGGCGCGGGCCATCGATGCCATTACACCCAAAGACGCACAAGCCTTCTTCCAACACTGCGGCTACCGGATACAGCAACTATGAAAATGCTCTAGCGTTTATTCCGCCACTCCAGCGAACACTCGCTCCCTTCGCCACGCTCTTCCAAACGAGATTCCGATCCTGAATCCGCTCCGCAGGCCATGAACTGATTTGACGTGGGTACAGATCTTGGGCGGGGTTCTATCGGCTATGTTACATTAGTCCGTGTAATAGGAGAGTACGAAAATCGTGAATGCTAAAACCCGTTCTCAGTGTTCGCCCAAGCCTGTTTTGACTACCAGGCCGCTGCTCTCTCGTCGGCAGGCGCAAGGGCTGGAGTCCACTTTCAAATTGCTGGCGAATGCCACGCGGTTACGAATGCTTCACGCCTTGGCCCGCGCGGGTGAGCTGTGCGTCGGTCAGATCGCAGAGGAACTGGGGATGAAGCCTCAAGCCGTCTCCAATCAACTTCAGCGGCTTGCGGCTCGCGGCATCGTAGAAGCGCGACGATACGGCCTTCAAATTCACTATTCCATTCTCGATCCGTGCGTTCTCACCCTTCTGCATCAAGGATGGTGCCTGGCGGAGGACGCTCAGATGAGGGCCTTTGATCAGGTGGAGAATGCTGCATCATGACCAGTCCTGAATGTAAAGCAGTTCGTTGCACGAGCGTCGCGCAATCATCAGGTGGATTAGCCTCACGGGACCTCGCAGCACTGGACCAGATAGCGGTAAGACTTATTTGTGCGGATGGTCGGTTCTCAGTGCCGGCTAAGCAAATGGGTCGTCTACTAGGCGAGCGTATAGCCATAGAGCGCGGCGGGAAATCGCTGTGCCTGAATGAAGCTCTATCCACACTTGTGTCCGCTTGCGGCTGTGAATGTGCACTTCACTCACACTTTCTGCAAAAGAATCCGGAAGGTGCACTCCTGAAAATCACGGGATGCAACACGGTTTTGGGCTGGGAAATCCCCTCCGTGGGCCGCGCGGTAAGCGGCTTCGACGCGGGGCTTTTCGAGGGCCTTCTTTCCAGCGCGACATGCGAGACCGTCCGCGTCGAAGAAACTGCTTGCCTGGGTCTGGGCGATACCTAGTGTGAGTTCAGGATCACACTGCACCCGGTACCGGCCGTCCAGGGCGACCAATAAGGAGTGCATAATGGCATCTGCTGAACATGTTGTCTCGGCTTTTCACATCATTACAACCCACATCGATGAAGCAATCGCCGCGGCCAAGTGTCACAAGTGCGGGTGCCTGCAACAGACGGTGGAAGCACTGGCCGGCACAGAGGCAGGCAAAGGAGAACTGGCTCCCGTTCTCGCGAGAGCGAAAACCATCTTCGAGCCGAAGAAGTACGACTGTTTGGGCTGCCCGGTCTGCTATCCGGCCATTGCTGCCAATGCTTTTGTCGAGGCATTTCCAGAAGCAGGGGCGGGTCTCGATCTTTGCCCTACAGAGGAGCCGGAAGGACGGCAGGGCTGGCCACCGTTGCCAGGCGATTATTCCGTTGTCCGCTACGGGGCTCCGGTCGCCGTCTGCGCGCTCAATAGCGAACTGCTGGTAAAGACTCTCGCCGAGCGCAAGCCCGAAGGTCTGGCTGTTGTCGGAACCATGCACACGGAGAATCTCGGTATCGAGCGCGTGATTAAGAACACCCTCGCGAACCCGCATATTCGCTGTTTGCTGCTCTGTGGTGAGGATACGCAACAGGCCGTAGGCCATCTGCCCGGACAGTGCTTTGAAAGCCTGTTCCAGAATGGACTGGACGAACGCAGCAGGATCGTCGGGGCACGCGGTCGCCGCCCGGTGCTCAAGAATGTGAGCCGGGAAGAAGTGGATGCCTTCCTGAAACAGGTGGAATTGATCTCGATGGTCGGCGAGCAGGATGCTGACATCATTACCGGGCAGATTCAATCTTGTGCCGAGCGCAACCCCGGCGTATATCCCCATCCATTTAGGGAGTCTCAAATTGAACGGATACAGGCACCCGAACCCAAACGTCTGACCCTCGACAAAGCTGGGTATTTTGTGGTCTACCCTGAAATGCGTAGCAAGCGGCTTGTGGTAGAACACTACACAAATCAAGGCGTGCTCAACTGTGTGCTCGAAGGTGCCTCGACCGGGGCGCTTTACAGCGAAGCGATCGAGCGCCAACTGGTTACGCGGCTCGACCATGCAGCGTATTTAGGGCGAGAGTTGGCCCGCGCTGAACAAGCCATTCTGGCCGGCGCGCCCTTCGTTCAGGATGCCGCCCCCGGAGAACTCCTTCCTGCTACCTCCGCTCCCTGCGGCTCTGGAAGTTCGTGCGGGTGCCCCTCCACTCCGAAACCTGCTTCTAGTTCCTGCTCTTCACACGATACGGAGAAAGCGGCCTGCCAATGAAGACGAGGGTGTACGGTCTAATCGCCGTCGTGCTGATTGCCATAGGCATCATTGCATACAAGACAAACCGAACCCGGCAAACGCAGAGGACAACCGCTCATCCCCGAGTGTTGCTTGTTGCCGATTTTCACGAAGCTGATGCAGACGGCGATGCGTGCGCCGAAATTATTCAAGCTGTTCGCGCGGCGCAAGCCAGGGGGATTCCGGTGCAGGAACTCAGCCCGGACAGTAAATCGGGTTTGCTCACGCGCTATCACGTCCTGACCATCCCTACTGTGCTGATTCTGAACCGGGATGGACAAGTTGTTTCGCGCTTTGAAGGTGAAAGCCCGGAGGCTGTGGCGGAAGTCCGTAGCCAGATACAGAACTTGAAGTAGGTGAGCATGGGTATTTCTGAAACATTGAGCCAGGCACTCTCTGGCGGAAACATCGCGGCGCTGCCGCTTGCGCTCGTGGGCGGCGTGATCGCGGGGGTGAATCCTTGCTGCCTTGCGCTTTACCCGGCGGCAGCAGGCGCGTGCTGCGGTACTACACGACAGCAAACGCTAAAGCGGCCGCTGGGGAATGCCGTCGCTTTCGTGCTTGGAATAGCTGTATCCATCGCACTGCTCGGCTCGCTCGCCGCCTACATTGGCCGGATGGCAGTGGTGGCCACGCCGTTCCGCTATGCAATCGCCCTGCTGCCGATTCTTATGGGGGTCTATCGCCTGGGATGGATTCGGCTGCCAGAAATGGCGCCCAAAGCACTCCGGCCGGGCTTGGGCGGCGCGTTTGGAACCGGCCTGTTGCTCTCGCTCATCATCGGCCCGTGCGGCACGCCCGTCCTCGCTTCGGTTCTCTCGTTCGCGGCTTACAAACAGAGCTTTTTGTATGGAGGGCTGCTGCTGTTTCTGTACGGCATTGGAAATGGCCTCCCGCTCGTTTTGGTAGGTACGACCGCCGGAGGACTTCTGAAACGGCTCGATTGCAGCCGCTTCGGAAACTGGATCAATCCCGTAGTCGGCGGTTCGCTGATACTGCTCGGTTTTTACCTGCTGTGGAGGATCTGATTAGTGACCCGTTTTAATGGCCGCTCGGGCTTAAACTTCTAGCCTTTACTCTTCGGAAAGACGTTGGCACTGAGATGTTAATTGAGCTGCTATTGCAGCAGCAGTGGCGTTCCCGCCGTTCCACAACTCGCGTGGTAGTTTGTCTTGCTGTGCTGTGGTCTTCTTCTTCCGTGCGCCTCGGTTTCGACGGCAGTTAGCCTGGACGATGTGCTCACCGACCGTTGGTGTGATGGGCTTCTGCACTCCAATTTTCTTTTCGTACAAAACGCTCTTAAGAAGATGTGTTTGCTAAAAGCGATGTTGATAGTTGGCGCTTTGGTGGCCGGGTCGAGCGGGCTAGCCAGTGCCAAGGAGGTCACAGTACAGATTCCCGTCAGCGGCATGACATGCGGTTCATGCGCAAAGGCATTGACTTCAGGAAGGGGTCAAAAAAGCTGACGTGAGCCTTGAGCAAAAGCGGGCCACGGTTATGTACGAAGACAGGCAGGTGACCGAGAAGCAACTGCGGGACGCGATCAACAAGTCAGCATTCAAGGCAGAGACGGCCAAACAAGACGGTAAGTAGTTCGCTGGGGACGCAGGTCGTGAAAGTCTTCGACCTGGTGATCGCCAGATCCAGTTTGCGCAAAGCGGAGGCCGGGAAGGCTGACTTCGATCCGCTTACGATTGAAACGACCGAGTGGGACCACAAATCGCACTATCCGGGAGCGCTTGAACTACACATCATCATTACCGGGGAGCGTTCGACGAGACGTCTATTGAAAGCGCAGATCCTCGGTCATGTTGATTCGGACGTTTCGAAACGGATCGACGTTCTTGCATCCGCATTATACCACCGCATGAAGGTGGAGGAACTGACTGATTTGGACCTGAGCTACACGCCGCTCCTTTCGAGCCCATGGGATCCGATCCAAATGGCAGCTCAGAAGTGGAGCCTCATTCGCTTGCGGCATTGAAGGCGGGGGATGCAGCTCAGAAGCCGCCAAAAAGGCAAACAAGAGTTATGGATTAGAAACAGGAGATGAAGTGTCTGTCGGGCGCAGTGGATGCCGATCCCGACTAGTCACGTTATCCTATCGATCGGGCCGTGTGCATCCAGCCGACGATCGGTGTGAGAACGACCAGGGTACCCAAAAGCACCATGCAGGCTCCGATCCATATCCATACAACGAGCGGATTGAGAAACGCTTTGATCACTGGCAGACCGCTGTTCTGGTCCCTCCCCTCATAGACAACGTATATGTCCCGCAAGGGCGTGGAACGGTTCGCAATCACGGTTTGGACGGTCTGACTGGCCTGGAAGAGTCTTGCTTCCGGGGCAAGTTGGAACTGCTTTTTACCGTTCCGGTAAACATCAATCAGAGAACGCTCACCAACATAATGGTCGTTGGAGTCCGGTGTTAAGCCGCGGGAAAGCAGATGGTAAGGGCCAAGGTCCATGCTTTGGCCGACGTTGAGTTCTGTCTCGGCGCTCCGATTAAAGGCAGAACCGGCAAATCCTACGAACATCAGCACGATGCCCAAGTGAATCATAAATGCACCATGACGGCGAGTATTGCTGGTGAAATGCCGCAATACCGAAGAGATGAGACTTTTTCCGGATTGCTGCTGAAGTGAAATTGCTCCGCGGAAGAATTCCGTGACGATCGCTGTCATCACGAAGGCGGCGAGAGAGAAGCAGACGAGCGAATAGAGCGAGCCACTATCCGCCCAGGGATGGATGCCAAAACCAATGAGCAAAACGGCGGTGACCGCACCTATAATTGCGGGAACTACGAAGTTTTGGCGCACCCTTGTGAATGACTCACCGCGCCCGCTGAGCAGCGGCGCAGTCCCGGTAAGCATGAGCAGGAAGAGCCCGATCGGGACAACGACACGGTTGTAGAAAGGTGGCCCGACGGTGACCTTATTGCCGTCCACAAATTCCGCGAACACGGGCAAGAGCGTTCCGCCGAAGACGGCGACGCTAGCAGCGAGCAGTACCAGAATATTGAAGAGAAAACTTGCCTCCCGGGAGACGAGCGACTCGATTCTATGCTCGATCTTCAAATGGTCGCGCCGCAGGGAAAACGTGAGCACGCATACCAGCAGAACGAGCAGGAGAAATGTCCAGAACCAGGTGCCGATCGAAGATTGCCCGAAGGCGTGGACGGAGCTGACAATGCCGGAGCGCGTAAGCAGCGTGCCGAGAATCGAGAGCAGAAACGTAGAGAAGATGAGCCAGATGTTCCAGGTCTTCATCATGCCGCGTTTTTCCTGCATGATGCTTGAGTGCAGAAATGCCGTGCCGGTGAGCCAAGGCATCAGCGAAGCGTTTTCGACCGGGTCCCAACCCCAGTAACCTCCCCATCCAAGTACCGCATAGGCCCAGTGCATTCCAAGTACAATCCCGGCGGTCAAAAACAGCCAACTCACCAGCGCCCAGCGGCGGGTGATTGGTATCCACTTCTCTGCCGGGGAACGAAGTATCAGCGCACCGAGCGCTAAAGCAAAAGGCACGCTAAACCCGACAAGCCCGAGATAGAGTAGGGGTGGATGTATGACCATTTCCGGATACTGGAGCAGCGGATTCATGCCATAGCCGTCGGCATGTATTGGGCCGGACACCATAGCGAAGGGCAACGCCACGAAATTCAGCAGAAAAAGGAAGAACACCTCGACGCTAGCCAGAATGGTTGATGCGAGGGTGGTTAGGCGGATATTGGCTCTGTACCGCAGGCGAACGATGAAGCTAAACCCTGAAAGCAGCCATGCCCACAGCAAAAGGGAGCCCTCCTGGCCAGACCATAGCGCAGCGAACTTGTATGGACCGGGCAGCGCACGGCTGGATTCGTGCAAGACATATGCGAGGGAAAAGTCGTTGGTAAAAATCGCCCACAACAGCGCGAAGACTGCCAGTGACACCGCCGCGAAGCTCGCCAGACCCGCAAGCCGGGCCGTTTCGGCCAGACGTTCCGGGGAGATGCGGCCTCGGCTTTCAGTAAAGACCTGCCGCTGGGCGATTGCCCCGATGACGACGTTATACGCGGCGAGCGCGAGCGAAAGCAGAAGCGCAAAGCTACCCAAAACAGCCATAAGAGTGTGGGAAATCCTTTCCGATGAAGTTGGGTGATGAACCCGCCGGCGAAATTATGGATTCATGCCGGGTCAATCTATTTGGATTTGGCCCGTGGCGAGTTCGAGAGCCAGCGAGGCAATTGCTTCCGACCGCTGGGCCTGCAAGAGCAGGGACTGGCTGTTCAACACGCCAGCTTCAGCCTCAAGCACGAAGTTGATCACCGTGCGGCCGACCTCATACTTGGCTTGCTCGTTCTTCAGAATTTCCTGAGATTGCACCACGGCCTCCTGCATGGCCTTGACGCGCGCCTGAGCGCTTTGCAAATCGGCATACGATGTCTGTACCTCGCGGGCGACATTCAGGCCAGCCTTATTCTGTGCGAGCCGGGCCTGCTCCGCCTGCGCTTTCGCAGCCTTGATCTGACCGCTACGGCGGCCACTGTCAAAGAGCGGTACTCCGATGTGTACTCCAACGGTCCAGTCATTCACTGCGCCGGGAGTGGAGCCGCTCGGCACATGCAGAGAAGGCAACATCTGCTCGATCAGAGTAGGAAACCCAACCGGATTTTGTCCGCCGTACTGGATTGCGGTGGCGCGGAAGTCAATGCGTGGCCAGTAGGCGCGTCGTGCAGCGCGCTCAAGGTCTTCCGCAGATTCTGCGTCGAAGATTGCCGCTTTCAGATCCGGCCGCTGCTGCAGGGCAGATTGTAGAAGTTGGTTCCGGTCCACGCTTGCAGCCGGTGTCGACGCCGACGCGGGCGAGTACAAGAGCGCGGGCAGTTGCCCTTGGTATCCCATAGTGGCGGCCAGTGAACTGAGAGCAGCCTGACGGCCAGCTTCGAGCGTGGCCGAATCGCTGTCAATTTGCGCGATCTGCGTTTGAATCTTGAAGGCATCGACGGGAACGGCGCGGCCGGCTTTCACCAGTTCGTTGGTACGGTCGAGCAGCGAAGTCAAGCTCTTGCGGGTGAGCGCGGCAGAACGCAGCAAGTCCTCGTACGTCAGGGCGTCCAGGTAAAATTGCGCGACCTGAAAGATAAGTTCCTGCCTGCTGCGGTCCGTGAGTATCTTCGCGGCAGAGAGGCGTTCTCGTGTCGCGTCGAGTTCCAACTGCGATTTCTGGAAATCCCAAGCAAGCATATGCAGGTCCGCGCTGCCTGAATAAGCCGTCTGCGCAAACCGCGAGATTGATGGAGGCGCTCCGCCTGGATATCCATGTTGAAGACGGCTGCGGCCAAGGTCTCCGGCTACATCCAGTTCGGGCAGCAGCGCGGATCGGGCTGTGGTTACGTAGCCCTGGCGCTTGGTTGTTTCGGCGACCGCCGATTTCAAGTCGGGGCTATGCTCCAGAGCATAGGCAACCGCCTGCTGAAGCGTAAGCTCTGGCGGCGCTGTTTGCCGCTGACCTAGCAGCGCACTGGAAGTGACGACCAAAACGAGTAAGAATCCCATTGCAGATTTCATGGCGTTACCGTAGCTCCTGTCGCGTCGGTCGCTGGCTCGACCTCCCGCAGATGAAAGTTCTCGGGCAGCCCATGTCCCGGCTGCTTCTCGTACATCATGAAATAAGCAACAGGAATGACAAGCAGACTGAAGAGGGTGGAAGCGAAGAGGCCAAAAATCAGCGACCACGCTAAGCCCGCAAAAACTGAATCCCGTGTTATGGGCCATGCGCCCAGCATGGCTGCGCCCGATGTAAGCAGGATCGGACGCAGTCGGACCGAGCAACTCTCGATCAGCGCTTGCACAAGCGTGCGCCCGCGCGCCAGAGCGATGTGCACGAAGTCCACGATGATGATGGAGTTTCGGGTGACGATGCCGGCCAGGGCAATCATCCCGATCATGGCAGGAGAACTGAAGAACAATGGATCGGCGAATCCGCCGACCTGTCGCACACCGAGGTGGCTCAACAGCCAGAAGCCAGGCATGACGCCGATGACCATCAGCGGAATCGCCATCATGATCACGACAGGCAGGCGGAACGAGCCCGTCTGCTGGCTGAGGAGAATGTAGATGGCAAGTAATGCACCCAGAAAGCCGAATCCCAGATCGCGGAAGATGTGAATGGTAAGTCGCGTTTCACCCTCATCCCACCAGTTCACGGTGACGCCGTCCGGCACGGCCCACAGAATGCCGCCGCCTTTCTTGAACATCGTGCGGGTATTCAGCGGGCGCGGTGTTGCGTTCTGCTCGGGATGGCCCGCAGCCGCCAGTTGCGCCGTCGTCCGTTGATCGGCGCGAATATCGAGGATAGTCTCCACGGGAGGGCGTCCGGCCATCTCCGCCGTGACATACACGACGCGCTCCAGATTGCGGTGATAGATGGTCTTGTTCTCGATCGTCTGTTGCCAACTTCCCAACTGCGACATGGGAACCAGATTTCCCTTCTGGCCACGCACGTAAATGCGTGAGAGATCCGCCGTGCTGGAACGATCCACGCGCTCCGGCCACAGCATGATCGGCAGCGGGTTGCGCTCCGTGGGGATTGCAACCGTGCCGGCATTTGCGCCCGACAGCGCCAGACTAACTGTGCGATTGATGTCGTCGGTCGTCACGCCGTTCAATGCGGCCTTGGCCTTATCCACAGTGAAGACCTGCTTCTCCTGGTTTTCCTCGACGGTATCGTCCAGATCCACAATGCCAGGTTCCTGCCGCATCCTGTGCTTTACGATTTGCGCATCGTGGATCAGATCTTCGTAGCTGTCGCCGGGCTGGCCGTAAACCGTGGCCACCATCGTGGACATCACGGGCGGACCGGCCGGCAACTCGACAATCTTCAGCTTTACGTCATCGCGCTCGGCAATAGCCTTTAAATCGCCCCGTAGCCGCATGGCGACTTCGTGGCTACCTTGAGACCGATCGGTCTTGTGAATCAGGTTGACGCGAATATCGCCCTTGTCGGGTGACTGCCTGAGAAAGTAGCGGCGCGACATACCGTTGAAATCGAACGGTGACGCCGTGCCGACGTATGACTCAAAGTCGGTGACCTCGGGAACCGTGCGCAGATAGTCTTCAAAATCGCGGGCCGCAGCATCGGTTCGCTCCAGGCTTGTGCCGCTCGGCATATCCAGAACCAGAAGAAGCTCGTCCTTGTTGTCGAAGGGTAACTGCTTTGGCTTGACGCGCCGCGTTCCGACCAGCATCAGGCTGCCTATGAAGGCAAGAACAACCGCTCCAATAAAGATGTACCGGTTCCTGCGCCGCGTGAGCAATGGTTCCAGCAACGGACGGAAGAAGCGATAAGTCCACATCTGCTTCACGTCGGTTTCGGCTGCCTCTTTCTCGGGGACCTTGCCGTCCTTGCCAGGTTGATAGCGCCGACGCATCACCCAATAGGCCAACCAGGGGGTAATGGTGAAAGAGACGAGCATTGACATCAGCATGGTCATGGGCACATTGACTGCCATGGGCCGCAGGTAATCGTGCATCTCTTCAGTGACAAAGAAGAGCGGCGAGAACGAAATCATGACAGCGATGGTTGCGGCAATCAGCGGAGGCCGGACCTCGTTGACCGCCTCAAGAACGATCTGCCGCGTCGCTCTACCCGCCATGCGAAAGTGGCGATGGATGTTTTCTACATCGACAATTGGGTCGTCAACCAGCAGGCCCAGCGCGACAGTCAAGGCAAACAGGGTTACGCGATTGATCGAGAACCCGAACAGGTAGTTTGCCGCCAGAGTGAATCCGAAGACGCAGGGGACGGCAACTGCAACCACCATGGCGTCTCCGAAACCGAGGCCGATGGTCAAGAGAGCGATGACCACAATAATGCCGACTACCAAGCCTTCGACAAGCTCGTTGACCTTGTCATCCGCAGTGATGCCGTAGTTGCGGGTAACGGCCACGTTCACATCCGCAGGCAGCACCTCGCGCTTGATCTGGTCCATCTTGGCCAGCAAGGCTCGTGCCACGGTGACGTTGTTGGTGCCCTTTTGCTTGGCAACGGCAATGGTGACAGCGGGTTGTCCAAGCAGTAGCGGCTGTCTCGGATGATTCGCTTCGCCGACCCATGTACCCGCCGAACCGGGGTGTTTGTTCAGGTTCCATGCGGCACCCTGGCTGAGGCGCACGTAGTCGGTCACTTCGCCGGGGCCATCGGTCACGTCCGCCACATCGCGCAGATACACAGGCCGTTCGCCGGAGGTGCCGACAACGCTGGAAGCAACGTCAGACGCGCTCGCGAAGAACCTTCCCGTCTCCACGCGAATATCATGGTCGCCGCGAGTAAAGGAACCAGACTGAAGATTGCTGTCGGCTCCCGCCAGGGCGCGTTCAATGTCCAAGGGAGCAATATGAAAGCCTGCCATCCGCTCCGGATTCAGCCGCACCAGCACTTCGCGAGGACGGCCCCCGACGATGAAGCTGATGCCTGAGTTGGGTACGGTTTGCAGGCGATTCTGCACCTCTTCGGCAATGCGCCGAAGCTCATAATCGTCGCGATTGGGGCTGGTCAGCGTGAACGTGACGATGGGGACATCGTCGGTCTCTCGCGGCTTGACGACGTAGCCGTTGACGCCCGCCGGGATCTTATCCGCATTTTGCGTGAGCCATTTGTTGAGTTTGACCAGGCTGCGCTCGCGGTCCTGGCCTACGTAGAAGCGGACCGTAACGATGCTCTGGCCCGGCATCGAGCGCGAATACACGTACTCCACACCGTCAATCTGATAGAGATAGCGCTCGATCGGAGCCGAAACGAGCTTCTCAACTTCTTCGGCCGAGTGACCTGGATAAGAAAGAAAAACGTCGGCGTTGGGAACGACGATCTGCGGTTCTTCCTCGCGCGACGTAACCATCAGTGCCGCACCACCGGCGATGAGCGCCAGCAAAATCAACACGATCGACAGATGGGATTCCAGAAAGGTGCGGACGATTCGTATCGTTACGCCTTCGCCATCAGGTTTCACGGCTGCAGCTCCTTCCGGGGAGCGAGCGATACCTTCTCGCCTGCGGTGAGTCCGCTGAGAATTTCAATCTGGTTGCCGATTGTGCGGCCCACTTGCACGGAACGCCGGCGCAGCATACCAGCTACATCCACATCCACCATCGCCAGTTGGCCTACGCGCAGAACCGCCCCTTGCGGAATCATGATGCGTGCATGCTCTCCGACCGGAATCATCATCCGGCCAAACAGGCCGGGAAAGACATTCTGGGTATAGGGCAGCGCTATACGCGCAGTGATGGTGCGGCTCGACGAATCGACTGAAGGCACGATTTCCACCAACTGACCCTGCATCTGTTTATCAAGCGAATCCAGTTGGATCTCATAGGTCTTGCCGATGCGCAGCGTGCCTGCCTGCTCCTCGGGAACAGCCGCCTCGAGCCACAGTTTGCCACTCTCGTACAGCGTCAGCAGTGGCTTACCGGGCGTAGCCATGTCGCCCACATCGGAGAGCTTGTCGACAACGATCGCATCATAGGGAGCACGGATGACGGCATAGCCAAAGGCAAATTCCGCGTCATGCAGCGCCTGCTGGAATGCGGCAACATCGGCGGTCGAGGTCTTCCGGCGCAGAGTCGTCTCATCAAACTCCGACTTCGGAATGACCTGCTTTTCATAAAGAGCCTTATCCCGCGTATAGTCGCTCTGCGCCAGATCCCTTGTCGCTTCGGAGCGCCGTAGAGCTTCCTGCGCCTGCTGCCTTCTTGCGCGCAGATCACGGTCGTCAAGCCGCACCAACTGGTCGCCGCTGCGAACGTGCTGTCCGGCAGTTACGGGTAGTTCGACAACATTGGCGGTGATGCGTGCGGAAACCGTGGTCTTGAACTGCGGCTGAACGGTCCCCACTGCCTCCACAACCTGCGGCTCGGTAATGGTAGAGACAGTGAAAAACTCCAGACCTGCGGTAGACGTCTCCGCTGATTTCACCGTTCCGGGATGAATCGTGCCGCGGTGGAAAACACCGCTTAGCCAGACCATCATGAAAATGATGACCAGAATGGGAAGTCCCCACCTCAGGTAGTTCAAATGAAATCGCTTCATACAAGATGCTCCCGACCGACATATCGAAGGCCCCCGGATTCAGGCGAGGGCCATTCTGCTGGTCATTTTCCTTACTTTTGCCCTGGTGCCATCGCTTCGAAAACAGGCTCTGCGTCGCCGACGATCTTTGTGGCCAGTGCAAAGCGAACGATGCGCACCGTCTCCAGCACCTTCTCCGGCGCGATGCCCTGCATCTTCGCTTTGTTGGCCATCGCCTGAATGCAGGCCTTACTGCTGGCGGCGAGCGCCGACGCAAGATAGATCAACGTGCGAGTCTCTTCATCGAGCGCTCCCTCGGCTGGCATGGCGTAGGCTCTGGACCGCAGATGCTCGTACAAAAGTCCCTCATCGACTGCCGTGGCCTTCTCGATGGCCGAGGGAATTGATCCCATGGTCTTGCGCATCATGCCGAAGATCTGTTCAACGGTTGGCTTCTGTTCCGGATTCATTTGATTCTTCCTTCCTTAATGTTTCCCGCGTACTGTCGTGCCAAAGAAATAGGCTCAATTTGCGTGCCCGGCATTGCCCACAACTTCCGTTTCGAGTCCGGGTTCCTCAATTCGGCTGCATGTCTGCCCCGTCAAAGTCTCCTCTCGCTGCGAACCGGCCATGCGAGAGTAAGTCCCTTTCGCTCGGGAACGGGGGATGGCCTGCGCGAGCAGCATCTTAACTGCGCCGATCATTGATTCCAACGATGCGCCCGGGAACCCCAGTACGGTTTCGCCGGGCATCAGGTCCGTGGCTTCGCGGCAGCCATAACAACCCAAGCTGAAGTTCAAGCGCTGCTCCAGATAGGGAACCACCGTTGCATCCACACATGTAGCCTGAAGAACGGCGGTGTTTCCGACACGGCGCTCGCCTCCGCGAAGGTTTAGATCGGCCAGCACGAGCCACATTAGAGATTCCGCCGGACCTTCGACCACCACAACGTCCGGGGTGTGCGGTGCAGAATGCAGTGGGCACAGTGCGATCTTTACAACGCTCTGTTCGGCAAGCCGCGGCATGCCGGCAAACATTCGCTGACCTGCACTTGCGTCGGCGACAATGCCAAATCCGACCAGCCCTCTTCCATTCGCAAGTTGCGCCGGCAGAGGCCGGAATCCGAAGGCCGCAGCTGCGGCGGGGCACGCCAGGCCGTCAGGCTCCAACGTCACTGACCCTCCGTGGCGCGCCTTCATCAGTGCCTGACAATATCGGTGCCCTCGTATCGATTCAAATGAAGCGAACGCACTGTCTTGCTGTTTGGGGCCTAGGAGAAATACCGCAACTGCGTCGGTTCCATCTCCGACCAGCTTCCGGAGCACGGATGCTCCCTCTTGCACAAGTAATGTCGACATGGTCACTCCCCCCTTGGAAGCGCTTATGATCGATCGTCTTCCTCCCATCAAGCGATGAGATTGGTCCAGCAAAAATAGATCCCAATCCCGACGAACACCGCTCCGGTTACCCTTCGCGCCCACACTTCCAGCGCGGTCAGGCGTTTGAATCCTGCGGCTACGGATTTGGCGCCAAGTGCAATCAGGACAGCGAAAGCGAATACGGGTAAGGCCGTTCCCAGCCCGTAGAGCGCCGGCAACACGACGACGGACTTTGACTCGATCGCAAGAGGAATCAGACTTCCAAAGAACAGTGCGGCCGAAGTTGGGCAAAAAGACAGCGCGAACAACATCCCAAGAACCCCGGCCCCCCATATGCCGCGCTTGCGGTCGGGCAACTGGAAGTCCTTATCCCTTATCAGCGTCAAAGACGGCAGCCGAATGATCCCCAGCAGGACAAGCCCCACGGCAAGCAGGATTGGACCCATCGCTTTGCTCATGGAATGCTGAAGCCAGAAGGAGAGATGGGGAATGGAGAGTATAGTGAGCACGGAAAGTGCGGCAAGAAGGACGTATGTCGCCGTACGCCCCAGCGTGTACAGGAGCCCGTTCGCAATCACACGATCGGTATGGTCCGCCTGTCTGCCAAGGTAGGAAATCGCGGCAATATTCGTCGTCAATGGACAAGGGCTGATCGATGTCAGGATTCCAAGCCAGAGAGCCGAAAGCCCGCTCAAGAAAAGCGCACTCATTGAACCCTCTCGAGGGCAGCTTGTATGCCGCTCTTTACGTAGCTTCGAAATGCCGGTTCGTTATTCACCAGCGTCCAGACATCCGTAAGATTCCTGTAGTCGGTCTGTTTTCCGTTCTTGTATGTCACAAGGACCAGCGACCACGTGACGAGCTTGTAGTCGTCAAACAGGTG
>JAKAJO010000101.1 GCA_021813745.1 Acidobacteriota bacterium
ACGGCCAAGGCGCTCGAAGAGAGCCTGCGTCAGCTCGATTTCGATGTTCGTTCGATCCTGTTTTTCCAGAACGCCGGCAACGCGACAAGGGAACCGCGACTTGCGGATTTCGACGTCGACTCCGCGCGCCGGCTTTCCCGGTTGGGGAGTTTCGGCGCTTTGGTTGCTGCGGTGCTGTTGATCGCGAGGTCTGAAGCGATCGCCTCGACGACTTTGCGAGACCTCGCCTTTGCCAGTTACCTGGAAATGCAGCCGATCGTCGAGCAAAGCGAAGAACTTGGTCCTTTCGCAACGGAGATCTTTCAGGCAATCGACTTTCGCTGCAAGCACTGGGTCTTTCCGACGACCCAGTGGCGGGGCGATTTCGTCGTCTCCTCCCGGGAACTGCGCAAAGTGGCACTCCGACGGGGTTGCGATATCACCGAAATCCTTGCCGAACTTCGCTTGTTCCTCTGCGAGATACTCGCGGACGGTCTGCGGCGCGAGGGCGATCCGGATGGCAAGGTTCAATACATCAACGTCACGATCGAACGCCCGAAGTCTTAGTCTTCGCCCAGATCGGGAGCTGCTGCCGCTCGTTGTATGGCGTCTACAACCCGCTCGACGGCGTCATCGCTGCGAAACGCCTTGTATTGTTCCGCAAACCGAGAAGCCGATACGCGAAAGTCCGGTTGTGAAAGCAACCGCTCGATCAACGCCGGATACGAAGGCGGCGCAGTTTTGCCGTGACCGATCAGGCCCGCACCGAGTTCCTCGACCCGAAGCGCCGAAAGCCGTTGCTCCGCCCATTGCGGTATCAAGAGCAGCGGCACGCCCGCCAGGAGCGCTGCGGCCGCCATGCCGCTACCACTGGCGACCACAAGATCCGCTTCAGGAAGGAGCGGAGCAATTGCGAGAGGTTCTGAAAAGATGCGTAGTCGAGGACTCTGATAGCGTTGCACCAGTGCGGGCGGCACACCAGGAAACGAACAGACAACATCTCCCCCGCCGGCGCGCAAGGCGATGAGCAGGTCTTCGATTCGAGGTAACGAAGGGCGCAGGTAGGCAAAGATCCGTTTGCCTGCTCCATTCGCTTGCCATGCAACGCGGCGCGCGCCGGATAAATCGAAAATCGGTCCAGCGTAACGCTCACCCTGGCGTGCACCGTAATGATCGAGTTCGGCAACAGTGGTCAGTACACGTTGGCGGCCGGAAAAAATGTCGGCGAACTGGGGTAACGGCGCTGCCCCAAACCGGTTGAGGACCTGATTGATGTTGCGAAGAGCCACCTCCTCACTGGCTGCGAGACGGCTCGGCAAAACGGAATCCCAAGGACGAAAAGATGGTATCGGGCATGTGCGCGGTGGGAGTTCAAAGCCGCTCCCGGCAAGCACCGCCGGCGTGGAACGAATCCTTGCGGCCAGGACCGCCGTGGGCGCATAGTCCACCAATAGCCCATCTGGGCGGAACAGGTCGAACAGACCCAGCCAAGCGCCGATGAGGCCTTGCAAGGTGGCGGGGTCGTCGTAACCCCTGGTTAGGGCGATCTCGGCATGGTTGACGGACGTCTTGCCGGGAACTTGCGAGCGCTGTGCTTGCGGGGCCTGGACAAAGGCAAACTCTTCCGAACCAAGAATCTCTGCCGCGATCCGGGTGTCGGCAACCGCGAAGGCTACCCGGTACCCCAGCGCCTGCAACCGTCGCGCAACGGGTACGTCGCGCGAAAGATGCCCCCAGTTCTCTCCCAGTTCCCAGGCAATCAGAATGCGGGTCATTTCATCGTGGGTGTCTGCGCAGGATGGTCTTGGAAACGACAGAGAAATTGCATACCCATCGCCTCGCAGGTAGTATGCCGCAAGCGATGCTTGGGGTGTTTGGAGTCCGCTATGCAGCGGGCGGGCCCGCGCCACAGGTTCCGGTAGTCCGCAGTTTCCCAATCCACGTTTTTGATAACCGTATTTTTCAGTCCTTGAGCGGAGGACGTGCCTTGCTGCGTACGAGTGTCGTTTCCGACCCAACCGACGAGTCGGCGGGCCAGCCGGAGTCCGCACCGGCGCGCGCCGCGGTTCCGTCCGGAATCTGGGCGTTGGCGCGCATTGCCGCTTTTCATCAAAGACCGGTCGACGCCGATCAGATCTTGCGCGCGCTCGGTCTGGAACACGGTTCCATTGGGGTGACGGAGATCCAGCTCGCGTCGGCCGAACTGAACCTCAAAACCAAGCAAGTCACGCTGGACTGGGACGGCTTTTCCCGGCTCAAAATTCCGGCGATCGTAAAGCTCTCCGATGGGACCTTCGGGGTGGTTGGGCGCATGCGCGGCGGACGCCTGCCGCTCAGCCGTCAGGAGACCCCGCAACCACGCTGGTGCGATGAGCAGACGTGGCGGGATGTCTACGATGGCACCGCCATCCTGATCAACGAGCGGTTGTCTCTTTCCAATCCCAATCGCCCGTTCGGTTTCGGCTGGTTCCTTCCGGTGCTGTCGAAATTCCGCCGGGAACTGACGGAGGTGTTGGTCGCCGCGCTATTCTTCCAGCTCCTTGGCATCGGCCTGCCGCTATTCATGCAGGTCATCATCGACAAGGTTTTCGTATACCGCAACCTTTCGACCCTCGTCGTCGTGGCCGTTGGCATGCTGGCGGTCATCGCCTTCCAGGGTACTTTCGGCATTTTGCAAAACGTGCTCCTTGCGCATGCTGGAAACCGCATCGACGTGACCTTGGGTAGCGCGTTATTCCGGCGTCTCGTGCGAATTCCTCTTCGATATTTCGAGATGCGCCGCGTCGGCGATACCACGGCACGGGTGCGCGAGGTTGAGCGGATTCGCAGCTTCCTCACCGGGCAGGCGCTGCTCTCGGCCGTCGATGGACTGTTCATATTCGTATACATCGGCATCCTGCTGTACTACAGCGTGCTGCTCACGGCGATTGTGTTGCTGGCTTTGGGCCTAATCGCGGGTGCGACGCTGTCATTCCGGGCGGCGCTGCGCAAGCGTTTGGATGAACGCTTCGATAGCGGCGCCGATGCGCAGGCATTCCTCGTCGAAGCGGTAACGGGGATGGAGACCGTCAAGGCGATGGCATTGGAGCCCGCCATGACGCAGCGTTGGGAGCACCTGCTCGCGCGAAGCGTAACGGCGGACTATCGGGTCGACCGCCTCGGCAGCGTGGCTGGGGGGATCGGACAGATCCTGCGCAATCTCACCACACTGGCGGTCCTGTGGTTCGGCGCCAGGCTGGTTCTTTCCGGCGAGCTGACGGTCGGAGCCTTGATTGCGTTTCAGATGCTCGCCTCGCGCGCGATGGATCCGATGCTGCGGATCAGCACGCTTTGGCAGCAATTCCAGCAGGTTGGCCTGGCCGTCCGCCGCTTGGCGGACCTGATGGACGCCCCGGTCGAACCGGTGATGAATCCCGAAAAATCCAGCTTGCCTCGACTGCGGGGCGCCATACGCTTCGAGCACGTTCGCTTTCGCTATTTTCAGGATGGCCCGTTGGCCGTGGAAGATGTGTCTTTCGAGATTCAGCCCGGGATAACGGTAGGCGTCGTCGGGCGAAGCGGCTCCGGAAAAAGCACCTTGGCCAAACTCATGCAGCGCCTATACCTGCCGGAGGGCGGAAGGATTTTTGTCGACGGCCACGACCTCGTCCAGGTGGACCCGGCCTGGTTGCGGCGCCAAATTTCGGTCGTGCCCCAGGAGAGCTTTCTCTTCGGCGGCTCCATCCGGGAAAACATCGCCGTACGCGTGCCCGGCGCGCCGATGGCCCGAATCATCGCCGCGGCAAAGCTGGCGGGCGCGCACGACTTCGTCAGCGCCATGCCGGAGGGATACGAGACTCCGGTCGGAGAACGGGGCACCGCGCTCTCCGGCGGACAGCGGCAGCGTCTGGCATTGGCGCGAGCGTTGATCACCGATCCGCGCATTCTGATTCTCGACGAAGCCACCAGCGCCCTGGACTACGAGTCCGAGCGCATCATTCAGGAGAACCTCGGACGCATGGCCGAGGGGCGCACCGTTATCCTGGTGGCGCACCGGCTCTCCAT
This sequence comes from Acidobacteriota bacterium, assembly GCA_021813745.1. Classification (GTDB taxonomy): domain Bacteria; phylum Acidobacteriota; class Terriglobia; order Terriglobales; family Acidobacteriaceae; genus Telmatobacter. Next base: position 4,024 of record JAKAJO010000101.1, read on the forward strand.
GCTGCAGGGCGCAGACCGCATCCTCGTGATGGACAAGGGACGGCTCGTCGAGGAAGGGCGGCACCAAGAACTGATTGCGCGCGCTGGCGTATATCGGCACCTCTATCGGCAACAGGGGCTCGCGGCATGAATGCGGACGACCTTCCCGTGACCGCCGCCCCACCCAGGAAACGACAGCAACGAATCCGGTTGCCGATTCAGCTGGGTGCCACAAACGAGTTCGTGCTGCGCGACTTCCAGCCGCACGTGCTCGCGATCGAAGAGACGCCGCCATCCCCCTTCACCGCGGTTGTCCTCTGGAGCATCGTGGCGTTGTTGCTGGTGGCGTTGGTGTGGACGTTCGTCAGCCGTATCCCCATCATGACCACGGCCCCTGGCAAGTTCATGAGTGACACGCGCACCAAGGTCGTGCAGTCGCTCAACGCCGGCACGGTAGAGGAAATCCGGGCCGAGCCCGGAACGAAGGTGGTCGCGGGACAGGTTCTGGTCGCGCTTGATCCGCACGTGGACCGCGCCAAACTGGTCTCGGCTGAAAACGACCTAAGCCTCAACCGCGCAATGGAACAGCGGGTCCTGGCGGAGCTTGGTCCGTCTCACCAGAGCGGCCGCGCGCAGGGGGCGACCGCCGAAATGTCCGAATTGGAAGATCATCTGGCCGAGGCGCAGCTGGCCGCCCAGCGCAGCAAGATTGCCGGCGACCGCGCCCAGGTAAGAGAGGCGCAAGCCAATCTCGCCGCAGGGCGCGCCACCCTCGCGGAGTACGAGCAGCGGCTCCATCAGGATGCGGCGCTTGCCCGGTCCGCGCAACCGCTGGTTCCCGAAGGCGCGATCTCCGGCCAGCAGTACACCCAGCTTCAGGACCAGGTGATCGTGGACGACGGTCAACTCGCCTCACAGCGTCAGGTGGTGGAGCAGCTCGTCGCGGCACAGTCCGCAGCGCAAAAGCAACTCGAGGAGGACACCCAAACCTTCGCGTCGGCCCGGTATCAGGACCTCGAAACGACGGTTTCGAAACGCTACGACCTATCCAGCCAGTACGCGCAGGCCAAACGCGACGCGGCGCTTGACCTACTACGCTCTCCCGTAGACGGAACCGTGCAAAGCGTCGACGTTGCGAGCCTGGGAACGGTAGTGCAGGCCGGACAGACAGTGGCAACGGTCGAGCCCGCGGATGCACCGCTCATCGTGGAAGCGGATCTACCCGCACAGGATGTCGGTTTTGTGAAGATCGGCCAAAAGACCCGAATCAAGGTCACCGCGTACCCGTTCGAGCAATATGGATCCATCGCCGGCAAGGTCATCTGGATTAGTCCGACAGCCGATGCGGCAACCAACCTTGCATCGCTTCCGGTCGGCGAGAGTCATCAACCCGTCACACCTTCGACCCAGCCCCCGCAATCGTCCGGTACGGACCAGACTCAAGCCGGGGCGCCGCCGCCGCTGTTCTACCGCGTCAAAGTCGCGCCCGAACAAACCTGGTTGGAAACCGAGGGCGAGCGCCGCATCATGCGCTCCGGGATGACGGTAAGTGTCGATATCGAGACGGGACGGCGGCGAGTGCTTGACTTTTTCCTCGACCCTATAGTGAAATACCTGAATGACGGCATGGCCGTCCGTTGAAGTCCAAGCAGCAAACATTCGCGGGTGCCCAGTGACGGATCCTGCGGTGTGGCGTCAGTGGTCCCCTCGCAGTCCCGTTTTTACGCCACTCGAATCCACGGTGGCGCAACGAGAAGTAAACGTCTGGCAATTGCATGTGTCGCGTTCGTGAGTTTCGGCGAATCAGTTTGGCTACGCGATCGCAAATTGAATGCGATCGGATCCATTTGTGATGTAACGCTTTCGTTTGTAACAACGCGACCATTCAGATTGACGTTAGAGAACGACAAATGAGGAGACAACCCAAAAGGAGAACGATGGCTGCCGTATTTGGGAGAATATTGGTTGTTTTTTTATTATTGCAGATGGTGGACACGGTAGCCGCAGATCAAATGTCGAGCGAAACAAATCCTATTTTTGACGAGACGTATCGGGCACTCGACGTAACAGAGGGTGCCACCGCTGGAGCGTGGAGTCAGGACGGCATCGATCTCGCGATTGCCAGTGGAAACCACCTCGCGATTGTCAATGTTCGCACCAAAGAAATTGTAAAGGAGTTGGTTGCTCCGGAGCGCGGCGACGGCAGGCGCAATGTTAGGTACAGCCCTGATGGAAGGTATCTGGTCTTCGGAGTTCATCGAGTCGTGATATACGACTCAAAGACCTTTGAGGTTTTTCGGACGCTGGACGTGCCATTCAAAGGCCAAAGGCGTCCGCTCTCGATCAACGTTGGTGCTGTCACGATTTCTCCGAAAAACGACGTCGTCGCAATCCTTTACCGCGGTTTGGATAGCGGCTATGGCATTGCTGTGTTCAGTTTGCCTTCAGGCACCTTGATGTGGAAGGCAGTATTGCCAAGACCTACCTACCTGAGCAATGCCCCATTGGTTATCGACAAGACGGGAACTTCCATCCTATGCGCTGCCGGTGGTTTGTCTTATAACGACGCCAACGAACTGAAGCGTCAGGCGGATTTGCTTGCCTTCGATGTTAAAACAGGCGCGATGCGAACTTTGATTTCCAACGTCGCGCCAGATATTCCAACCGCGATGGCGCTTAGCGCTGACGGAAGGTATCTGGCTATTGGAACGGCGAGCGGCAGCATCGACCAAATGCTGAACCGTAAAACGCATCAATTCGTCACCCTGCGTAGCGGCGATACGATCAACATCTTCAGTCCGGCGACGGGGAATCTCCTGCAAACCATCCCTGCTCACGCCACCGTGCTTTCCCTCGATTTCGATGGAGATAAGCTGCTAGTCAACCAGTTCGACTTGCGGCGCAGTGACGACATCACGATTCACGACGTACGTACAAGGGTGTTAGTGCAAAGCTTTCCCATTGGGGCAGCCATTTCGCTGGAGATCAATCCCATGGATGGATCCTTGGCGACGATCGGAGGGCGAGGTGCGTTCGTATTCAGCCGTAAACACTAAGTGACTACGCGAACCTACGAAAAAAATCGGGAGGACACGACATGTCGATGGTTTCAGGTGGTAGTGGAACCGGCAGTGGTACACAAGGGTCTGGCGCGTTGACAGTTGGCCAAGCCGCGCAATTCAATTATCTTGCCTACCAGATCACTGCCGTCAATAACAACGGTCAGCCCGTCTACGCACCTGGCACGCCATCTTCGGCGCAGACCCTGCCGCCTGGCTGGCAAGCTGTGGAAGTTCATACAGACCCTACCACGGGGCAGACCGATGTACTTTTCGTCAACTCGTCGACACAGCAAATTTATATCGCAGCGCAAGGCACGTCTAACCTGTCTGATGTGACAGGTCCCGACCTTCAAATTCTTTTTGGCAACGCTCCCAGCGCCCAAGACAATTCCGCTTTGTCGTACTACTACTCCGTCAGCACAGACCCTGCCTACCAAGGGTACAGCATTGATGTCGGCGGCCATTCCTTGGGCGGACAAGAAATGGCCTATGTCAGTTCAGTAACTGGTGCGCCAGCGCTTGTTGAGAATGCACCCAATCCGTCCAACACGCTCCTTGGCCCATATGGTGGCGCCGATGTCCTGCAAATAAATGAAACGAACGATATCATCGGGAACTGGGGGGCGCCTTTTCCAAACACCGTTGCGATCGACACTGGTGCTAATCCGCTGAACCAGTTTTTCACACCGCAAAGCACGCATTCTATTGAGAATCTGAATAACAATCTTTCACCGGATCTTGCGAATCAATCACTTACGGCAGCCGCCGCTGGAGCGAGCGGCTCCCAGTCAAGCGCTGGCTCGTCACAAAACGCGATCGCGGGAATAACCGCTGGGCCGACTGCCAACGGCGGGTTTATCGAGACGATCCAGGTCACAAATGGCAATGGTAATAGCGGCTCCTTTACATACACGCAAACGGCTCTCGG
>JAKAJO010000057.1 GCA_021813745.1 Acidobacteriota bacterium
CGATCTAACTTCTGGCTGCGCCATGAGATTACGCTGGCCATTCGCGAGAGCATGTCGAAACAGGGCTTCCTGGAGATTGAGACGCCCATCCTCACCAAGTCCACCCCCGAGGGCGCGCGCGACTTTCTGGTGCCCAGCCGCGTCCATCCCGGCGAGTTCTATGCGCTGCCGCAGTCGCCGCAGATCTTCAAGCAGATTCTGATGATCTCTGGCTTCGACCGCTACTTTCAGATTGCGCGCTGCTTCCGCGATGAAGACCTGCGCGCAGACCGCCAGCTCGAGTTCACGCAGGTGGATCTGGAGATGAGCTTCCCGCGGCAGGAGCATGTCTTCGCCGTGGTGGAGGATTTTCTCTGCGCCGGATTTGCCGCAGCCGGAGTCTCGCTGCCCAGGCCGTTCCCGCGCATGACGTACGACGATGCGATGCGGCAGTTTGGCTCAGACAAGCCGGACCTGCGGCTGCCGGGCCTGACCGATGTGCGTGCCGCGTTCACGGACGAAAACCTTGCCGCGCTGCAGATTGATCCGGCGCTGCCGGTGGTGGCGTTCCGCATTCCCAGCGTGGGCGAGCTGAGCCGCAAGGAGCGCGAAGACAATCATCCGCTCTTCGACCAGAAGAAGGGCGCAAAGTTCATTGATGACTTCAAGCGGCTTGCGAAAGGATTTCCCGATGCAGCCGCGAAGGTCCGCGAGATGACCGGCGCATCCGATGCGGACTTCGTTCTCATCGTTGCCGGCGACCCGGCGCATCACATCAAGGCCAGCGACACCAAGTTTGAGGGCCGCCTGAGCGAGCGTGAGATCAATGTCTACTCCGCGGCAGGCAACTTCCGCACCGAGCTGGCGAAGAAATACGCAGAGCGGCATGGCGCCTTCCGCGTGACGGATGAGGTGGTCGGCAGCGCCGACCCACGCAGCGGCAAGATGCTGGATGGCTCGAAGGCCTTCCATCCCATCTGGATCACCGACTTCCCAATGTTCGAGTATGACCTGGCCACAGCCAAGTGGATGCCCGCGCATCACCCTTTCACTGCGCCGCACGAGCACGATATGGCGAACCTGGTCAGCGATCCGGCCAGCGTCCGCGCCAACTGCTATGACCTGGCGATGAACGGACTAGAGCTTGGGTCTGGCTCCATCCGTATTCACCGCAAAGATGTGCAACAGGTCATCTTCCAGTCGCTTGGCATCAGCGATGAAGAGGCGCGGCAGCGCTTCGGCTTTTTCCTGGATGCGCTGGAGTATGGCACGCCGCCGCATGGTGGCATCGCGCTCGGCCTCGACCGCATCGTGATGCTGCTGACGGGTGCGCCCAGCCTGCGCGAAGTCATTGCCTTCCCCAAAACGGCCAAGGCAATCGACCTGATGGTGGACGCACCGACAACGGTTACGGAACAGCAACTTCGCGAGTTGCATATCCGCGTGGCGCTGAAGAGCTAATCGCCTGTCGTCTCCACGTCGGGGTCGAGGCAGGTGATGGCCACGCAGTCGATGGAGAGGCAGTTGCCCAATTCTCTGAAGTCAGCCTCCCAGCGCGGGCGATCGTCTTCGGCAAGCGCTGTCAATGTCGTCGGAGAGGTGCGCAGAATCTCGTACCAGATGTTCTGCGCCTGCCAAAGATTCAATTCAAAGGGGAGTTCTTCGAGCATTTTTGCCAGCGTCAGCGCATGGTCCAGCATCTCGATAGAACCTGCGGAAACCTGCAACTCAAGCATCGCGCGCTTCATTCGCTGATCGGCAAGGTAGGAGAGTGCCTGGGTCTCCAACGGCACCTGGTCGGCCTTTGCCAGTTGAAGGAATGAGCGAATCAGTGCCTGGTCAATCGGGTCCGCTTCCATGGCTCTGCGCAGGCCGGCGTTAATGGCAAAGCCTGCGGCCAGCGTAAGGGCGGGCGGCTTGGGCAGACCTGCCTTCGAAAGGAAATGGAGCAGGCTCGCGTGATCTTCGTAGATTGTGGTCAGCGAGTTCTCAATATCCCACAGCGTCGAGTTCAGAATGAGCTGCACAATCCGGCGCTGTTCGTCCGTGAATAGCGAGGTGAGGGAGTAGTCCGCTCGCCCATAATACTGGTCGAGTAAACGGATGACCTCTGGGAAATCCGCGGCCAGCACATGTTGCGAAGCCTCCGCAGCAAATGCCTCAAACTCAGAGGCGCTGTCAATGCAATACGGCTTGACGGCGGCCGTAATGTTTTGATCGCCAAAGTGCAGCACAGCAAAGCTGAAATTCTCGTGAATGCCCGTAATATTGCTGGCAATGTGGGCCCGTCCCAGAGCAAGACGGCCTCTCCCCGACGTGAAGATGTCGTAGGACATGCGTTCTACGAGATAGCTGAAGAGCTCTGTGGCGTCGCCATACGATGAAAAGACGCTACTGATGGCATAGTGGGCTGCAACCTGTTCGAGGCCTAGCACGAGTGGACGGATTCTCTGCTTGAAGATCTGCGCGCCATCTCCGGCAGCCGCCACGTTGGATTTGGCTTCTCCGAGCACATTCAGAAACGCCTGCTCGATCGGATCCACCTGTGCGCCAAAGAGCTGTCGTGCCAACTGCAGAACTCGGGTCGCATACGCAATCACTTGAACGGATTCAATTCCAGAGATGTCGTCAAAGAACCAGCCACAACTGGTGTACATCAGTTGCGCATGACGTTGCATTTCCATCAACTGGCGCGCACGCACGCGCTCATCTTCGTTGAGTGGGCGTGCGGCATGCGTAGCCAGATACTTTTCAATGGTTTCCTCATGCCGGTGGAGGATGACTTCGATATAGTGATCGCGCGCCGACCACACATCGCGAAAGAGCTTCGATCCTTCTTGTTCGGTCAGTGGGATGAGAGCGTCGCGTAAGGCGTCGAAAGCCTGGCGCAGGGGAGTGCGCCACTTTTGATGCCACCCCGCTTTGCCCCCGTTGCAGCCGCAGTCAGAACGCCATCGCTCGATGCCATGAATGCAGCTCCAGGAAGTATCTTCAACAATCTCGCACTCGAATTCTGGCGGGAACTGCTCAAGGAAGCTGCCATAATTCGTGAGATGAATCGTCTTATCCTCTTCAAGAAGTTTGAGGGCATAGGCGAGCGCCATCTCCCCATGCTTATGATGATGCCCGTAAGATTCGCCATCAGTTGCCACATGCACAAGCTGCGGTTGCGCCGTGTCGCGAAACCCTGACTTCAGGCGTGCAGCAAATATCTCGCCGGAGTTGAGCAGGCCTTCAAAGGCAATCGCCCGTGAGATGGGTCCGTTATAAAAGAAAACTGCAATCGATTTACCCGACGGGAACCGCACGAGATAGGGCCGCGTCGTGTCGACGGTGGCATTCGGGGTTTCGATCCACGCGCCGTCGCCGGATGCAGGTTTGATGGGGCGGATATGCTTGCATTGATGCGGTGCAAGGACCGTGAACTTGATCCCTTCATCGGCAAGCAACTCCAGGGTTTCGATATCGGCTGCTGTTTCTGCAAGCCACATGCCCTCTGGGCGCGCGCCGTAGTGAAATTCGTAATCGGCTGTCCCCCACCGGATTTGCGTGATCTTGTCGCGCCGGTTGGCCAGCGGCATGATGATGTGGTTGTAGACCTGAGCCATGGCCGAGCTGTGGCTCTTGTAGTTGCGACGGCTTCGCCTTTCGCCATCCACCACCATGCGATGGGTACGCTGGGCTTTTTCTTTGAGCCAGCTCAGCAGCGTTGGCCCGAAGTTGAAGCTCATGCGCGAGTAATTGTTCACAATGCGCGTGATGTGGTTCTTCTCGTTCTGAATGCGCGCGGCGCCATTGGTGGCATAGCACTCGGCACAGATGCGCTCATTCCAGTCGTGATACGGCGCCGCGGAGTCCTGCGTCTCCACTGTCTCCAGCCAGGGATTTTCTCTGGGCGGCTGATAAAAATGACCATGAATGCAAATAAATCGTTTACCCGAAGCCATCCGATTATCCAATCGCGCATTCGAGGTAAACCCTCGCTCATCGCGCAAGACTCTATTGTAGGCTCGCCCGGCGAGGTCTGGCAGCTTCCACCATGCCATCGCTTGCCCGCCACAGATACCAAGCCGCAACCGACCGGAAGGGAGCCCATCGCTGGCCACGTTTACGCACCACGTCTGGAGTCGGCAAGTCCGCAGCCACAATCGGTCTCGATTTGGGAACGCGCAGGAAGGTCAATGCATAGCCCTTGCGGATGCCGTAGTCGGTGGCTGGCAGAACATCGGGCCGCCCCAGGCGAAAGATGAGCAACATCTCCACGGTCCATGGGCCGATCCCTCGCACCTCTGTCAAGCGGCGCACAATCTCAGCGTCGCTCATCTTGCTGATGGCCCGGTGATCGGGCACCGTGCCATCGATCGCCTTGGCCGCAAGGTCACGCATCGCCTTGATCTTGTTCCCAGAGACTCCGGCGGCGCGAAGCGGCTCGTCGGGTGCTTTCAGAAGCATTTCCGGAGTGGGATTGCCGCCAAAGTACAAGCGAACACGCTCGTGAATTTTTGCCGCGGCCTTACCGTGCAGCTGCTGGTACAGGATCGATTCCAGCAATGATTCAAATGGGGAGGCGGAGCGATCCAAACAAAGTGCGAAGTTGCCAGCGCGCTCAATCAGGGCAGCAAGCCTGGCATCGCATGTCTTGAGGTGCTCGACCGCAGTTGTCGCATCAAATGGCAGTTTTCGCTTGCGCCCTTCAAAAATCATAAGCAGGAGTCTACCGTATCCTGGCTCCTCCGCCATCCCACTTTTCTGTATGGGTCCACCCTGCGGCCTCGCCCTGTACCATGAAGGACGGAGCCTTCGGCTCAGGAGCGAGATGCGATGAAGATGCGCCCCGGTTCGCAGACCGGATTTTTGCTATGCGGCAAGGAATGGGAGGATGGCGATGTCCTTGAAGTTCGTTCGCCGTGGGATCAGGGACTTGTGGGTCGCGTCACCGTGGCCACACGTGCGGATGCCCGGCAAGCCGTGAATCATGCTGTAGCGAGCATGCGCCGCACGCGCGCCCTGCCGCGCTGGAAGCGCCGCGAGATTCTGGAGGATGTAGCCGCCACGCTGATTGAGCAAAAGGAGCGCTTCGCCCAGCTCATCGTCGCAGAGGCCGGCAAGCCTATCCGCCTGGCGCGCGCCGAGGTAGATCGAGCCGTACTCACCTTCAAGACAGCAGCCGAGGAAGCCGCGCGTCTCGGCGGAGAGTCAATCCCGCTCGATCTGACGGAAGGCAACCAAGGCCGGTGGGGCCTGGTGCAGCGCTTTCCGGTCGGACCGGTGCTTGCCATTACGCCATTCAACTTTCCCCTGAATCTGGTCGCGCACAAAGCGGCGCCGGCAATGGCTGCGGGCTGCCCTTTCATTCTTAAGCCGGCACCACAAACTCCGTTCACCGCGCTGGCTCTCGGTGAGGTGATTCTGAAGGCTGGATGGCCTGAGGAGGCCATCGCCGTGCTGCCGCTGGCCAACAAGGACACGGCCTGGCTCGCAGAGAAGGAAGATCGTATCAAGCTTGTGAGCTTTACCGGGTCGGCGGAGGTTGGATGGGAGATTAAGGCGCGCTCCGGCCGCAAACGCGTGCTGCTCGAGCTTGGAGGAAATGCCGCGCTCATCGTCCACAATGACTGGTCCGACCTGGACGATGCGGCGGTGCGCACGGCGCACTCGGCCTTCAGTTACGCGGGCCAGTCCTGCATCAGCGTGCAGCGAGTTTATGTACACAAGTCAATTTTTCAAACCTTTCTTTGGAAGCTGGTGGAGGCCGCGGCGCGTCTTGTATCTGGCGAGCCCATTGCGGATGCCACGGATGTGGGGCCGCTCATCCGTCCTGAGGAAGCCGACCGCGTTCAAGCATGGATGAAGGAAGCTCTCGACGGTGGCGCCAAGCTCGTCACCGGCGGAGAGCGCAAGGGCTCCGTTCTTACCCCGACCATTCTGACTGGCACCAAGCCCGGCATGAAGGTGCGAGATGAAGAGGTCTTTGGACCGTTGGTAGCCGTCGAGCCTTATGAGGATTTTGAAGAGGCGCTCGCAGAAGTGAACCGCTCGCGATATGGCTTGCAAGCGGGCTTGTTGACGCGTGATGCAGGTCGCATCCTCACCGCGTATCGGGAGTTGGAAGTGGGATCGTTGATTGCCGGGGATACGCCGAGCTGGCGCCTGGATCCGATGCCCTATGGCGGTGTCAAAGACTCGGGCCTTGGCCGTGAAGGCGTTCGCTCAGCAATTGATGAGATGACGGAGCCCCGCATGTTGGTTATGGCCGGTATCTCACTAGGCTGACCGTTTTAATAAGAGGGCATTCAAACGATAAGGATTCACAAATGGATCTTGGTCTCAAAGGAAAGCTCATTGTTGTCACAGGTGGCGGAGCAGGCATCGGCGGTGGTATTTCTCGCGCGTGCGTTGAGGAAGGCGCGCGCGTTGTGATCCTCAGTCGCGCATCGCAGAATGTGAAAGACTTCATGGCGGAGATGCAGTCCGCAAAGGCCGACTGCCACCTGGTTGAGGCGAACCTGGAAGATGCGGCCCGTTGCAAGTCGGCCATCGAGGAGATTCAAGACAGGTTTGGTGATCTCTATGGGCTGGTTAACAATGCCGGAGTCAATGATGGCGTCGGACTGGCCTCTGGCTCGGTTGAAAGGTTTGTCGAGAGTCTCCACAAGAATCTCGTTCACTATTACGCACTGGCGCATTACGCACTGCCGGCGCTCAAGCGTACGCAGGGCGCAATCGTGAACATCAGCTCCAAGGTGGCTTTGACCGGCCAGGGGAATACCTCGGCTTACGCTGCCGCAAAGGGCGCGCAGCTTGCGCTCACGCGCGAATGGGCTGCGGAGTTGTTGCCCTTCAACATTCGGGTAAATGCCGTACTGCCGGCCGAGGTGATGACACCGCTCTACCGGCGCTGGCTCGATACGCTGGGAGATCCTGAGGCAACTCTGAAACGAATCACGGACAAGATTCCTCTGGGCAAGCGCATGACTACCGCTGCCGAAATTGCAGCGGCCACGGTGTTTTTGCTTTCGCCCATTCAGTCCGGACACACCACGGGCCAGCACCTCATCGTGGATGGTGGCTATGTGCACCTGGATCGCGCGCTGACTTAGAGGGTCTCCTCCCGCCCAGGCGCCATGCGGGACGGGAGCGAGATTCCAGACTCGGCTGGGCGGTGGGCGCCAATCCCGCCCATTTGGACTACAATCTCAAGGTTATGGCTACTGAGACCTTACCTACCGCAATTCCTGTGCGCCATCCGAAGGGTGCTTTCGCAAACGAGCCTTTCACCGATTTCAAACAACATGAGAACGCGCGGCGCATGAAGGCTGCGCTTGAGGTGGTGGCTGCAGAACTGGGTCGCGAATACGACCTGGTCATTGGGGGTCACCGGTACAAGACCAAAGGCAAGATCCGTTCTATCAATCCCTCACGTCCTGGCCAGGTGGTCGGCGTTCATCAGAAAGCGGAAGCCGAGCATGCTCCGCAGGCGATGGCGGCTGCACTGGATGCCTTTGCCCACTGGAGCCGCACTTCGGCGGAAATGCGCGCATCGCTGCTTCTGCGCGCCGCTGAAATCATCCGCGAACGAAAGTTCGAGTTCTGCGCGTGGCTTACCTATGAGGTAGGCAAGAACTGGGCCGAGGCCGACGCCGATGTGGGCGAGACTATCGACTTCCTTGAGTATTATGCGCGCGAAGCGCTGCGGCTGGCGCAGGCCAAGCCATCGATTCAATATCCTGGCGAGCGTAACGAGCTTCTGTATGTTCCGCTTGGTGTGGGCGCCGTCATTCCGCCTTGGAACTTTCCCTTTGCCATCATGGCCGGTATGACGTCCGCCGCAATCGTCGCGGGCAATACGGTCGTCCTCAAGCCCTCCAGCGATTCGCCTACGATCGCTGCGCGTTTCGTAGATGTGTTGGAAGAGGCCGGCATGCCGGGCGGCGTGGTGAACTTCTGTCCCGGCTCGGGAGCAACCTTTGGCAATGCAATTGTTGAGCATCCAAAGACACGCTTTATCGCATTTACCGGCTCCAAAGCCGTTGGTCTTGAGATTCACGAGCGAGCTGCAAAGACGATGCCCGGTCAGATCTGGATCAAGCGAACGATTCTTGAGATGGGCGGCAAAGATTCGATTCTCGTCTGCGCGGATGCGGACCTTGATGCCGCGTTGGAAGGCGTGGTCGCGTCGGCCTTCGGCTTTAGCGGACAGAAGTGTTCTGCCTGCTCACGGGCGATCATTGAGGCTCCACTCTACGACGTCTTTCTTGAGCGCCTGCGCGAGCGCGTGGCGAAGTTGACAGTGGGCGAGGCGGCAGAGAACCCAAACATGGGGCCGGTCGTCAACAAAGCCGCACATGAATCCATGCTGCGCTATATCGAGATTGGTAAAAAGGAAGGCAGGCTGATTGTCGGCGGCAATGCCGTGCAGACAGAGGCCGGCGGGTTCTTCGTGGAGCCGACCGTCTTTGCTGATATTTCGCCCAAGGCGGTGATTGCGCAGGAGGAGATCTTCGGGCCTGTGCTGGCCGTCATTAAAGTGAAGAACTTTGATGAGGGTCTCGCCGTCGTCAATAACACCGAGTATGGATTAACTGGTGCCATTTATACCTCTGATCGCGAAAAGCTCGACCGGGCGCGGCACGAGTTCCATGTGGGCAATCTCTACTTCAATCGCAAGTGTACAGGTGCCATGGTCGGCGCGCATCCCTTCGGGGGCTTCAATATGAGCGGCACAGACTCGAAAGCCGGCGGGCCGGACTATCTGCTGCTTTTCACACAGGCCAAGAGCGTGGCCGAACGGCTTTGATGGGCGAGCGCGGCGCAGTGCCGCGCTTGCACCTTCCATGGGTTCTGTGGCATCCAAGTTCACACGGGAGGATTGCATGCCGAAGATTGTTCGCTTTCACAAGCTGGGTGGTCCTGAAAACCTGCAAATTGAAACGGCTGCCAGTGTGAAGCCTGGCACGGGAGAAGTGCGCCTGAAGGTGCAGGCATGCGGATTGAACCGCGCTGAGTCGATGTTTTATCACGGACAGTATCTTGAACAACCGCAACTGCCCGCGCGCCTCGGTTATGAAGTGGCTGGCACCGTCGAAGCGGTTGGCGAGGGCGTGGACAAGAGTTGGTTGGGAAAGTCTGTGTCGACGATTCCAGGCTTCTCAATGAATCGGTACGGAACACTGGGCGAAGAGGCCGTGGTGCCAGTGACCGCGCTGGGCGAATACCCCGCGAACCTGACGCCGGTTGAGGCGACGGCCATCTGGATGCAATATCTGACGGCCTACGGTGCACTTGTCCACTATGGTGGAGTTCGAGCCGGAGATTTCGTCTCTATCCCGGCGGCCTCTTCGAGCGTCGGACTCGCAGCCATCCAGATTGTGCGCGATGCCGGGGCAACCGCCATTGCCGTGACCCGCACCAGCGCAAAGAGGGATCAGCTGCTCGCTCTGGGGGCACATCATGTGATTGCGACTGCTGAAGAAGACTACGTTGCGAGAATGCAGCAAATTACCGGTGGCATGGGGGCGCGCCTGACGTTCGATCCTGTCGCAGGCCCATTTGTTGAGACTTTGGCATCTGCTGCGGCGCCAGGCGGAATCATCTTTGAGTATGGTTGGCTTTCTGGCTTGCCCACGCCCTTTCCGCTTTTTGTGGCGCTGGGCCGCGGATTGACCGTGCGTGGCTACGTGCTGATGGAGATTACGATGCAGCCAGAGCTGCTTGCCAGGGCGAAGCAATATGTCGTGGAGCGGCTTGCGAGCGGTCGCTTCGTTCCGAAGATCGCAAGGACATTTCCCCTTGTGCAGACGGTGGAGGCCTACCAGTACCTTGAATCGAATCAGCAGGTCGGCAAGATCGTGATCACTGTGCCGTAGGCAGAATCAGGCCACAGCAGGGGGCGCTACCGGATGAGCACGGCTGGAGGCGGATTGAGCCGCTGCCTGCGCGGCAGCTTGCTCTTCGGCTTCCAGCTTGCTGCCTACCTCTGCGGCAGCCTGCGCCAGCACGCGGTGATGAATCGCAAACAGCGCCAGTTCGAGCCGGTCGCTCACGCCCGTCTTGTCGTAGATGGAGCGCAGATAGTTTTTGATGACCTGTTCGGTGGTCTTGAGCCGTTGTGCGATTTCGCGGTTCTTGCAGCCCTGGACGATGAGGGCAACGATGCGCATTTCTTTGGGGGTCAGGCGGTCGCGCACGCGAGTGCCCACGACATCATCTTCTGGTGAATCGGCGAACTGAGGTTGAGACGGCACGCAGATTTCGCCAGCGCCCACGCGATGAACGCATTCAACCAGTGATTGACCGGTTACGTTGCGGAACACCACACCACGGAATCCCAGCTGTGTATAGGCGGCAGGATTCTCGTGATTCTCGGCGATGACAATGCCGCGGCTTCCAGCTGCATCCAGCAGCACGCGCATACGTCCCATGTCCGGCTTCAGGGAGGCAGCAAACAAAACGAGCGCTCCCGGAAAGGTCGTGATTGCGTGCATCATCCGTTCCACGTCCGTGCATTGCGCGATGATCCGCAACTCTTCGTCCATGGCAAGAACCTTTGCAGTTCCGGCACGAAAGATTGCCTGCGAATCGGCAAGGATGATCTTTTTCATGCGTTACGCCTCTTCTGTCCCATTCGCCTTGCTTGCCTGTTCCCGGTTGGCTATGCAAGAACCGGCCAATCCGGAGCCCAACTGCGGGACGCCATCACGCGCCTGTAAACGAACGATGGCTCGTTCCTTTGCTTGAAGCCATCCGAACCCTATCCCTGAAACCGCTGCTCATCGTACCCAGCGTCCGAGTTTTGGTCTTTCCGGGTCCGAAGTACCTAAACTTAGGTAACGTGCCCTTACCATCAGCTTACCGTGCAATTGACCAAACCGGCACAAGAATCTGCAATTGATGTGATTTGTCGCACAGTAACTGAGTAGTTTCGGCCCCAATGGGTGGAGAATCTTCCGTGAAGGGGATGTGGCATGCTGTTCGCTCCGCCCTCGAAGGCACTGCTGCACTTTCAGGATCGCCTTTGATGGGCTGAAAGTCCCGGCCTGCGAGCAAGATAGACTAAGGGTATATGGCAAGACCGATTCTGCTGGCAGTGGACGACGACGTGAGCGTGCTGGAGGCTGTGGTGCAAGATTTGCGGCGCCAGTACGGAGCGGAGTACCGAGTCTTGCGCGCTGCGAGCGGCCAGGCGGCCTTGGACACCCTCGAACAGCTTCGGTCCCGGCAGGATCCCGTTGCTCTCCTGTTGAGCGACCAGCGCATGCCCGGGATGACAGGCGTCGAGTTTCTCGAGCGAGCGATGGCTCTGTTTCCAGACGCCCGCCGGGTCTTGTTGACGGCATACGCGGATACCGAAGCGGCAATTCGTGCCATTAACGCCGCGCGCATTCATTACTACCTGAATAAACCCTGGGATCCGCCCGAAGAGCGCCTCTATCCGGTGCTCAGTGACTTGCTGGATGACTGGAAGGCGGGTTACCGGCCGCCGTTCGAAGGCTTGCGGGTTCTTGGTAGTCGGTGGTCGCTTAAAGACCACAGCCTGCGTAACTTTCTCTCCCGCAACCATATTTCCTACCGCTGGTTCGATGTAGGAAGCAGTGCGGAGGCACCGCGTCTGATGGAGGAGCTACGGCTCGACTCGAGTCAACTTCCTGCTGTCCTTTTTCCTGACGGCAGCACCCTTTTAGGTGCGGATCCGGATACGCTGGCAGCGCGAGTTGGGTTGCGGACCCGGGCCTCAGGGGAGTTCTATGACATGGTGGTCATCGGGGGCGGTCCTGCCGGCCTCGGCGCTGCGGTCTACGGTGCCAGCGAGGGACTGAAAACCCTTGTAATTGAACCAGAAGCACCAGGTGGTCAGGCTGGGTCCAGCTCAAAGATTGAGAACTATCTGGGCTTTCCGACCGGAATCACGGGTGCCGATCTTGGGCGTCGCGCCCATCTTCAGGCGTCTCGCTTCGGTGCCGAGTTCCTGACCCAGCGCGCAACGGGACTGCGCATCGAGGGGGAATATCGCTTCGTTCAACTGGGCGATGGGCGCGAAGTGGCAACGCGTGTGGTTCTGCTCGCCTTGGGAGTTCAGTATCGGCGGCTTAAGATCCCCGGTGCCGAGCAATTGGCCGGCCGAGGTATCTACTACGGTGCTGCGCTCGTGGAAGCGGCGGCCTGCAAGGACGAAGAGGTCTTTGTCGTCGGCGGAGCCAACTCGGCCGGGCAAGCGGCTCTGCACTTTGCAAAATATGCCTGCAAAGTAACCATGCTGGTGCGCGGAGCGGGACTCTCGGCCACCATGTCGAAATACTTAATCGATGAGATTGAACGAACATCCAATATTGTGTTGGAGACGCACACCGAGGTGGTTGCAGCCGAAGGGAACGATCATCTCGAATTCATTTGTCTGCGTGGACCTGAAGGAGAACGGCGGGTCGCTGCGACGGCATTGTTCGTTTTTATTGGAGCAGAACCCCAAACGGGATGGCTGCCGCCGCAGATCTTGCGAGACGAAAAGGGATTTGTGCTGGCGGGTCCGGACCTGAGCCACAATGGAAAACTTCCGGCAAGCTGGAGGGAGTTGCGAGATCCATATCTTCTCGAAACCAGCGTGCCCGGGGTTTTTGTGGCGGGTGACCTGCGGCACGGCTCGGTGAAGCGTGTGGCATCCGCAGTGGGCGAAGGGTCCATCGCTGTGCAGTTTGTGCATCAATATCTGGCAGGATTCTGAACGGGAAGAGTCGAGACGAGATGAACGAAGGCCGAAGCACGATCGAGATCGAGTCCGTTCCGTTGGAGCATCTGGCCCGTGCGCTTCGCGCGACCCGGCCCTTTGCCGAGACACCGATCGAAGCGGTCAACGGTGTTGATTCTGTGGATCGCGTTACGGCCCGCGCTGGAAGCACGCTATTGGAATCGGGAGACCCACAGCGCTGGTACTGGGTGGTGCTGGAGGGTGAGATCCGCGCAGACCGCCCCGAGGCGGGCCAGGACCCAGTGACGGTGGGGTTTGCCCGCGCCGGCGAGGGCTTTGGAGAAGTTACGCTGCTTACCGGGAAGCCCAATTCGCCGTTCACCATCGTTACGACACAGGACTCGCTTCTGCTGCGCTTCAACGAGGCCAGCTTCTGGTCTTTGCTGGCCTGCTGCCCGTCCCTGCGCAATGTGGTTCTTGCGGATATGACCGCTCGCTTGCGCGCGCATCAACAGGAAGCGCTGCACCGCGAGAAGCTCATCTCGCTTGGCACTCTCGCTGCGGGGCTTATGCATGAGCTCAACAACCCTGGAACCGCCGCCAAGCGCGCGGCGTCTCAATTGCGCGAAAACCTGATGCAGCTCCAGAAGCTGAGCCTGCGCATGAGTGACCAGCCCAAGAGCGCGGAGCAACTGGAGTGCATTCGGGGCCTGCTGGAGCATGCGCTGAGCGGCTGCAAGATGGCGGCGATGAGCAGTGTTGACCAGGCCGATGCGGAAGAGTCGATGGGGCAGTGGCTTGCGGACGCAGGGGTCGAAAACGCCTACTCGATTGCGCCAATCCTTGTGGCGATGCGCTATGACCGGCATGAACTCGAATGCGCGCGGGCTTATTTTGATCAACCTGCCTTCTCTGATGCACTCAACTGGCTTGGCGCGCTTGCCTCGAGCGTCTGGCTCGTTTGTTCCATTGAAGACAGTATCGCGCGGGTGAGTGAACTGGTGATGGCTGTCAAGAAGTTTGCATACGATGAGCGCTCGCAGAGCAGGGAACTCGATGTGCATGAGAGCTTGCAGAGCACACTGACAATGCTCGGCCACAAAATGCGGGTAAAGCAGATCGAGACGGTCAAGTGCTTCTCTGCTGCGCCTTCGAAGATTCAAACACGTGGAACGGCGCTGAGCCAGGTTTGGACCAATCTCATCGACAACGCCGTGGATGCCTCGCCGGCGCAGGGGAAGGTCGAGATCGCAACGTGGAATGAACCAGAGTTCCTGGTCGTCAGCGTCACCGATCACGGCGAGGGAATTCCCGCGGAGGTGTTGCCCCGGATCTTCGATGCCTTCTTTACCACCAAGCCGCAAGGAAAGGGTACCGGCCTGGGCCTCGAGATTGCTCACCGGATTGTGACGCAGAAGTTTGGCGGAAAGATCGATGTTGCGTCACAACCCGGACAGACGCGCTTCACGGTCCGGTTGCCTCTCGGCCAATCCAATCCGCCCCCACCCGCCGAGTCTCCAGCTCTCTAGATCATTTCTGCCCTGCGGTGCTTACTCTGGGAAATTGAGAGTTTGGCCTTTTGTCTTATTCCCAAATCCATCTTGATGAGGGTGTTTTCACCCTTTTGCCTTGAGTCCACATCATCAAGTTCCGCTCTTTTCCGCCGATGTATTGCGGGAAAGGATCATCATGCCAGGGCGTGCAGAACTGATGGAAGCGGCACTGAGCGGTCATCCCGAAGGGATTGCCTTGCTTGATGACGTGGGTCAGGTGATGTTCTGGAATCATGCGGCGGAGACAATGACCGGCTTTGCCGGGATTGAGGTCGTTGCGTGCGCAACTCCCTGGGCTCTTGAGGCGGTGCTGCATGGGAATCTCACTTGGAATGCGGCCTGTGCGATGCATGGGGGGCGTGCCGCTGGGTGCGAGATCGTACATGGGCAACACAAGTTGGGTGGGAGCTTATCCCTGTCCGTGCGGCGAGTGGTCTTACGCGACGATCTCGGGGAGCGAATCGGTACAGCCGTTCTTTTCCATCGTGTTGAATATGTGGAAGCCCTGAAGCATGGCGAGACCAGCCGGGACGGGAGTCTGGAGCTAATGCATTCTCAGATTGAAGCATTTCTCGTCGAACAGTATGAAAAATTCCTCACCGGCGCATTGTCTTTTGGGCTCCTCTGGCTAAGCGTGGACCAGGCGATGAAGTTGCGTAAAACGCATGGAGCCAGGGCTTACGAAGCGATGCTGGATCGTATGGAGCGCACGCTTGCTGGTGGCCTGCATGCAGGTGAGGAATTGGGACGATGGAATGAGGGAGATTTCCTCATCCTGGCGCAGTCGCCGGATGTCGAGGGGCTCATGCTGCGAGCGCATCAAGTGGCAGAGCTCGCCCGGACAGCGGATTTTCGCTGGTGGGGTGATCGCCTGCCGCTCACGGTGAGTGTTGGCGCTGCAATGGCTCGGCCTGCCGAGCTCTTGGTCACCCTTTTGGAGCGGGCCCAGGCTGCCATGTATTCAGGCCTTCAGGCAGGAGGCAACCAGGTCAAGATGGCACGAGGAGAGCAGGAATGTTTGCGATCGTAGGAGTGCTGCTGGTCTTTGCTGCTGTCGTGGGTGGCTTTCTTATGGAGAAGGGGCACATCCAGGTCCTCCTTCAGCCTGCCGAGCTGGTCATCTTGGGTGGCGCGGCGCTGGGTACCCTGCTGACTGCGAATCCTCCCCATATTCTCAAGGGGATCGTGGAAGGACTGACAGGCGTCCTGCGAGGAGCGAAGTTTGGAAAGGCGCGCTATCTGGTGACTCTCAGAATGATGTATCAGTTCCTTAATAAGGTGCGGAAGGAAGGCCTTCTCAGCGTGGAGGCAGACGTGGAGAGGCCGCAGGAGAGCTCCATTTTTAAAAGTTACCCCGATTTTCTCTCGGATCATCACGCCTGTGATTTTGTCTGCGACACATTGCGCATGGCGATTACAGGAGGTGTCGAGCCCTTTGACATGGATCAAATGATGGAACTCGACATGGAAGTTCATTACCACGACGCGACTCAACCGGTCAGTGCCTTGTCTACGGTGGCCGATGCATTGCCGGGACTGGGGATTGTTGCTGCGGTGCTGGGGGTCGTCATAACGATGGGTGCCCTGGGGGGTCCGCCAGAGGAAATTGGCCACAAGGTCGCTGCGGCCCTTGTGGGTACATTTCTGGGAATTCTAATGTGCTACGGCGTGGTGGGGCCGCTGGCAGCGAACATGAGTAAGAGCGCTGACGAGCACAACAGCTATCTGCATGTGCTGCGTGTGCTGTTGCTGGCGTTTCTGAAGGGATCTGCGCCGATGATCGCCATCGAGATGGGTCGGCGGGCAATTCCCGCGCACGTGCGTCCCACCTTTGACGAAATGGAGAGGAGCTGCAAGAACCAATCCGCGGAGGCGGCTGCCTAGTGGAACTTCGAAAAGGAAACGCGCATGTCGACAGGGAGGATGCAACCAATCATCGTCGTCCGCAAGAGGGCAGCCCATGGGGGGCACCATGGAGGTGCGTGGAAGGTGGCCTATGCTGACTTCGTTACGGCGATGATGTCGCTGTTCATCGTACTCTGGCTGATGAACTCAAGCGAGAAGATCAAGAAGGCTGTGGCTGGTTATTTCAACGATCCTCAAGGCACGGCTTTACTGCTTGGCACGACAATGAGCGGAAGCGGCATCGCAGTTGAGCAGGAACGAGACGACGCACTGCAAAAGCTGAAGGAGAGGCTGGAAGCCGAAATCCGTGCACGAAAAGAACTGGATAAGCTCTCGAAGCAGATCGAGATCACCATTACACCGGAAGGATTGAGAATTGAACTCTTGGAGACAAAAAATGGCACCTTTTACGAGAGCGGCAGCGCGCGGCTGAGTGAGAATGGGCAGGAACTGCTTGCCCTGCTGGCCTCGGAGCTGAAGACCCTGCCCAACGATCTCCTCATTGAGGGCCACACAGATGCGGCACCATACACCCGGGATGCCAGTTACAGTAACTGGGAGCTCTCGGCCGATCGCGCCAATGCGGCCCGCCGTCTGATGCAGGCCGATGGGGTTCGTCCTGACCAGGTGACGCAGGTGCGCGGCTACGCTGACCAGATGCTGCGCGTCAAGTCCAATCCCTTTGATCCGTCGAACCGGCGTATCTCCATTCTCGTCAAGAACGCTTCTCCTCCACGGCCCAGTATGCAAGGCGCAGAGGCAGTTGGGGAGGATTCTGCCCCCATGGCATCTGCAACCCCCAAAATCAACGCCATTGAGACCGCACGTGTGAAGCAAGCACTCAAGCAGGACCAGCCGCAGACGCCGTCCGTTCCATCAGAAGGCCTGATGTCTGCTTCGGCGCGAGCGTCCAACTTCCTGACACGTTTGACGAAGCTCATGCCGGCTCGGAAGAACTGAGTCAACCAACCATCTTCCTGGCACAGAAACCGTACAATGGTGTACTCTGAATAGGCTCCAGAAAGCGTTTACCGGAGGCTTCTCATGGCCATCGTTGCCGGAGTGGATTTCGGCACACTCAGCGTACGTGTCACGTTAGTCGACAGCGTCAAAGGACCCATCGGCACTGCCTCTTCGCCCTATCCTCTGCACCGCAAGCGCGACGATCCTGATTTTGCCACCCAATCTCATGCGGACCAGATGCAGGCCCTGGTTGAGGCCACACGGGAGCTGTTGCGCTCTACCGGGAAAGCCGGTACCGATGTTGAGGCGATCGCGCTCGACACCACCGGCTCCAGCGTGATCCCGGTCGGTGAAGGTCTTGAGCCGCTCGATGAGTATTATCTCTGGTGCGATCATCGCGCGCACTCCGAAGCGGAAGAGATTACGCAGAAGGCGCATGCGCTTTGCTTTGAAGGGATCAACTGGTGCGGGGGCGTCTACTCGCACGAGTGGGGCTTTGCCAAGCTCTTGCACTGGTTGCGCCACAATCCGGACAAGCGAGACCGTCTCGTCACGGCGCTTGAGCACTGCGACATGGTTGCGGCCACGCTTAGTGGCGTCCGCACGGTCGAAGCCCTCAAGCGCAGTGTCTGCGCTATGGGACACAAATGGATGTGGAATCCCAATTGGGGAGGCTTACCGCCGGAAGAGTTTCTCGTCGCCGTCGATCCGCTGCTCAAGGGTGTGCGCACCAAGATGGGGGGCGAATATCTCACCAGCGACCATCTTGCGGGCTATCTCTCGGCAGAGTGGGCCGAGAAATTAGGACTGCGTGCCGGTATCCCAATCCCCGTTGGAGCCTTCGACGCGCACTGGGATGCAATTGGCTCACACATTCGCGAGGGCGATGTGGTGAACGTCGTCGGCACCTCCACCTGCATCATCGCGATGGCCAAGGAAGCGGAACTGGTACCTGGCGTTTGTGGCGTGGTCCCAGGAAGTGTCCATCCCGCATACACCGGAATCGAAGCGGGACTTTCAGCGACCGGTGACATCTTTGACGCAGTGGCCAAGCGCGCCGGAACCACCGTCGCAGCCCTTTCCGATGGCCTCGACGCATACAAGGCCGGGCAGACTGGTCTGTTGCGCCTCAGCTGGGACAATGGGGATCGAACTGTTCTTGTCAACCCAGAGCTTGGTGGCGTCACTCTTGGATGGAACCTGATCCACACCGCGCAGGACGAGCTCTTCGCTGCAATTGAAGGGACTGCATTTCATACGCGCATCATTTTGGAGCGCATGGCCGAGCACGGCGTGCGCGTGGATCGCGTGATCAACGCCGGCGGCATTCCGCAGAAAAGCGAAGTGCTCAACCGCGTGTACGCCAACGTGCTCAACAAGCCGGTGCTGGTACCTGCGGGAATCCCCACGAGCCTGGGTTCGGGCATCATGGCATTGCTTGCCGCCGGAGCCTACAAATCCATCGAGGATGCACAAGCTGCTGTTTGTCTGCCACTGCGCACCGTCGAACCCGACGCGAAGTCCGCTGCTGTATATGAGCAGCTCTATCGTCATTACCGCTCCGTCTACTTTGCCATGGGCCGCCGCAATGCAGAGCCTGCGGCGCTCGGCGCAGTGTTGCCAGAGTTGCGCAGTATCGCTGCAGGGGTACGGCGCTCTGCCTGACGCAGAGCAGAATCATTGCTGCTGTTGCTGCTGCACCTGTTGTAGATCCATGATGGGAGCGCGAGGGGCGGAAGGTGGCTGCTGCGCACGTTCCACCAGCACGCTCCAGTCATCGGGAATCGGCAGCTTGCGGTCCAGTGCGGGCGGTTGCTCGGTGGCTTCTACATGTACAGCTACATAAAGTTCACTTTCCGCACTGCCACGAAAGATGCCGTGTGTAGGTGGCACATCGGCGTAATCGCGCCCGACAGCCGTCCGGATGTGCCGCCGATGCGCGATCAGGTTGTTCGTTGGATCAAAGCCCACCCAGCCCAACTGCGGTAACAGAACATCCACCCAGGCGTGCGTTGCATCCGGTGCACTGCGGTCATGCGCCTCGCGACTACGATACAGATAACCGGAAACATAGCGAGCCGGAATCCGAACATGTCGCAGCAACGCCAGCATGGTGTGGGCAAAGTCCTGGCACACGCCTTTGCCGCTTAGAATTGCAACGTCAATGGGTGAGTCGACGCGTGTAGAGCGTGGAACGTATTCAAAGTATTCAAAGAGTCGATGATTCAGCTCATGCACCAGCATCAAGGGGTCATCGCGGCGCACCACGTCCAGTTTGTGGGCAAGTTCGACCAGCGCAGGGGTCTCCACAGAAAATGTGCTGGGTAGGAGCATCTCCCAATAATCGCCTTCCTCGATAAGAGCATCCAGTTCTGCCCAAGCATCAGGCGCAAGAAAGCTGGGAATCGCAGGAATCGGCTGCTGCTCGATTACGCTTTCCGCCACGATTACGAGTTGCGTGTGTTCTCCGGGAATGTCAAAGTGCTGCACATTGTTGCCAAGGTGATCGCGATAGCTGAAGACCCGACAGCGCGGGCTCACCGATAGAGCGAATGAAAGGCAGTGCTGGCTCGAATCGGAACGTGGATGCATGCGTGTTTCCATGATGCTTTCGCGTATGGGCTCTGCGTAGCGGAAACGCGTCAGGTGACGTATGGAATAGAACTGCATCGTGTATCTCCGTTAGATAGCCAGCGCCGATTGGATCGAATAGTGGACGTAATAGCTGTAGATGAGCTCGTGAATGTGAAGACACTGCTCACGAATGGCATGCAGAAATCGTGCGGAATCGCCAGCAAGTATCTCTGCGATCGAAGTGAAATCGAGCATGGCGTGCAAACGTCCAATGCCTGCGGTCAAGTCGTCCGACGGTCGTCGAGCCCCGGTGTTTTGAATTGCGGTGACGGCCTGCCGGATTCCTTCCACTGAGTACCGAATGGAGTGCGGGAAGTCGCGATTGAGTAGAAGAAACTCAAGAATGCGATCTGGCGAAAGATCTGCCGTGTAAACCTGACAGTAGGCCTCAAAGGCCGTGCAGCAGCGCAAAAGGCCAACCTGCTCCAGGTACTGATAACCGGTATCGTCGTGCTCCGAAGCTTGTAACAGATCGGGCTGAAACACCTCAAGCAGTGTAGCCGTCGCGTACGCGCGCTCCAGGTAACGCCCCAGCCGGATAAAGTGCCATCCTTGCCCGTGAATCATCGTCGTATCAGTCACGCCTTTGAACAGGTGGATCCCATCGACCAAGCTTGTCAGTACGTCCGCCATATTGGACCGGGACTGCGAAAGGGAATGTGGCGAATGAATTTGGTGATAAAGGCGATTCAACCGCTGCCATTGCTCTGTAGAAATCTCTTCACGCACTTGCCGCGCGTTTTCGCGTGCAGCGTTCACTGTGTAGGTCACCGAAGCGGGGTTGAGATGGTCGAACACCAGAGAGTGAGCCATGGAATCAAGATCGTTATTCCAGTCCAGGCCCATTGAGTCGCCAAGCGCAGCTACCAAGCGCCTCCATCGCGACTCGGCGCTCGCGCCTGCCGTGTCAAGCATCAGGCTCATCGTGACATCGAGTTGTCGCGCGGTATTTTCCGCCCGCTCGAGATAGCGGCTCATCCAGTAAAGACTGTCTGCCACTCGCGATAACATCGTACGACTCTCCCGGACCGTAATGTTCACCTGGAATCCAGCACCCACGTGTCTTTGCTGCCGCCGCCCTGCGACGAATTCACCACGAGTGATCCCTTTTCAAGTGCAACACGCGTCAAGCCGCCGGGCACAATGTTGACCTTGTCGCCAAAAAGAATGTAGGGCCGCAGATCCACATGACGCGGCTCGAGCCGATCGCCAATCAAGCACGGTGCTCGCGAGAAGTCGAGGGTCGGCTGCGCGATGTAGTTTCGAGGGTGGGTCTCTATCTGCCGCGCGAACTCTTCGCGCTGCTTAATCGTTGCGTGTGGGCCAATCAGCATGCCATATCCACCGCTCTCGCCTACCGCCTTCACAACGAGCTTGTCGAGATTGGCCAGAACGTGTCGGCGTTCTTTCTCGTCGGTCAGCAGGTAGGTCTCAACGTTCGGCAAAACGGCATCTTCGCCGAGATAATAGCGGATGATGCGGGGCACATAGGCGTAGAGAGCCTTGTCGTCCGCCAGTCCGGTTCCGAAGGCATTCGTCACTGTTACGTTGCCCGCGCGATACGCATTGAACAAACCTGCACAGCCCAGTGCGGAGTCCCCGCGAAAGATCAGAGGATCGCTGAAGTCATCATCCACGCGACGATAGATGACGTCGACACGCTTCAAACCATCGGTAGTGCGCATGTACACAATGTTGTCGTGCGTCACCAGATCGCGGCCTTCTACGAGGTCGATGCCCATTTGCCGCGCCAGATAAGTGTGCTCATAATAGGCGGAGTTAAAGACCCCCGGCGTAAGCAAAACGATGTTCGGTTCTGGTCTTCCCTCGGGAGCAAGTGAGCGAAGCGTCGAGAGCAAAAGTTGAGGATAGTGTTCGATCGGCCTTACTCCGTAACTTTGGAAGAGCTGCGGAAAGGTGCGCTTCATGACACGCCGGTTGGCCAGCATGTAACTTACGCCCGACGGCACGCGCAGATTGTCCTCAAGGACAACAAACTCACCGCTGCGGACGCGCAGCAGATCGGTGCCAACCACCGCGATGTACACATTTCGCGGAACCTGCAGACCGCGCATCTGACGGCGGAAGTGCTTGCAGCTATAAACCAGTTCGCGTGGCACAACGCGATCATTCAGAATCTTTCCCTCGGAGTAAACATCGCGCAGGAACAAATTCAGTGCGATGATGCGCTGAGTCAGGCCACGTTCGATCCGGCTCCACTCTTGTGCCGTCACCAGGCGCGGAAGCAAGTCGTAAGGAAAGATGCGTTCGGTGCCTTCTTCCCGTCCATAAACCGTAAATGTGATGCCCTGCGTCAGAAACGAGAGCTCCGCAGACTGCTTGCGCCGTTGCAACTCCTCCCGCGGGAGACGGGAAAGCGTCTCCGCCAACGTTTGGTAGGTGGAACGCATTGCGCCGGACCGCTCGCGCATCTCGTCATAGGCTTGATCCAGCGGGTAGTCACCGAAAAGCGCATCCACTTCAACAGGTTTGCCTGGGTTCATGCGCGTGCGGCTTTCGAGGATGAATTCAGGGCTGCACTGGGCGAATGCGCGGCCGCAGCGGTTACCTGTTTCTTGCTTCTAGCACCTGGCCCATAAGGGCGAAATCAGGAATCTTCGACTTTGTGTGCGGCCCATGCGGCAATCCGCAGCATCGCACCCTGTCCGATTGCCATCGGAAACGTCTCGATCACTGGGCGCAACGCACTTGCGTACTGTAACCTGTTTCCTTTAGGAGAGCCGTAATCATGACAACGTTATCGAGAGTGCTGACGTCTGCTGTGGGTCTTTTGGGGGTCGTCGTATCGCTTCTGCCGGCCGCAGCCCAGCAGGCGCCAATTCAAATTGCCGCAGACCTGTCGGATGCCCCGCGGAAGCTATACCACGCCGAGATTCAACTGCCCGTCAAGCCTGGACCGGCCACCTTCATTACTCCTGAGTGGATTCCTGGTACGCACATGCCTGCCGGACCTGCGGAGGACATCACCGGCGTTGTCTTCTCGGCGAACGGAAAGGCGCTTCCCTGGCGCCGTGACGATGTGAACCTCTACGAATTTCATGTCAATGTTCCGGAAGGCGTCTCACTCCTCCATGTGCATCTGGATTGCATTGTGACAGCGCGTGTCACGCACAAGATGGCCGTGCTCGAGTGGGAAAAGCTTCTGCTTTACCCAGCGCACATTCCCGTACATGACATTCCGATCCAGCCCTCGCTGAAGGTTCCTGCCGGCTGGGGTGTCGGCACCGCACTTACGCCGCTCGATGCCGCGTCGTATCCGGTGCCTGCGCCCGGCAGCACGACGCGTTTCGCCGCAACGACCGTCGAGCAGCTCGAAGACTCGCCCATCATTACAGGAGAGTATTTTCACGAATACGCTCTGGCGCCCACCGTTTCGCCAAAGCATTACCTGGACGTCGTGGCCGATGAGCCTGGAGATGTGAAGCTTCGCCCTGCATTTCTTGCTGGGGTCAATAACCTGGTGCGCGAGGCTGATGCCCTCTATGCGTCCCATCATTATTCGGTCTATCACTTTCTCCTCACACTTTCGGATGTGGCAGGTGGCGAAGGCTTAGAGCATGGTCAGTCCTCTGACAATGGAGTGGGAGAAAAAGGATTCTCGGACGAGGCTCATCAACTGCCCAATGCGGATCTGCTTTCTCACGAGTTCACCCATTCCTGGAACGGTAAATATCGGCGCCCAGTCGGACTCTATCAGCCGGACTTTGCCACTCCGCAACAGGGCGCAATGCTTTGGGTCTATGAAGGGATGACAGAGTATCTGGGTAACGTCCTCGCAGCACGTTCAGGACTCAAGTCGCCTGCGCAGTATCGCGATATTCTTGCCTATACCGCGGCCACACTTGACTACCGCCCGGGTCGGGAATGGCGACCCACCGAAGACACGGCGGTGGCTGCAAGCATTCTGCGCGGGCGAAACCCGGCCTGGTCAAACTGGCGTCGCGGGCAGGACTACTACTTTGAAGGCGAACTACTCTGGCTCGATGCAGACACGCTCATCCGCACGATGACGGACAACAAGAAGTCACTCAACGACTTCGAGAAGATCTTTCTTGCAAAAGGCGGCAACACGGGACCGCTGATCGTGCCCTACACGTTTGACGAGCTAGTGCAGGATCTCAATGAAGTTGTGCCGTACGACTGGGCCAAATTCCTGCACGATCGGATTGATAACATCAATCCACGCGCGGATCTCGCAGGCATCGAGCAGGGCGGATATAAGCTTGTCTATCGGGACGAACCAGGCCCCTCAATTCGTCTTATGGCGGCTGCAGGCAGACGAGCTCAGGGTGTGAACTGCTGGTTCTCCATCGGCCTCCAGGTTGCAGAAGACGGAACGATCCATGACGTCCGTTGGAATGGCCCGGCAGACAAGGCTGAACTCGCGCCGGGACAAAAAATCATCGCCGTCAATGGCCAGATTTTTTCAGGAGACCGGCTGCGGGACGCGATCCGCGGCGCCAAGGGCTCTACTGAGCCAATCCATCTGATTCTTCAGTCAGATTCTTATGTGTTCAACGCTCAGATCGATTATCACGATGGCGAGAAATTCCCGGCGCTCGAGCGAGTGAATGGCACTCCGGATTATCTGGACGACATCGTTCGTCCCCTGACCAAACCAGAAGTTATCAAGGATGATAAGAAGACGGAGCAAGGCAGCGCCGAGTAACCCACAACAAAGATCTGGATTGGCGATCGAGGCCGCGGCTCATCCTGCCGTGGCCTCGATGCGTTGGCTGTTTGACTCACGTGGCCGCATTGCGGGAAGAAGCGATGCTAGAAGGGCAAGCGCGACGGGGATTGTGAACATGCCGATGCGCAGGTTGCCGGCATGTGATGAGACCCATCCGGTGAGCCATGGAAGTACCGATCCGCCCAGGCCTGCTGTCGCCAGAATCCAGCGTGCATCCGATGAATGTCGGGCACGCGCAAAGAAGGTGGCAATCAGGAGCGGATAGATAGGCGCCAGCGCCGCACCGAGAACCAGCATGGCAATATTCCGGCTCGTCGGAGTCGGCAGGACGAAGAGAAGGAGAGCAGCCGATAGTGCGGTCAACACTGCGGTACGAAGGATTCTTGAGGCGTTGGCGCTTAACAGCACCACGGCCGATGCGCCGCGTGATCCAAGAAATCCGGCAAAGTACAGGGATGAACTCGCAGCAGCAAAGACGGGGCTTGTGACTGCCATGCGTTGAAGGTAACTGGCGAGCCAGGTAACGACGGTGTTCTCGATGCCTACTTGAAGGAAGGCTGCGAGTCCAAAAAGTAAGATGATTGACGTCGTTGCGTCGTGTGTGGTCGGGGACGGACTTCGCGGAGTGACCGGCCGGTCCCGCAGGAAAAGTGCGCACGCCAGTGAGGCAGTTGCCGCCATCGCCGCCAGGAGCAAGTAAACCGGACGATAGTTGGTGTGGGCCAGAATGCGCGCGGCGATGAGCGGCGCCACGAAGGCTCCGGCACTCCAACTGAAGTTGAGAAATGTCAGCATCGGTGCACAGCGATCCGCAAAGCTTTGTCCTGCAAACAGGTTCACCGCAGACATCGGAATGCCATTGCTGATGCCGAGGAGAAAAAAGGCGATGGGCAGGAGCGGGCGCGTTGCCAGAGTGATTCCGAGGCAGCAACCCGTCATCATCAGGAAGCTCAGTGTGAGAATGCGGACATAGTTGCGGCGACAAAGAATTGCGCCCAGACTGGCTCCCGCAAAGTAGAGCAGAAACAGCAGTCCCGATTCCCGGTCTGCCAGGCGAAATCGTATGGCAATCGAGGGCAGCAGAGAGCCCCCAATCGCCTGTACGATCCCGGTGAGGGCAAAGGCTGGATGAAGTACGATGAGCGCGCACCACTCAGGCTGGGAAGTGAGGGGCCGCATAGCCTTCAGGACCGTTTGGGGCGGGATCGATCGAGACCGACTGGCCCTGTTGATTCACGGATCACCAACTCGGGATGAATGGGCACAACATCCGGGAAGGTTGCCTGGCCACGGATGCGCTGCAGCAAAATGCGCGCCGCCACCTGGCCCATCTCAATGAGTGGCTGCCGAATGGTCGTCAGGCTAGGGTTGTGAAACGAAGCACCTTGAATATCATCGAAGCCGACTACCGAGACGTCCTGCGGCACGCGTAGTCCGCGGTTGGACAGGGCTCGCGTCGCGCCAATGGCCGAGACGTCGTTGTAACAGACCAGCGCCGTGAAGTCGACTCCTCGATCGAGTAGCTCATTCGTCGGAGCAAAGCCGAGTTCCGGCGTGGACATTCGCAGTCGCAATGGAACCATCAGCTCAGGCGGAACTGCGATCTTCAGGTCGCGCGCCACGGCCATCAGGCATTCCCAACGGTCGTCGGCATCGGAGCTGTGGCTTCCGCCGCGCATGAAGGCAATTTTGCGGTGTCCAAGCTGGTGCAGATGGCGCAACGCCAATTCCGCTGCACGACGCTGGTCGAGAACCACATTGGTCGCGCCCTCAATGTGCCGATGCCCAGCCACGACGACAGTAGGCAGCCGAAAGCCTTTGTCAAGAATGGTATCGATCAGGATGAAGCCTTCGACGGACCGGTCCATGAGCATCCTTGGATACTCGTCGATGAGATCGGGCTTACGCCGATGACTCGCTGTCAGGTAGAAGTAGCCCTCTTCGATCAGAAACTCCTCGACTCCAGCGAGGACCTGCGTCGCATAGTTGTCACTGAGTTCCGGAACAAGCACGCCCACTGTGTAAGTCTGTCGCTTGCGCAGCGAGCGGGCGTAAAAGCTGGGCCGGTAATCAAACTTGGCTGCGGCTTCGATAACGCGATCGCGCGTTTCCTGTGGAATGGAGCGAACCCCCGGAGCATTATTCAGCACCAGCGAAATGGTCGCTGGAGAAAGATTGAGATACTCACCAAGGGTACGCAAACCCACCGGTCGGCCGGGCTGGAGGTCTAACCCATCTTTTGTGCGCTTGGCCATGCACTCCCTTTGTAACACCTTCCTCGTAAGGCGCACGAAAAGTGCAGGGGGAAGTTGCGGCGTGCTGCTGGTTGCGAGAGGGGGTTGGGATCCGTTGAAACTTCTTTGAAGACACATCCGCCTCCCAATCACAGACCGGGAGGCGGTGCGAGAACAACATGATCGGAGTTACTCGGCGACGGCTGCTTCAGCCACAGGCTCAGCGGCCTCTGCCTGGACCAGAACTTTGACGTGCGCCGTTACTTCGCGATGCAGCTTAACCGCGACGGTGTAGTCGCCCACACTCTTCAGCGGTTCTGAGAGCTGAATCTTGCGGCGGTCCACTTCGAAGCCCTTCGCAGCAAGTTCCCCGGCGATGTCCGCCGAGGTGACTGAGCCAAACAAGTGGCCCTGCTCACCCGACTTGCGTATGAAGCTGAGGGTCAGTGCTTCAAAGGCCGGCACCTGCTGCTCGGCCTGCGCCTTTTCGGCGGCAGAACGGCGGGCAGCCGCATGCTTCATCTGTTCGATCACAGCCTTGTTGGCCTGGGTTGCCTGCAGCGCCAGCTTGCGAGGCAGCAGAAAATTCCGTCCGTAGCCGTCTGCAACCTTCACAACATCTCCACGGTGGCCCAGGTTGGCTACATCTTCCTTCAAAATGACTTCCATCGAAAACTCTCCAATGTGACAGGCGGTGCGTGCTGGCGTACTCTTTCTTAGACTCCAAACGCTGCCATCAGTTGCCCCGCCAGGTTATTTCTACCCTTCCAGTGTCTCGCGACAGCATAGCCCGATTTCTGAGGTCTGACCCTACAACAAAAGGGCCAAACGCTCGGAAGTGCCGGCCTTCGTCGCCTCACGGCTTAGTGGCGGGTGGCGAAGGGCAGCAGAGCGATGTTCCGTGCCTGCTTGATCGCCCGAGTCAGACGGCGCTGGTGCGTCGTGCAGACGCCGGTCAGGCGCCGGGGCACAATTTTGCCTCGCTCAGCCACAAATCCTTGCAATAGACGCACATCGCGGTAAGGGATCGCGTCAATCTTCTCTGTGCAGAACTTGCAGACTTTCTTGCGGCGGAAGAACTTGCCCCGACCTCCAGGGCCGGCAGCGGGGCGCGGTCCACCCGAACCCGCAGGACGGGGCCCACGAGCCGGCGTGGCGCTGGCTTCGGCGCTCGCTGCGGCCTGGGGTGCTACTGCGCCCGCTTCGGGCGACTTTCCAGTGATCTCATCAGACATGGTATTCCCTCTTCTTTTCAGTGCGCGCATGCGGGGCAGAGGCGCTGATTGGGGCCGCAAAAAAGCCATGCCGTGCTGCGGCAAGCCCAGCTGCGGCAACGGTCCTAAACGCTGGCCGGAACAGACTCCGTCGCCTCAGCCGGAGTCGCAGGCGCAGCTGCGGGAACTGCCGCAGGTTCGGCGCTGAGTTTACGGCGGCTGGCGCGCAGGTTCTTCAGCTTGGTCAGCCGCTTCTCCTCTTCGTCCATTCGAACCGTGATGAACTTGATCACAGGCTCAGAGACGCGCAAACGGCGTTCCAGTTCCAGCACGACCGGCCCACCTGCCTCGATGGTCATCAGCACATAATTCCCGTCGGCAAACTTCCGCACCAGGTAGGCCAGCTTCCGCTTGCCCATCTTCTCCACGGACTTCACCACACCGCCTCCGTTGGTCACAGAGGTGGTAAAGCCGGCAATCAGCTTGTCCACTTCCTCATCGACCACATCGGGCCGAACAATAAACATTACTTCATACAAACGCGACATCCGGTTTCCTTTTCCGCCGGGATCCCTCGAATCCCAGCCTCTGCCGCCGGCAAAAACCATAGCGGCCATTCCTGATCAGCAGTTCCGTTTCCAGTTCGCGGTTGCTGCTGCTTACTCCTCCGCCGTGCCGTTTCGCTCTCGGCGGTTGAACTCATTCATCGCGGGCGACGGACCATCCGAGATGATGCGCCGTGTGGCCGTGGCCACCCGGTCCAGCACCTCGTCAAGTACCGCCAATTCCGCCTTGCGCATTGGGGTTAGCAAGTAATCCTTGCCAAGGCGTTCTCTGCCTGCCGCTTTGACCTCCGGCGGCAAGTTGAGGCCAACTCCAATCCGCAATCGCAGCCACTCCTGGCTGTCCAGCGCTCCGGTTACGCTGCGGGCTCCGTTATGGCCAGCGGGCGAACCGCATTCCCTGATCTTGAAGCTCCCCAGTGGAAGATCCAGCTCGTCATAGATGACAAGCAGGTCTTTCGCCGGGTCGGCCTCAAACTCCCGAATCAGTGCGGCCACGGATGCTCCGCTCAGATTCATGTACGTTTCCGGCTTGGCCAGGATCACCTCGCGCCCCGCAATCTGGCAGGTCGCAGTGGTGGCGCGGCAGCGCCGGTTTTGGACCACAACCCCTTCTTGCTGGGCGATGCGGTCAATGGCCATGAACCCCGCGTTATGCGGCGTCCACAGATACTCAAGACCCGGATTACCGAGCCCCACCACCAGGAAGGGGCTGCGGCTGCCGGGAAACTCACTTGCCTCAGCCAAGGCTTACTTCTTTGCCTCGGTCTTTTTGGCGGCATCCGCAGCGGGCTCTGTCTTGCCTTTCTTGGCCACTTCCGGCTCAGCCGGAGCAGCACCTGCCGCTGCTTCGCCTTCTGCCGTCGGGGCCGCTTCCTCGCGGATCGAAACCACGTGTGCCACGGCGGCGTCCTCGGCCGTCAGGAACTTGATCTTGTCCGAGTGAGGCAGTTCATTGACGCGCAGCACCTGGTGCAGGCCCAGTTCGCTGATGTCCACATCGATGTGACTCGGGATATCCGCAGGCAAGCACTCAATTTCAACCTCGCGCAGTACCTGGTCCAGGATCCCGCCAAAGGTCTTCACACCCACTGGGATACCCAGCAGCTTCACGCGCACGCTCACACGCAGGGTCTTATCGAGCGCAATCCGCTTCAGGTCGATATGGATCAACTGGTCCCTGATGGGCTCGTACTGCCAGTCGACGATCATGGCCTTGACTGTGGGCTGGCCCGCCACTTCCACGTCGAAAATCGTGTTGTGTCCACTCTCCGAGTAAAGAATCCGGGAGATCTGCTTCGGGTCTACCTCAACGGCGACCGGTTCATGACCCGCGCCATACAGCACGGCGGGAATCTTGCCTGCGGCACGCACACGGCGCGCAGCATTCTTGTTGAACTTGCCCTCACGGGCTTTCGCTATGACAACTTCAGGCATTGTGCTTATTCTCGTTTCTCAATGTCGGGCACGAACTCGAAGGCCGCTCCCTTTGTTCGCGGCGTCCATGCAGGCCCGCCGGGGTTGTCCATTAGCTGAACAGCGTGCTCACGCTGGTCTCCATGTGAATGCTCTCAATGGCCGCGCCCAGCAGACCGGCGATCGACAGCACCTTGATCTTCGGCAGCTTTTGCGCCGCCTCGCGCAGCGGAATGGTATTCGTCACCACCAGCTGCTCCAGCCGCGAACTGGCGATGCGGTCAATCGCGGGTCCCGACAGCACTGCGTGGCTGGCACACGCGTAGACCGCCGCCGCGCCATTGGCATACAGCGCGTCCACGGTCTTCACCAGAGTGCCTGCCGTATCAATAATGTCGTCGATGATGAGGCAGGTTTGGCCCTTCACATCGCCCACCACATTCATCACCTCTGCTACGTTGATGTCCGTCCGCCGCTTGTCCACAATCGCCAGCGGCGCGCCCATCTTCTGGGCAAAGAATCGTGCCCGCTCCACACCGCCCGCATCCGGAGAAACCACCGTCAGATCAGGCAGATTCAATTCGCGGAAGTAGCTCACCAGCACTGGACTCGCGAACAAGTGATCCACGGGAATATTGAAGAAGCCCTGAATCTGGGCCGCATGCAGGTCTACAAACAATGCACGATTGGCCCCCGCCGTCGTCAGCAGGTCGGCAATCAGCTTGGCGCTGATGGCCACGCGTGGACGGTCCTTGCGGTCCTGGCGCGCATAGCCGTAATAAGGAACCACCACTGTGATTCGCGCCGCTGAAGCCCGCTTCAGTGCGTCAATCATCACCAGCAGCTCCACCAGGTGCTGGTCCACGGGATAGCAGGTCGGCTGCACGACGAAGACATCGACGCCGCGCACGTTTTCCAGCAGTTGGAAGTAGACCTCGCCGTCGGCAAAGCGCTGCAGCTTGGCCTCGCCCACCTTCACGCCGATATGCGTCGCAATCTCATCTGCCAGCGCCCGGTTCGCCGTGCCAGAGAACAGCTTAAAGCGCTTATCTTCGGTCAGGCTGCGCGCGCGCTTGCGCTCCACGGCAGGCTTGGTATCCTTGGCCTTGGCTGCGGCTTCCTTCGATGTGTCGATCGAGGTTTGCGGTTTGTCTTCCAACGTAACGGCCACGGTTCCTGCATCCATCTGAAAAGCACCTCCAAGCTGGTTGGCTTTGGCTGCCTTCCGGGAATTTCTCCCGCATAAAAAATGGCTGGGCGACTAGGATTCGAACCTAGACAAGTGCCTCCAAAGGGCACTGTCCTACCATTAGACGATCGCCCAACTTCTGGCCCCTCCGGCACTGTGCCGGAAACGCCCTTCTTGCAGCCGCACGTGAGTCTCGCTCGCGTTCCCGTGCGCTGTCAACCAACTTGCGGAAGAAGCATTTCGCTCCAGTATTGTCCCCTCGGCAGGGTGCGCGTCAGCAGGCTTTCCACCCCCGCCTCGGCCAGCCGTCCTCGGGCTGCTTCCGCATCTCCGCGAGTCAGGTACAACCCGAAGAGCGCCGAACCGGACCCCGACAGCGAAGCATGCAAAGCTGCCTCCGGTGTTCCGGCGGCGGCAAGAAGACGCTTGATTTCTGCAAGGGAAGGATGCTGGCGGAAGACGACACGTTCAAAGTCGTTCACGATCCAGCTCGTGATCCCGGTGCGGACAAGCGCGGACTCTTGGCGTCCGGCCAGGTCGCCTCCCACGGAAGCGACACCGGAGGAGCCTGCTCTCTGCCCTCCCTGCGGAAACCTTCCCGCGAAGGCGCTGGCGTAAGCGCGGCTCAACTGCTTTAGTTTATCGTCACTTGCTTCGCCGGTCAAACCTTCAGTGGCGCACAGCGCATCCCAGTCCCGAAAGGCCTGCGGAGTGGACACTCCCACGGCAGGCGTCGCCACCACGCACCACACTGGCTCAAAATCCGGTAAAGGAATCACCTCCTGCCCGCGATCCATCCCCAGTACAGCCCCACCGATCAGAAATAAAGGCACATCCGAGCCGACCGCGGCCGCCAGCTCCAACCGTCGCGATGGCCAATCAGCCCGCCCGGACAAGACTCCCAGCTCCACCTCCAGCCCCACCAGTGCTGCCACCGCATTCGCCGAGCCAGCTCCCAGTCCGCCCTGCACTGGCAGCCGCTTTTCGATGTGCACCGCAACCTCAGCGTTGACACCACTCTCGTCTAAAACCAGGGAAATCATCTTCCAGGCCGTGTTGCGGGCATCGGTCGGTACTCGGCCGTCATTACTGGTGAGCGCCAGTCGCGTTTCGTTCGCCCTCCGCGCTGTAACCGTCACCACATCATGCACTTCCAGCGTCTGGTACACCGTGGCCAGCGCATGAAAGCCATCCGGCCGGGGAGCGCCGATACCCAGCCCCAGGTTGATCTTGGCATGCGAACGTACGCGCGTAGACATAGGGCTCTATTTTAGTGCGGCGTGCCGGACCCAAATCCCCTGCACCGCTCTCCCGCTTGGTTGCTTGGAACAAATCCCTTCGCAAGCGTGGAACTTCCGATCCAAAACGGACGTACAATCACGGCAGAAGCTCGATGCTTCCCCACGCGCCGGCCAGTCTCAGGCCGCGCAAAAGGAGGGCGCCATGCCTTCCATGATTCGATCTTCGATTCTCGCCAGCGCGGGCTGTGCTCTTCTGCTCAGCCTCACTTTGCCGATTGCCGCACAGGGGCACACAGCGCCGTTGGAAATCGTTCACGGCAAGGCCTATGTCATGGTCACCATCAATGGCAAAGGGCCGTTTCGTTTTGTCGTCGACACAGGCACGGGCGGCCAGGCGCTGGTAACGCCGGAACTTGCGGGAGAATTGGGTTTACCTGCCATCGGTGAGGTCCGCCTCACAGACCCAAGCGGCCAGGGGGCTACCAGGAGTCCCATTGTCCTTGTGCAGTCGCTTCGTGTCGCCGATGTGGAGTTCACCGGTGTGAGTGCCATTTTGCACACGCTTCCGCCGGAAGACGCAACGTGCCAGGGGCTGCTTGGTTTCACCCTTTTCCGTAGCTACCTGCTCACCCTTGATTACCCCGCACAGCGCATGACGCTGGCCTTGGGAGGACTTGTTCCCGATGGAGGATTTAACGTCCTGCCGATGCGTGTAGTCGATGGCGTGCCCATCATCACACTCCATCTGGGTGAGGTGCAGGTGGAAGCCCAACTCGACTCCGGCGGAATCGGCCTTAGCCTTCCCGCAACTGTCGCGGCACGCTTGCACTTTGACGTTGACCCCGAACTGTTTGCCAATAGCGAATCGGTTGCCACACGCTTCCAGATCACTGCCGGTGTGCTTGGCGCGGACGTGCGCGCGGGTCGCTACACGTTTATCCACCCGTTTGTCGAAATCAACCCGGTCTTTCCTCTGGCGAACTTCGGTGCCTGCCCCATGCAGAATTTTGCGATAACGTTTGACCAGGTGCATATGCTTGTCCGCTTGGATGCGCGTGAACGGCAGTTTCACCTGAGCGCGCTTCCCACGCTGCTGCGCCTTCTCAACCAGCCCGCGCCTGCACCCGCGCGCCCGGTTCTGATTCCAGCTGGATAAGCGCAGCTGGAGACGAAGAGTGTCCGGAAGCGGGCAGAGCGCCAGATGCTGTCAAGCGCATTTGCGGAATTTTTTTATGAAGTACTTTGTTTTTAATAGGTTACAGGAAGGGGTGTTTTGCACTTTAATTGCTCTCATTTCTCTATTCTGAGACAGTAGCCAGACAACTCAGCGACAACACCGTGCCGGGCGAATGTGCTCGCTCTTCCTTGGCGAAGAGCTCCGGGGCGCGGAAGCCGCTGTGTGTCTGCGCGGCGGCTGCGGGCAGGGGAAGGGCTAAAACATCGCACCCTGCCATAGGCCGCCAGATCTCCTGTCCATGAGCGGTCTGCTACGACCCGTGCTCGGGACCAGAAAAGGATATAT
This sequence comes from Acidobacteriota bacterium, assembly GCA_021813745.1. Lineage (GTDB taxonomy): Bacteria > Acidobacteriota > Terriglobia > Terriglobales > Acidobacteriaceae > Telmatobacter. The sequence goes on from JAKAJO010000057.1 coordinate 33,807, forward strand.
CCCGATGGCAAATGTTTTGGTCAGCATCGAAAAAGGAATTGAGATTGGTGCGGAAGATGCCCTGAAGTGGCTTACAGGCGCCAACAAGGCCCTGCATGCAGCACCAGCCGTTGTAGCAGCGCTCGCTGCACTGCTGGGTGCGGTCGAAAAGCCGCTGACGGACATGGTTGGCGTGGCGTCGAACCCGCTGAACATCGTCCTCGACGTGCAGACCGCGACAGACATCAAAGCAGTCTGGCCGCAGGTGAAGGACTTCCTGTCAAGCCTGGGCATCAAATTGTAGGCCGCTGCGATACGGACCGCCGTCGCGATGATCGCGGTCCGTATGCAGCGTGGGCGCTCACCGCAACACCAGTCGCAACATTATCTGGTAGCATCCAATTCGGAGAAGCATTCAGCATGGATGGAACGAATGTCGCGGGCCTCGGTGCTCGCCGCAATGAAGATATCGCCCTCGACCTGCTCAAGTTCATCGCCGGAACCACGGGCGTAGGCCGCGCCGCCTCACCTTCTACAGGCTTCAGCGGCTCCACGGCGCCCAAGCCCGAGGAGCATGTGAGTCAGCTGCTCGAGCTCTATGGCAGGTGTCTCAAGGCTGTTGAAGGCAAGGGCGTTTGAGCGCATCCGGCCAGACCGCGATCCGCGTCGCCGTGGCCGGAGCAGGTGCCTTCGGCCGTAACCACCTTCGTGTCTATCGCGGGCTGGAGACGGAAGGACACGGCGTCACCCTGGTCGCTGCCGTTGAGCCGGATCCAATTCGTGCGGACGAGATCGCAAAGCAATTCGCAATTCCCGTCTTCGCCACGGCTGAGGCGCTGCTTTCCGCAGATCTCGGACTTCACGCCGCCACAGTTGCTGTTCCCACGGTGCATCACCACGAGGTTGCGGAGCAGTTGCTTGAGGCGGGTCTGGACCTGCTGGTTGAAAAACCCCTCGCCGCCACGCTCGGTGAGGCTGACGCGCTTCTCGCACTGGCCACCAAACATCAGCGCATATTGCAGCCAGGCCACCTGGAGCGCTTCAATCCGGCGGTCCTCGCCGTGCAGCCCACGTTGCATCGCCCCATGTTCTTTGAGGCGCATCGCCTCTCAGTCTTCACGCCGCGCGCGCTCGACGTTGACGTCGTTCTTGATCTGATGATTCACGACCTTGACATCGTGTTGACGTTTGCGGATTCGCCTGTTCGTGAGGTGCGCGCCGTTGGTCTCCCCATCCTCTCGCCCAAAGTCGATATCGCCAACGTTCGGGTTGAGTTTGAGTCGGGCTGCATCGCCAACTTCACCGCCTCGCGCGTCTCCACGGAGCGTGTGCGCAAGCTGCGCTTTTTTGAGCCACGCCAATATGTTTCCCTTGATTACGCCCGCCGGGATGTGCTGGTGATTCGCATCGACGACTTGGAAAAGAGCTCTATCTCCCCGCAACTCGCCTCGGCCGCCGCGCAATTCCTCTCCACCGGAAGTTTAGATTCCGCGGTGATTCAGCAGCTTCTTATCTCGGGGCAGATACCCGCCGCGCTGCTTGGACAGATCATGGCTGCGCAAAACGACCCAGCGCGATTGCGCGAAATTGCGCAGACTCTGGCTGCGCCGCCTGCCGGTCCGGCGCCGGGGCTGCGCTTTGTCAAGCCGGATGTGACGCCCGGCGAGCCACTGCGTCTGGAGATCGAGGCGTTTCTTAACGCTGTTCATACGCGCCGCGAGCCCTCCGTTACTGCCCGGCAGGGCAGGGAAGCATTGGCGCTCGCGCTTGAAATCCAGTCTTCGATGGCAGCTCACGCCCAAAGAGCCGGTCTCAGCGACTTCTTTAATCCGAGTGCCTTATTGTAGGCCCGCGTTTTTCGGCACAGTGGTTCACCTAAAGCGATTTTTCCCTGCATTCCCTCGTTCCCCTGTCTTGACACCAGTTACTCGGCGCTTTTAGTTTTGGCAGGTGGGTCAAGCGAACGTTTTCTCGTGATGAAATTCTGCGGGAAATAATCTGCCTGCCCTAAAAGGGGTTGCGATGAAAAGCCTGGGATTGAGATGGATTGCGGCAGGAGTAACCTGCCTTGGATTGGCGTGGGCAACCCACGCGCAGGACGCGGCACGACCCGCTTACCTTGATCCAAACCTGCCTGCAGAGCAGCGCGCGGCCGATTTGGTTCACCGGATGACACTCGAAGAGAAGGCCAGCCAACTGGTGAACCAGGCTCGCGCGATTCCACGTCTCCATATTCCGTCCTATGACTGGTGGAGCGAGGCGCTACACGGGGTGGCCGTTGATGGCACAACCGAATTTCCTGAGCCCATTGGTCTCGGCGCCACCTTTGATCCGGCCGCCATTCATCACATGGGCGTTGATATCAGTACAGAGGGCCGCATCAAGTACATGCAGGCGATGCGCGCACAAGGCCACAGCAACATCTTTCAAGGCCTGGATTTCTGGGCACCGAATCTGAACATCTTTCGCGATCCTCGCTGGGGCCGCGGCCAGGAGACCTACGGCGAAGACCCATTCCTGACAGGCCGTATGGGCGTCGCCTTTGTCACCGGCATGCAAGGAGACGATCCGCGCTACTACCGCGTGATCGCCACACCGAAGCACTTCGATGTGCATAGCGGCCCTGAGCCCACACGCCATAAAGCCAACGTGGACGTCAGCAAGCACGACGAACTGGATACCTATGAACCGGCATTCCGCGCGGCAGTGACTGAAGGCAAAGCGGGCTCTGTGATGTGTGCTTACAACAGCATCAATGGCGAGCCGGCTTGCGCCAATCAGTTCCTGCTGCAGGATCAGCTTCGCGGCAAGTGGGGCTTCCAGGGCTACGTTGTTTCCGACTGCGGCGCGGTCATCGACATCTTCAGCGGTCACCACTACAAGCCGACGCAGGCGCAGGCCTCTGCGATAAGCCTGCAGCGCGGCATGGACAACGAGTGCGCCGACTTCTTTGCCAAGGTGAAAGACGACCACGACTACAAGCCCTATTTGGATGCCGTCAAAGAGGGCTATCTGAAAGAGAGCGATATCGACACGGCCGTCACTCGGCTTTTCACTGCACGCATCAAGCTAGGGCTCTTTGACCCGGCGGCTATGGTGCCATACAACCGCATCAATCCGGACGCGCTCAACAGCGCAGGCCACAAGGCACTGGCGCTGCGCCTGGCTAACGAGTCGATGGTCCTGTTGAAGAACGACGATACCCTGCCGCTTAAGACACGCGGTATCAAGATTGCACTCATTGGCCCGTTGGCAAAGCAGACGCGTTTCCTGCTCGGTAACTATACAGGCATTCCCAACCACATCGTCTCGATCTATGACGGCATGCAGGAAGAGTTTGCCAACGATACGATTACCTATGCCGAAGGCACGCAGTTCCTGAGCAAGAAGGCAGATCCGGTTCCCGCCAGCGCCGTGAAGTTTGATGGCAAGCCGGGGCTGAAGGCTACTTACGTTGAGAACACGGGAATCAGTCTCAGCGAAGGGACCGCGAAGCCGCCCGTGCTGGCCACCCGTGTTGAGGCGGGCGTAAACGCCACGACGCAGTCCCTGCCCGATGAAGTTGCTGGGAAGAGTCCCATCGGCATTCACTGGGAAGGTACGCTCACCGCGCCGGAGACCGCCGACTACAACCTTGGCATGCAAGCCGTCGGCTATTTCCGCGTGATGCTGGACGGAAAGGAAGTGACGCAGGACTTTCACGCCGGCCAGGTGAGCACGAAGCTGGGCCGGGTCCACATGGAAAAGGGCAAGGCCTATCCACTTGTCGTGGAGTACGGCCAGATGTCCGAGAATGAGCCCATTGTTGCGCGGCTCGTCTGGAACAAGGTGGACCTGACCCCGCAGCCCGAGGCGATTGAAGCTGCCAAGAACGCTGATGTGGTGGTCGCAGTGGTTGGTATCACCAGTGAGCTGGAAGGCGAAGAGATGAAGGTCAACGTGCCTGGATTTGTCGGCGGCGATCGCACCAGTATCGACCTTCCGCAGCCGGAAGAGGACTTGTTGAAGGCTCTCTCGGCAACTGGCAAGCCGCTTGTCGTGGTACTCACCAATGGCAGTGCGCTTGCTGTCAACTGGGCGGCCGAGCACGCTAATGCAATCCTCGAAGCGTGGTACCCCGGCGAAGAGGGAGGTATGGCGGTGGCTCAGACGCTCTCTGGCTGGAATAATCCTGCTGGTCGGCTACCGGTTACCTTCTATAAGGGGGTTGATCAGCTACCGCCGTTCGAAGACTACTCGATGAAGAACCGTACCTACAGGTACTTCACCGGAACGCCGCTCTATCCTTTCGGCTATGGATTGAGCTACACCAAATTCGCTTATAGCGGCCTTACGCTGCCTTCGGCGCCGGTACATGCAGGCGACCCAATGACGGCTGAGGTCACCGTGACCAACACAGGCAGTCGCGCGGGCGATGAAGTCGCGCAGCTCTATCTCAGCTTCCCCGGCACACCGGGTGCTCCGCTGCGGGCGCTCCGAGCCTTCCAGCGGGTGCATCTCGAACCTGGCGCATCGAAAAAGGTGAGCTTCTACCTCAAACCGCGTGACCTGAGCATGGTCAATGAGGCGGGCGAACCAATTATTGCGGAGGGCCAGTACACCGTTTCTGTCGGTGGTGGGCAACCGAACACTGGCGCACCCACTGTAACCGGTAACTTTGCTGTGACAGGGACAACCACGCTTCCCGAGTAACTTATCAGTTCCAACCTTGAGAAAGTCCGCAACCTTTGTTGCGGGCTTCCTCTGTTGATGGGCAACGCGCACTGAGGATGATGCATAGACTCCACGAGGGGGGCACGCGGTGCGCTCTCGAATCCTCAGCGCAAGGATCTGACGCTGAGGAGGTAAACTGCGGTGCTCCGGGTTTCTTCTGGATCTGAGGTATGAATCCACTCCAAAAGGAGTCACGGTCAATTACACTAAGTGAAGTTGTTCCTCCCACCATGCCGGGATGGCGGAACTGGCAGACGCAGCGGACTCAAAATCCGCCGACCCTTGCGGTCATGGGGGTTCGACCCCCCCTCCCGGCACCAACTACAAATTCTTTTCGGGGCTGTACCAGATAATCGCGAGAGGTATCTGGTGTGGGCGAAGGATTTCGCAAGAGTCGATTGTCCTGGTCCAAGCAGTTTCGTCTGATCGAGCACTTTGTGGCTGGCACCACGGCGCGCACTGC
>JAKAJO010000058.1 GCA_021813745.1 Acidobacteriota bacterium
CTGCATGGTCAACGTAGCCCGTTTCTTCATCGAGTTCTGCATGACCGAGTCCTGCGGCAAATGCATCCCCTGCCGCGCCGGAACCGCACAGATGTATACGCTCCTCACACGCATCTGCAATGGCTCGGCCACCATGGCAGACCTCCACCTGCTTGAAGATCTCTGCAGCACCGTCAAAGAAGCAAGCCTCTGCGGACTCGGTCAGACGGCTCCCAATCCCGTGCTCAGTACCCTGAAGTATTTTCGAGACGAGTACATCCAGCACATCGAACAGAAACGATGCCCCGCTGGGGTCTGCAAATTTGACGCAGTGGAGGTGACGGCATGACGGATGCGGGCGATGTCAAAACACTCATCATCGACGACCGAGAGGTCAGCGCCCTGCGCGGTCAAACGATCCTCGAAGTTGCTCGCGAAAATGGCATCGATATTCCCACGCTCTGCCACGTCAACGGCCTCGGGGACGTCGGCGCATGCCGCATGTGCCTCGTGGAGATCAAAGGCACCAGCAAGCTCCAGCCGGCCTGCGTCACCACCATCTACGAAAGTATGGAGGTCAGCACCAACACAGAACGCCTCCAGAAGCATCGCCGCACCATCCTCGAACTCCTCTTCGCCGAGCGAAATCACATCTGCTCGGTCTGCGTCGCCAACGGCCATTGCGAATTACAGTCTCTCGCACAGCAGCAAGGCTTAACCCATGTCCGCCTTCCCTATCGCAATCCGGACCTGCACGTCGATGGCTCGCATGAGCGCTACACCATCGATCACAATCGATGCATCCTCTGCACCCGCTGCGTGCGTGTCTGCGCAGAGATTGAAGGCGCCCATGTCTGGGATGTCATGGGACGCGGCATCAACTCCATGATCATCTCCGATCTCAACAATCCCTGGGGCGAATCCAGCTGCACGCGCTGCGGCAAATGCGTGCAGGTCTGCCCCACCGGCGCGCTCTTTGATAAGAGCAAAGTCGGTGATGCCCATCCCAAGTACCCCGACTTTCTGCCCTATCTCAACCTGATGCGGGAGGCGAAATGAGCAAGCTGACCCTGGCAACAGTGTGGCTCGACGGATGCTCTGGCTGCCACATGTCTTTTCTCGACCTGGATGAGCGCCTGCTCGCTCTCGCCGAGCTTGTTGACATCGTCTACAGTCCCATCGTCGATCGCAAGGATTATCCAGACCATGTCGACATCGCTCTCGTCGAGGGCGCCGTCGCCTCCGTCGATGACGAAAAAAAAATTCACAAGATTCGCGCCCACACCAAAACCCTCGTCGCCATGGGCGATTGCGCCGTCGCCGGCAATGTCCCCTCCATGCGCAACCCCATCGGACCCAAGGCCATCCTTGATCGCGCCTTCATCGAAAACACGACGAGCCAGCCTCAGATTCCCTGCATCGTTGTTCCCAAACTCCTGCCCATCGTCCGGCCCATCCACGAGTTCGTCAAAGTCGATGTCTTTCTGCCGGGCTGCCCACCCTCGGCAGATACCTTCCACGCAGCGCTCACCGCCCTCGTCACCGGCACCCCGCTGGATGTTCCAGCCCTCACCCGCTTTGGAGCCTGAGCCATGAGCCAGACCATCACCATCGATCCCGTCACCCGTCTTGAAGGCCACGGCAAAATCACGATCCACCTCAACGAGCAGGGCCAGGTCTCCGATGCGCACTTTCACGTCACCCAGGTGCGCGGCTTCGAGCGCTTCTCGGAGGGCCGCCCCTTTTACGAGATGCCCAGCCTCATGGCGCGGATCTGTGGAATCTGTCCCGTCTCGCACTTGATCGCATCGGCCAAAGCCTGTGAAGCCATCATGTCCGTGCGCATTCCGCATGCCGCCGCGCAGCTTCGCCGCATGCTGAACCTTGCCCAGATGGTCCAGTCCCACGCACTCAGCTTCTTCCATCTCTCCTCGCCCGACCTGCTTCTAGGCCTCGATTCCGACCCCGCAAAGCGCCATATCTTCGGAGTTGCCGCCGGCTATCCCGAGCTTGGACGCGCCGGTATCGGCCTGCGTCGCTTCGGCCAGCACATCATCGAACTGCTCGGCAACAAGCGGATTCATCCAGGCTGGGTTGTGCCCGGCGGCGTCACCGAACCGCTTGCTCCCGCCAAGCGCGATGAAATCCTGAGCTTGCTCCCCGAGGCCTACGCCAACATTCAGCTCGCCCTCGATGCCTACAAAAAGACTTTTGCATCCTTTCGCAGCGAAGCCGACGTCTTCGCCAACTTCCCATCCCTCTTCCTGAGCCTCGTCCACGAGGACGACTCCATCGAACTCACCGATGGCACGCTGAAGCTCATCGACGCAAAAGGCAGTGTCGTCGAGGAAGGCATCACCGCCCATCGATTCACTGAGGTCATCGGAGAAGCTGTCGAACCCTACAGCTATACCAAGTTCGCTTACTACAAGCCGCTTGGCTATCCCGATGGCAGCTATCGCGTCGGTCCGCTCGCCCGCCTCAACATCGTAAAATCGATGGGCACTCCGCGCGCCGAGAAGGAACTCGCCGAGTTCAAACAGATTGCCGACGGCCCCGTGCAAAGCTCCTTCTACTACCATCACGCACGTCTCGTTGAGATTCTTTATGGCATTGAGAAGATTGAACAGATTCTCAGTGACCCGCTTATCCTCGACAAGCACGTCCGTGCCACCGCGGGAGTCAACCGGCTTGAAGGCGCCGGCATAGCAGAGGCTCCACGCGGAACCCTGATGCACAATTACAAAGTTGACGAGAACGGACTCATCGTCTGGGCTAACCTTGTCATCGCCACCGGCCAGAACAACAACGCCATGAACCGCGGCGTACTGCAGGCCGCGCGTCACTACATCAAGGATGGAAAATTCACTGAAGGCATACTCAACCGCGTCGAGGCCGTTGTCCGCACCTTCGACCCATGCCTCAGCTGCTCCTCGCACGCCTTCGGCCAGATGCCGCTCCAAATCACCCTTATGGCCTCCACGGGCGAGGTTCTCGACACAGTAACCCGCTCGTGACTGCCATGACCGCCGAGCCCATTCCCTGCCTCATCCTCGCCTGCGGCAACCCGCTCCGCGAGGACGATGGCATCGGCCCTCACCTCGCTGAGTGGGCCGCAGACCGCTGGCGCGCTGATCCGCGCATTCGCATCATCTCTCGTCAACAGTGGACGCCCGAACTGGCCGCCGACATTGCCACAGCTCATTCTGTTGTCTTCCTCGACTGCTCCATCGACGCCGCGCCGGGCCAAGTCAATCTTCAGCCCGTCCAGCCCGCCGCGCCGCAATTTGTTCCCGCCACGCACCACTCAGGCGCAACAGAACTCCTCGCACTCGCTCGTGACCTCTACAATGCAGCTCCGCAAAAGGCGCTCCTGCTCACCGTCGGAGCAGGCTCACTCACATTCGCGGAGGATCTGAGCAGCACCGTGCAGGCTGCGTTGCCGCGTGCCATCCACCTCTTGCAAACAACCGTACAGGATCTCCTCAGCGATATCCCCGCACCAGCTGAGCCTCAATCCGCATAACCGCTCAGCTTCAGCACATACGCATACTTGCCTGGCAGCGTCTCCGGCAGCGTCACGCGCAGATCCCCGCCCGCAGCCGATGCCTGCAGCGCCTCCGCTTCGCCGAGCAGTGTCACTGCTCCCTTTCTCGACGCAACACCTTGCACCGTGACCGTCTTCGCCTTTGGCGTGCCCAGGATCGTCACATACAGGTCACTTCCTTTCCGCGTGAAGCGCAGATCATCACCCTCCGCGCTCTTGCCTGTCGCGCGCATCCATGGCGTTGTGTCATAGATCGCCTCCCCGTTCTGCTTCAGCCACGCGCCCAGTGCCTTCAGCCGCTCCATCTGCACCGGCGGAATCGTCCCATCTGCTTCCGGTCCCACGTCCAGCAGCAGGTTCCCGTTCTTGCTCACAATGTCCACCAGCAATGCAATCAGATCCGCCGGCGCAATCGTCTCCGCTTCACCCTCCGCGCGGTTGTAGCCGAACGACCGCCCCAGCCCACGGCACTCCTCCCACTTCTTCTGGCTGATCGCATCCAGCTTTTTGTACTCTGGCGAAGTAAAGTCCGAGTGCTTGATCCCAAAGCGGTCGTCAATCACGCCATCCGGCACCGCGTTGTAGTAGTCCGCTTCCACCTCCAACGCCCGTCCCGTCTTCGGCCAATCAATGTCGTTCCACAGGACCGCCGGATGATACCTGTCGATCAACTCATGAATCTGCGCATAGGCGTAGTCACCATACGCCTGTGTCTCCGGCTTTACCGTCTGGTAATCCGCTGCCGTCTCAATCGGCCCCGAGTTGAATGTCCAGTCGTACCCGCCTGAATAGTACAACCCCATCCGCATTCCCTTTTTCTCAACGGCAGCCGTCAACTCGCCCACAATATCCCGTTCCGCATGCCGCTCGTTCATCGGAATCGAGGGATTTGGATTCACCGTTGTACTCGGCCATAATGTAAAACCCTCATGGTGCTTGCTCGTCAGCACCACATAGCGCGCGCCCGCGTCGTGGAAAATTTGTGCCCACTCGTCGGGATTCCACTTCTTCGACTCCCGATTAAAGACTGGTGCAAAGTCGTAATAGCCGAAGTCCGCGCCATAGTGCTCGCGATGATACGCCTGCGTCGGCGACCCTGGAATCCGCATCACGTTCAGATACCACTCCGCATACGGGTTGTACTTGATGTAATCTGCCGAGGTGAAGTCGTGGTCAGGATGCGAAAGCGGCGCCCAGCCCGGCACTGAATAAAGGCCCCAGTGAATGAAGATGCCCAGCTTCGCGCCCGCGTACCATTGGGGCAGCGGATGGCTGTCCAGCGACTCAAGCGTCGGCTGATATTTGGCCGGCGTCTGTGCCACACACAATCCGCACAATCCAGAAAGCACCAGCGCTGGAACCGCTGCCCTCACCCATCCAAAACGCATCATCATCCTTCGGTCTCCTCTGTGCGGCAGGATCCAATCCCACTTTCGGCCGAAACTCCGCACCCCCGCATCATAACGATGCAGTCGCACCATGCCAACTCATTCGCTCCTTCAAAGCAAAACGGCGGCAGCATCTGTATGCCACCGCCGCCTTGCATCACAATCGAGTGAGATCAGAACGCTGTCACCGTCTGCCGCAGACTGTACGAGCTAAGCGTCTTGATGTAATTCCCGCGGTCAAACGGCGACACATCCGGCACGCTCTTCCGGCTGAGGCATCCCCGCGTGCCCCACAGCGTTTCGTACTCATGCCGTTCTAGCCAGTACTGCATATCCGCCAGCACGCGCCCAATGTGCTCAATGCCATGAATGTGCAGGGCCGACGCCATCATCGTGATGCTCGCCCCTGCCATAATGCTCTTCAGCACATCCTCCGCCGTGTGCACGCCGCCGGTAATCGCAATGTCCAGGTCGACCTGCCCATACAGAATCGCCGCCCAGTGCAGCCGCGGCAATAATTCAGAGGACGTGGAGAAATGCAGGGACGGCCGCACTTCCAGCGCCTCAATATCAAAATCCGGCTGATAGAACCGGTTGAACAACGCCACGCCGCGCGCACCCACCTGCTCCAGCCGGCTCACCAGCGATGCCATACTCGTGTAAGACTGCGACAACTTCACCGAAACCGGTATCTTCACTTCCTGGCAGACACTCTCCACCAGTTCCAGCAGCTGCACTTCCAGCACCACTGAAGTTTGATTCTTGTCCGTCGCCAGCGCATATGTGTTCAGCTCAATCGCATCCGCGCCTGCCTGCTCCATCTCCTTCGCAAACCGCACCCAGCCTCCCGGCGTCACACCGTTCAAGCTCGCCAGAATCGGAATCCGAACCGCATCCTTGGCTTTCCGCAGATGCTCCAGATACACCTCCTGCGTGATGCGATAATCCGCCTGCTTCGGCAAGAAGTCCAACGACTCCGCAAACGACTCCGTTCCTCGCGCAAGGTCCTCATCCAGTGCCTTCGACTCCAGAATCAGCTGCTCTTCAAACAGCGACGTCAGCACAACCGCCGCTGCTCCCGCGTCCTCCATGCGCCGAATGTTGTCGAGAGACTCCGACAGTGGCGTGGACGACACGATGATTGGTCCTTTCAGATCCAATCCCAGATACTTTGTCGAAAAGTCGATCATTCCGCACCTCCGCCCACTGCCACCGCAACCTTCTCCTCCGGCTTCTCCTTGGGGGCGATGTCCGGTGTCTCTCCTCGTCCCGGCATGGCAGCCCTCGCGGAGTACACGCGCCACTGCCGCTCGACATCGTCCTGCGCTTCTTCCAGCAGCTTCGCTGCCAGCTCGGGATTGCTCCGCGCCAGCATCGTGTACCGCGCCTCGCGATACGCATATTCCTTCAGCCGAATCGATGGCGCCTTCGAGTCCAGCTGGAACGGATTCTTTCCTTCCTCACGCAACGCCGGGTTATAGCGCATCAAAGGCCAGTAGCCTGACTGCACCGCCAGCTTCTGCTGCTCCAGCCCATGCACCAGGTCGTACCCGTGCGCAATGCAGGAGGCATACGCGATGATGAGCGACGGGCCCTCATGCGCTTCGGCCTCCTGAAAGGCCTTCACCACGTGCGTGTCGTTGCCCCCCAGCGCCACCTGTGCCACGTACACTGAGCCGTAGCTCACCGCTTCCATCGCCAGGTCTTTCCGGCTCACGCGCTTGCCGCTCGCGGCAAACTTCGCCACTGCGCCGCGCGGCGTCGCCTTCGACGACTGCCCGCCCGTATTCGAGTACACCTCCGTATCCAGCACCAGCACGTTGATGTTTTTGCCCGAACCCAGCACGTGGTCCAGCCCGCCGAACCCAATGTCAAACGCCCAGCCGTCGCCGCCCAGGATCCAGACGCTCCTCCGCACCAGCGCATCTGCAATGGCCAGCAAGTTCCGCGCATCGGATGAATCCAGCGCCGCCAACTTGATGCGTAACACGTTCACGCGATCACGCTGCGCGTGGATCTCCTCTTCCGTTCTCTGCGGAGCGTCCAGCAGCGCATGCACCAGTCCGCTGCCCACCTGGGGAGCCAATCGCATCAGCAGCGTCTCGGCAAACTCCTTCTGCTGATCCAGCGCGGTCCGCATCCCGAAGCCGAACTCCGCATTGTCTTCAAACAGCGAGTTGGCCCATGTCGGCCCACGTCCTTCCGCATTCGTGCTGTACGGCGTCGTCGGCAGGTTGCCGCCATAGATCGACGAACACCCTGTCGCATTTGCAATATACAGCCTGTCGCCAAACAACTGAGTCAGCAGTTTGATGTACGCCGTCTCGCCGCAGCCTGCGCATGCACCAGAAAATTCGAACAGCGGCCGCAGAAGTTGCAGGTCCTTCACCTGCCCGTGCGACAGCTTGCTCCGATCCATCTCCGGTAGCGTCAGGAAGTATTCCCAGTTCTCGCGCTCGCTCGCGCGCAGCGGTGCCTGCGGCGCCATGTTGATCGCCTTCCGGCCCGCATCGCTTTTGTCCTTCACCGGACACACATCCACGCACACCGCGCAGCCCGTGCAATCCTCCGGCGATACCTGTAGCGTGTAGTGGTCGTTCTCCATTCCGCGCCATTTCGGTTTCGCCCACTGGAAGGTCGCAGGAGCCTTTTCCGCATACTCGGCTCCATACACCTTCGAGCGAATCACTGCATGCGGGCATACCATCACACACTTGCCGCACTGGATGCACAAATCCTTCTCCCACACCGGAATCGACTGCGCAATGTTCCGCTTCTCCCACTGCGACGTCGCCGTCGGAAACGCACCGCCCGCAGGAATCGCGCTCACCGGCAGCAGGTCGCCGCGTCCCGCCGCAATCTCGCCCAGTACCGACCGCACAAACTCCGGAGCCTTGTCAGAGATCGAAGGAATCAGGTCAAACTCCGACGACACACTCTCCGGGACCGACACCTTTTCCAGATGCGCCAGTGCTGCATCCACGGCCGCGTAGTTTTTCTCTACCACCGCCTCGCCGCGCTTGCCATAGGTCTTCTTGATCGCCTTCTTAATCTGCGCAATCGCCTCTTCGCGCGGTAGCACGCCACTGATCGCAAAGAAGCAAGTCTGCATAATCGTGTTGATGCGCGAGCCCATCCCCGCCTCGCGCGCCACCGTGTAGCCGTCAATCACATAAAACTCAATCTTCTTTTCAATCAGCTCGCGCTGCATCGTCCGCGGCAGCTTCTCCCAGATCTCCGCTGCCCCATACGGCGCATTCAGCAGGAAAACCGCGCCCGGCATCGCCGCTTCCAGCACGTTCATCTTTTCCAGGAAGCTGAAGTTGTGGCACGCCACAAAGCTCGCCTGCGTGATCAGGTACGTCGAGTGAATCGGCTTCGGCCCAAAGCGCAGATGCGACGTCGTCATCGACCCCGACTTCTTCGAGTCGTACACAAAATAGCCCTGCGCAAAGTTCGGTGTCTCGCTGCCGATAATCTTGATCGAGTTCTTGTTCGCGCCCACCGTGCCATCCGAGCCCAGCCCGTAGAACAGCGCCCGCACCGTCTGCGGATCCTCGGTGGAAAACGACGGATCATACCGCAGGCTCGTGTGCGTCACGTCATCGTCAATCCCGATCGTGAAGTGATTCTTCGGCGCCGTCTTCTCTAGTTCGTCGAAGATGCCCTTTACCATCGCCGGCGTGAACTCCTTTGACGACAGGCCGTAGCGTCCGCCCACCACCGTCGGCATCGCCGCAAACGGTAGGCTCGCCGCGTGCTCGGCCAGCACCGTCATCACATCCTGGTAGAGCGGCTCGCCCGTCGCACCCGGCTCCTTGCAGCGGTCCAGCACGGCAATCGACTTCACCGTCGCCGGCAACGCCGCCAGCAGCGCCTTCGCGTCAAACGGCCGATAGAGCCGCACTTTCACCAGCCCCACCTTCGCGCCCTGCCGGTTCAGCGCATCCACCGCTTCCTCCGCGGCCTCCGCGCCGGAGCCCATCATCACAATCACCCGCTCCGCATCCGCCGCGCCTGCGTAGTCAAACAGGTGATACGCGCGACCCGTCTGCGCCGCCAGCCGGTTCATCACGCCCTGCACGATCCCCGGCACCGCCGCGTAATACGGGCTGCACGCCTCCCGCGCCTGGAAAAACACGTCCGGGTTCTGCGCCGAACCGCGCAGCCGCGGATGGTCCGGGCTCAACGCCTGCTTGCGATACGCCAGGATGTACTTGTCGTCCAGCAGCGCACGAATCGTCTCGTCCGCAATCGGCTCAATCTTCGCCACCTCGTGCGAAGTCCTGAAGCCATCAAAGAAATGAATAAACGGAATCCGCGACTCCAGCGTCGCAATCTGCGCCACCAGCGCCATGTCTGCCACTTCCTGCACGGAGTTCGAGGACAGCATCGCCCAGCCCGTCGTGCGGCACGCCATCACGTCCGAGTGGTCGCCAAAAATCGAAAGCGCATGCGTGGCAATCGTCCGCGCCGTCACGTGCATCGTGGCCGGCGTCAGCTCGCCCGCTATCTTGAACATATTGGGAATCATCAGCAGCAGGCCCTGGCTCGCCGTAAACGTCGTGCCAAAAGCCCCCGCCTGCAGCGCCCCATGCAGCGCGCCCGCCGCGCCGCCCTCGCTTTGCAACTCTTCCACGATGGGCAACGCGCCCCAGATATTCTTCTTCCCCTCGGCCCGCCACTGGTCGGCCCACTCCGCCATCGGCGACGACGGCGTAATCGGATAAATCGCCACCACTTCGCTCAACCGATAGGCCACTGAAGCCGCAGCTTCGTTCCCATCCAGAATCACCATCTTCTGCTCACTCATTTCGCTTTGCCTCACAGCGCGGTTCAGGGAGATATTCCGCTACCGTGAGTCTCTGCGTGGCCTCTGCAAGCCGCTGTGATGTGAGGCACATGGGCAACACGGCTTCTTACATCGTGGAACACCGTACGATCCCCCGTCCTGCAGCTGACTCCGCACGATCCCACCTCACTCAGACAGCATTGCTTTTCTCCGCTCCGCCCATTAGCCTGACCCTGTCGCCCGTTCCGGCAATGTCGCTCTTTTCCGCGACTCGCACCCTTGCCCGTCGCCAACGCACACTGCACCGCTCACCCCACGCGAGGCTTCCTATGCATCTTGATTTCTCAGGAAAAGTCGTTCTCGTCGCCGGCGGCACCGGAGGCCTTGGCCGCTCCGTCAGCCTCACGTTCCTTGCCGAAGGCGCCTCGGTCCACGTCACCTATCGCAATCCGGACGAATTCACTGCGCTTCAGCAATCCGCCGGTCCAGCTTCCGCATCGCTCACCGGCCACCGCGTCGACGTCACCAACGAATCCGCCGTCGCCGAAGTCATGACGCGCATCCTTGCCGCGCACCATCGCCTTGACGCACTCGTCAACACCATCGGCGGTTACGCCGGTGGCATCCCGCTCTGGAACCTCGACGCCGCCACGCTTGACCGCATGTTCTCGCTCAATCTCCGCTCCGGATACGTTCTCGCCCGCGCCGCTCTCGTGCCCATGCGCCGCCAGTGCGCCGGTTCCATCGTCAACGTCAACGCCAAAGCTGCGCTCGACCACGCCGCCGGAGCCGCCGCCTACGCAGCTTCCAAGGCCGCTTCGCTGGCTCTCTTTGATTCCCTTGCCGCCGATCTCCGCGGCTCCGGCATCCGCGTCAACTCCGTCCTGCCCAGCATCATCGACACCCCGGCCAACCGCAGCGCCATGCCCAGCGCCGACTTCGCCGCCTGGCCCAAGCCCGACGACATCGCCCGCGTCATCCTCTTTCTCACCAGCGATGCGGCCCGCGTCATTCACGGCGCCGCCCTTCCCGTCTACGGCAACAGCTGAGACGCTCGCCTCAGCCGCTCGCGCCCCATCAACGCAGAAGCCCATCCACCAGCGCCACCCACTCTGCCGCGAGCGCCTCGCGCCGGTACTGCCGTCCCGCGCGCCCGTACCAGTACTCCGCATTCCACTCCACGCCCTCCTTGCGGTGCAGATACGCATGCACCGCCATCCCCTCGCGCGTCTCCAACTCATCCACCAACCCATGTGCCCGCGCCCACTCGCCCTTCGCATCCCACCACAGCGCCTCTACCGGCGCACTCAAACCCGCTGGCGGCGTCACTCGTTCCAGGCTCTTCTCAAAATCCGCTCGTGTCATTGCCTCGCCTGCTTCCTGGGTCCAAGCCACATGCCCCCTCGATTGTCTCCCACCCGCTCGGATATTCTCCCACCCCGGTGATTTAGGTCACATCCTTGCTTCGCTCAGGCTGTTACACATGAATCGACGTCCGATACACACCTGTAAAGGCCGTCACCGGTCCAGGCAGGATGCGCCAGATTCCCATTCCTCCCCGTGCCGCCCCCCGGAGGGAAAAGCCCATGTTCTTCGGCCAAAAGTTTTTCTCACCTGTGGTTTGCGAATCAGACCAAATTGGTCGTATACTGAAGTCCGACTATTCTGGTCGTAGTTTTAGAGTGCTGCCCTTCAGGCGGCTCTCGGGGGTCCGGCGATTGAGCGTGCTGAGCGAACTCAAAATTGGTGAAACCGGTATCCTGGTCTCCCTTGACCTCCCCGATTCCGTCCAGAATCACCTGATGCATATGGGCTTCGTCCCTAACGCGCTCGTCACCGCGGTTCGGCGCGCACCCGCAGGCGACCCCACCGTCTACGCCATTGATGGCATGGAGATTGCTCTCCGCGTCGAAACCGCCAAGTCCATACGGGTCCGCTCTGCGGAAGCTGAAACTGCCGCTCACCCCTTCAACCAGCCCGTTGAGGTTGCGCAATGAACGCCTGCTGCGAGACACCGACCTTCCAGCCGCCCAAGGCGCCACCCACGCCCGGCGCGCTGCGCACCGTCGTGTTGATCGGGCCGCCCAACTCCGGCAAGTCCACACTCTTCAATCGCCTCACAGGCCTGCGCCAGAAGGTCGCCAACTACCCCGGCGTCACCGTCGAGCAGCGCATGGGCCTCATGGCTGGCATCGGCCGCGACGACCTCACGCTCATCGACCTCCCCGGCGTCTATTCGCTCGATCCTTATTCCGAAGACGCCCGTGTCTCCGTCGACGTGCTCCAGGGCAAAATGCCCGGCACGCCCAAGCCCGATGCCGTCCTGCTGGTCCTCGACTCGCTCCACCTCACGCGGCAGTTGATGCTCGCCGCACCTGTCCTTGCCCTCGGCCTGCCCACCTTGGTCCTGCTCAACATGTCGGACCTCATGGAGTCCCGCGGCGGCGCAATCGACGCCCTCAAACTCGCCCGCGAACTCGGCACCCCCGTCGCGCAAATCAGCGCCTTCCGCGGCACCGGCCTGGACGCGGTTCCGCTCTTTCTCAATCAGCAGGCCACACGCCAGGGCGCGCAGCCGCTTTCCCTGCCCGTACTTGGCAATGCCGCCAGCACGCACACCTGGGCCGCGCAGCTCAGCCGCAGCACCGGCTATCGCGCGCCGCTCTCGGCTGAGCGCAGCCGCAAGCTCGACAACATCCTGCTCCATCGCATCTGGGGACCGTTGCTCTTCCTCGTCGTTGTCGTCGGCGTCTTTGAAGTCGTCTTTTCCATCGGCCAGCCACTCTCCGACGGTTTCGGCGACCTGCTGGCCCGCGCCGCTGAGCTCGTCCGTCCGCTGCTCCCCATGGGCTGGCTGCAATCGCTCCTCATTGACGGTGCATGGAAAGGCATCAGCTCCATCCTCGTCTTTCTTCCCCAGATTCTTCTGCTCTTCCTCTTCATCGGCATTCTGGAGGACTCCGGCTATCTGGCCCGCGCCGCGCTCATCGCCGACCGCGTCATGCGCACCACAGGACTCAACGGCAAGGCCTTCATCCCGTTGCTCTCCGCCTACGCCTGCGCAGTCCCCGCCATCATGGCCACGCGCACCATTGAGAATAAGCGTGACCGTCTCGCCACCATCCTCGTCACCCCGTTCATGACGTGCTCCGCCCGCCTGCCCGTCTACATGTTGCTCATCGCGGCATTCATCCCCGCCCGCTATTACCTGCATGGCATGATCGGTTTGCAGACCCTCGTCATGCTCGGACTCTATCTCGCCGGATTCGTCGCCGCCATGACCACCGCATGGCTGCTCAAAAGCTCTGTCCTCAGGTCCAGCGAGACGCCCTTTATCCTCGAGCTGCCGCAATACCGCATGCCCACGCTGCGCTCGCTGGCGATTCGACTCGTCGATCGCGCCCGCGTCTTTCTTCGCCTCGCCGGAACCATCATTCTCGGCGTCACCCTGGCTCTATGGCTCCTCGCGCACATCCCGCCCGTCCCGGTAGCAGGCGGCCACTACACAGCACCCGAACTCGCTGACAGCATGATCGGACGCATGGGCCACTTCATCGAGCCAGCCATCGCCCCCCTCGGCTTCAATTGGAAAATCGGCATCGGCCTCATCTCCAGCGTCATCGCCCGCGAGGTAATGGTCAGCACCATGGGCACGCTTTATGGCGCAGACCCCAGCACTCAAACCCTTGGCCTCCACGCCGCGCTGCGCAGTGACCTCACCCTCGGCGGCGCGCTCGCCCTCATGATCTTCTTCGCCTTTGCCATGCAATGCACCTCCACCATGGCAGTCGTCCGCCGCGAAACCAACAGTTGGAAGTGGCCCGCCCTCCAATTCGCCTACATGCTCGCCCTCGCTTATGGCGCAGCCTTCGCAGTCAACCACATCACCATGTTCTTCCTCGGCACATAACCCAGCCTGCTCACGCCCTCAGAGAAGCAGATCCCACTCGCTCCAATCCACACTCCATTCGATGACATAAAAAGAAATCGCCGAATTCGCACCATCCCTCCCCGCGCGTCATCCGGATACTGCATCCATCCCAAAAGTGACTCTCCTCTTTCAGCATCATGGGAGACCGGGGAGACGAATGATTTTGGCGTCATCTCCACGCCATTCACTTTTGGAAAGGTCGTCTATGCGCGCTGTCACTCTTGTCGCTGCATCCTTCTGCCTCTTTGCCTCGTCCATCGCACTCTCTGCCCAATCCGCAGCAACCTCAAAAACTGCCGCCAGCTCCTCCACGCAGCCTCACACCATTCATCTCGATGTGCTGGTTAAAAACGCGGCGGGCCTGCCCATCTCCGGCCTCGATAAGCACGCCTTTACCGTTCTTGACAACGGCCGACCTCAGCAGATCGTCAGCTTCACGCCGGTTCCGACGCGCAACGATCCCACTGCGGTCACCGTCCTCATCGTCATGGATATGATTAACCCCGGCTACGATTCGGTGACCTGGGGCCGCGAGCAGCTCAGCGAATACCTGACCCACGAAGGCGGCGCCCTGCGCCACCGCACCGCCATCGCCGCCATAACCGAAGATGGCCTTAAGATGATGTCCGGCTCAACCACCGACGGCAACGCCTTGCAAGCCGAGTTCCAGAAGTTCGCCACAGATATTCGCCCCGTTACCCAGCGAAGCGGATGGCAGGGATTCGAGCAGATGCTTCAACAATCCATCCAGCAGTTCAGCCAGATTCTCTCCGTTGAGCAGGCGCGTCCCGGTCGCAAGCTGGTGCTCATCATCTCTCCCGGCTGGCCCATGCTCGGCGACTGGGGCTCGCAGCAGGATCTCCACTCCGTGCAGCAGGATTTCAACATGATTGTCGCCCTCACCAACACCGTCCATGACGCCCGCACGGTCATCTACCGCCTGGATCCCTACGAGCTCGGCGGCCTGCACGCTGGACCACAGGACCCCTTCTACTTCAAAGACTTTCTCAAGCCCCTCACTGATCCAAAGAAGGCCACATTCCCCTACCTGGGCCTGGGCGTCTTCGCGGTCCACTCCGGCGGCCGCGTGCTGGTCACCGGCCACGACATCACCGGCGAAATCAATTCCGTCTTGCCGGACGCAGGCGCCTACTATGAGATTACCTGCACGGCACCTCCGAACCCTGCGCCCAACGAGTACCAGGCCATCGAAGTGCGCGTGAGCCAGCCTGGCGCTACCGCACATACCATCAGCGGCTTCTACGCCAACCCGCAACTCGTTGGACCTGCGCCAAAGCCGAAGAAGAACTGAGCCGCGTCCCTGTCCGTTCCTTGTGAGAAACTGGAAGAGCCATAGTCCTCCGGGCGTCGCGTCCATCCGCGCGCCCAAACCGTGACTCAACACCATCTTTCTCACTCGGCCGGCTCAGCCGATACCCCGCTGCGGCCCGCCCACAGGAAACAGACTCGGAATGATCAGCGTCAGCAACGTCACCATGCGCTACGGCTCCAAAGTCCTCTTTGAAGACGTCTCCGCCACTTTCACCTCCGGCCGCCGCTACGGTCTCACCGGCCCCAACGGCTCCGGAAAATCCACCTTCATGAAGATCCTTACCGGCGAGCTCGAGCCCCAGAAAGGCACCGTCGTCCGTCCCCGTAAGATGGGCGTCCTCAGCCAGGATCAGTTCGCCTTTGACGCCTATCGCGTCATCGACACCGTCATCATGGGCAACAAGCCCCTCTGGGCTGCCCTTGAAGAGCGCGACCGCATCTACGAGAAGGCCGAGATGACTGACGAAGACGGCATGCGCCTCGGCGAACTCGAAGGCATCATCGGCGACGAAGACGGCTACACCGCCGAGTCCGACGCCGCCATTCTCCTCCAGGGCCTCGACATCCCCGACGAGCTCCACGAGCGCAAGATGTCCGAGCTCCAGGGCGGCCAGAAGGTCCGCATCCTCCTCGCACAGGCGCTCTTCGGCAAGCCTGAAGCACTCCTGCTCGACGAGCCCACCAACTACCTCGACCTCGACTCCATCCACTGGCTCCAGGACTTCCTTCTGAACTACGACGGCACCCTCATCGTCATCTCCCACGACCGCCACTTCCTCAACAGCGTCACCACCCACACCGCCGACATCGACTATCAAACGATCATCGTCTACACCGGCGGCTACGACGACATGGTGATGGCCAAAACCCAGATCCGCTCCACCCTTGAGTCGCAAAACGCCCAGCGCGAAAAGAAAATCGCTCAGCTCAACGAGTTCATCGCCCGCTTCGCCGCCGGCACGCGCTCCTCGCAGGTCACCAGCCGCCGCAAAGAGGTCGAGCGCCTCCAAACCAACGAGCTCGCCCGCTCCAACATCCAGCGCCCCTTCATCAAATTCGATCAGGTACGCCCCAGCGGCAAGCACGTCCTCGAGTTCAAACACGTCACCAAGGTCTACGGCGACCACACCGTCCTCGACGCCTTCTCCGCCAACGTCCTCCGCGGAGAAAAAGTCTGCCTCATGGGCCGCAACGGCGCCGGCAAAACCACGCTCCTCAAAAGCCTCCTCGCCAACTTCCCCGGCCTCGCCGACAAGGAATTCACTCTCGACTCAGGCTCTGTCTTCTGGGGCCACGAGGCCCACATCGGCTATTTCGCGCAGGACATCGGCTCCACCATCGAGCACGGCCTCACCGTCGCCGAGTGGCTCCATCGCTGGAAACCCGATGCCCACGTCGAAGAGATCCGCGGCATCCTCGGCCAGATGCTCTTCAGCGGAGAAGAAGGCGCCAAGCCCACCAAGGCGCTCTCCGGCGGCGAGCAGGCGCGCCTCATCTTCTGCAAGCTCATCCTCACCAAGCCCAACATCCTCATCTTCGACGAGCCCACCAACCACCTCGACCTCGAATCGATCAACGCCCTCAACATCGCGCTCCAGCGCTTCGAAGGCACCGTCCTTCTCGTCACCCACGACCACGACCTCATCGACGAAGTCGCCACCCGCCTCTGGAACTTCGACCACGGCCACATCGAAGACTTCCAGGGCCCCTACGCCGAGTGGAAGGGCAAGCACAACTAGCGAAAAGACCACACCGCGTCGGGAGCTAGGCACGCCAAAGGGTAGAAGCATGTTAGAGGGGTTGTCACCTGCGCTATTCTTGGAGTGCCGAAAATGGAACTCTTGAGGGTGGTGTTAGATGCTTTTGGATGAAATCACCAGCGCACAACGCTTGGTCAGAACAGATGCTTATCAAATGTCCCTCGGCGAGATTGTGGGAATGTACGAAAAGGAAGAGATAATCATTGAACCTGACTTTCAAAGACTGTTTCGCTGGAACGACAGTCAGAAATCGAAACTGATTGAGTCTCTGCTCCTAGGCATACCTCTGCCGCCAATATTTGTATTTGAAAAGGAAGACGGTAGATGGGAACTAATAGACGGGCTCCAGCGAATCTCTACGGTACTTGAATTCATGGGCGCGCTCCGTAGGCCGCCGAACGGCACACAGCCGCCTTCAATCCTCGAAGCAACAAAGTATCTCCCTTCACTCCACAATGCAGTCTGGGAACGGTCAGAGCTGATAACTGATACCCCACTTGAGGACCAGCGACCTCTCGAGAAGGCTCTTAAATTATCAATCCGCAGGGCACGAATCGGAGTGGAGATATTGAAACGCCCCAGCGACGACCAAACCAAATACGACCTATTCCAGCGCCTCAACGCGGGGGGAACCCAGGCGAACGCGCAGGAACTTCGTAACTGCATAATGATCATGGTCAACAAGGGCTTCTTTAAGGAAATCCAAACCGCTGCTGATAACTCGACGTTCCAGCAAATCATCGCCGTCAATGAGGAGCAGATTGAGAGACAACGCCACATGGAGTACGCCGTCCGGTTCCTTGTCCTCACATCGAAAGAGTATGACGGCACACTCGATGTCGAGGAATACATCGACGATGGGATTGTCGCGCTTGCTAAAGAGAACCACGGGCCACTAATGACCTCCCTGCTGGTCGAGACATTCGAACTTTTAAATGCAGCGGCCGGCAGGGACGCCCTGAAAAGATTCGAAAATGGACATTTCTTGGGGAAGGTCGGACTCGTCGCGCTAGAAGGAATTGCGGTCGGCATCGCGAAGAACCTACGCGAGATCAAAGCAATGGCGTCTCCAGTCGAATTCGCAAGACGAAAGATCGAGGGGTTCTGGAGCCAACCGCAAACAGCAAGCTTTACGTCACCCGGACTTCGCGGAACTACGCGAATCCAACGGACCGTGCCGTTTGGGGAGGTGTGGTTCCGGCCATGAGCAAGGTCTACACGGATGCGGAGTTCTCGGCCAGAACCTCTGAAGACAGAACCTGGCGCATTAAGGAAATCTCCGACCTAAAGAGCGCGGCCAAACGAGCAGGAAAAGATGAAAACCTCCGCCGTGTACTGCTCCGAGCTCTAGTCACAATTTGCTACGCCCATTGGGAGGGCTCCGTGAGATTCGCAGCTCGAACATACCTTGAGTACATCGCGGTGCGAAAGCTGAACTATTCAGAACTAGACCGCCAGTTCCTCTGCAACTACTTCTTACCCCGCCTTGCTGCTCTCTCTGTCTCGAGGACCAGCATCTCCGATCGATGCGCCCTCGTCGAAGATGTCCTTGATTCATCAAAGAAGCGATTTTCGAGAGCCAACAATGAGCTTATTGACACGAGGTCCAACCTGAATTTTGGAGTTCTAAAGGATATATGCACAATTTGCGGAGTCCCGATCGCATCGTTCGAGGACCACGAGACCTTCATAGATATCATTCTTCTAAAGCGCCGGAATGCGATCGCCCACGGCGAGGAAACATACGTCGAAATCGACGGCGCTGATGAACTCGCCGAAAGGACGATAAAGGTGATGAGAGCTTTCGGAGAGGCGCTAGAGAATCAATTTTGTCTCGGACAGTACAGAGCGAATTCCACGGAGAGTTTCAGGAGCCATACCATCCCAAATTAGACAGCCCGGTGCCGGGCCCCGGTCCCTCGCAGTCGGGGACCGGGCAACGCACCAACCCCACCCCGCCACCAGTCCCTGATCCCTCAGTCCCGTCAACCCCTTCAACCACCGTCCCGCCCGCAACTCCCTCATTCCAAGCGCAATTCTCTGCCCCCTTTTGCCGACTCTTTCCCCGCCCCGGCGCATGCTGGTTTCATGACAATCACCACGCTCCCGCACCGCCCCTTGGCACATTCGTGTTACTGGGCACCAATTTGTTGTATTGAGCACCTTGGCGAAATCCCTCATCCTAGTCCCCATAACAGTTCCCCGCGGCACCAGTCATTGGGACTCATCGAAGAGAACATCAAGGAGAAGAAGATGCGAGAAACCATCGAGGCCGGCGATCTGGTGAAAGTCTCATGCAAGGCTGGGCTGTGGACGGTTGTCGCGGTCCGCGCGCGCAACCTTGAGCCAAAATTCATGGTTCAGCTCGGAGAGGACCCGACAACGAGTCAGTGGTTCCAAAGTGACGCCGTGAGGCTCATGCTGAAATCTCCGAAGCCCGAGCCAGTGCCTGTGCCAATGTCTGAGCCAGAGTCCACGTCAGAACCAGCGAGCGCTTCACAATATTCTTGGATGACCTGCGTCCCGCAATACAGTAGGCATTAAAACTACGCCCCATCCCTTTCGCATGGTTCGCCGGGGGTCGGAGATCGTAGACTGACCGCAGGGCAGAAATCTACAATCCCCACCCCCGCCAAACACCATCAGCTGTCCCTCCACCAGCGAGCTGAAAGCATCGTCAAGCCCACCTCAACCCAACATTTTCCCTAACTTCCTCATTCCACTCAGCAAAAAGTTCGCCGGGTGCCCCACTTTCGCCGGTGCGCGAATGCGCAGCGGCTAAGGTGGGAAACCTCAATCCACAACCCACCGCCAGACCCCGGGTGCCCCACTTTCGCCGAGCGCGACAGCGCAGCGGCTAAGGTGGGAAACCTCAATCCCCGTCCCCGCCACCAGACCCCGGGTGCCCCATCTTCGCCGGTGCGCGAATGCGCAGCGGCTAAGGTGGGAAGCCTCAATCCCCGTCCCACCGTCAGCAAGCCAGAAGACTCGTCAAGCCCCCTCAACCCAACATTTCCCCTAACTCCCTCATTCCACTCAGCAAAAAGTTCGCACCGTTTTGCATGTTCTTTCCAGCAAGCGCGCATACTAAGTACATCAGCCTGAGAAACGTGCCCACCAGCCCGTGCTCTCAGGCATTTTCATTGCAGGAGACCGCACCATGCCGTCGATCAACACCCTCGCCCACCCGTCGCAGTGTCGGGCTTACCACCGCTCAAAATGTCAGGGACCTGCCCGGCCCGTACCGAAAGAAAATAAATACCCACCCCCCCTCTCCCCTGAATTGATCTGCACTTTTCCACAAATGCCTTGCATGTTTTGGCCTTGACGACTTTCACCTTTCTTCGCCTTTACAGTCGAGGCTGGATTCTCCCCTGATAAGCCCGGTCGTGTTCCAAGGAGCCACACGCAATTCAATTCGACTTGTTCTTCGCGATCTCGGCCCATGCCTTCTCTTCGCGCGCCTCGGGGCAGTTGCGTCCTATCGCCCGTAGCGCCCGATGACCTGAGCATGCGCCAGGATATGTCCTCGCATCGCCTTTTCCACCTCAGCGCGGGTCGCTCCCGGCTGCAGCTTCAGCATCGTGTCCAGCGCATACAGATCAAAGAAGTAGCGGTGCGCCGAATGGCCCGGAGGACACGGCCCGCCGTAGCCGATGCGTCCAAAGTCGTTGCGTCCCTGCTTGCCGCCGTCTGCCAATTGCGCCACGTCCGGCACGCCGGCCACAAGGTGGCGACGATCCAGTGGCATGTCGTACAGAACCCAGTGCACCCACGTTCCCGCCGGCGCGTCTGGATCCGTCACCACCAGCGTCATGCTCTTGGTCCCCGCGGGTGGCGCGCTCCATGTCATCTCCGGGGAGCGGTCCGCCCCATCACACGTGCATTCCACTGGTATTTGCCCTTGATGAAAGCCTGGTATTGTCAGGTCCATTGCACTCCCTCCTGCGGCGCTCACTCTGACATGGCAACCCACCAACACCAGCACGCAGAATAAGGCCGCAAGGCTCTTTCCGCCTCTTCGCGGACTTCGCCTCTCACACTTTGGAATGGGATTCAAAGAGACAATCATGAGCCTCCTCTCCGCGCCAACAACTCACGCCGACCAAGGCTCCTACCGCACCACATTAAAGCAGTTTTCCATCCCCCGCAGTGACGCGGGAGACGTCACTGGCTACTTGGGCCGCTCCAATTCCAGCAACTCCCGTGTCCGCACCCAGGTATTCCCCGCCATGCGTCCCAATGCCGCCAGACCCACAGGATCCACGCGAAAATTCTCCACCAGGTCTTCCCGCACGTGGAAGCGCAACACCTCACCCAGAACAATCACACCCGCGCCCGGAACATGCCCTGTGTAGATCACCTGGAGCAGCTTGCACTCCATCTGAGCCGGAGACTCCGCCACCCGCGGTGGCTTCACAACCTCGCTGGCCAACGCCGTAAGCCCGGCCAGCTTGAATTCATCTACCTCCGGCGCCACCTCCGCTGCCGTCGCATTTGCCGCGTCCGCCAACTCCTCGCTCACCACGTTCACGACAAACTCGCGCGTCTGCTCCACGTTGTGCAAAGTGTCCTTGCGATGTCCCGCCGGGCCCTCCGTCGCCCGCCGCAACGTCGGGCAAAACAGCACCGTCGGTGGCACGGAGCCCACGCCCGTAAAAAAGCTGAACGGGGCAAGATTCACCTGTCCCTGCTCGTCCACCGTGGACACCAGCGCCACCGGCCGCGGCACAATCAACCCGCTCATCAGCTTGTAGCTGTCCCGTGCCTCGCACTTCGCCGCATCAAACGTCAGCATCGCCACCCTCGTCACACCCATCCTTCCAGCCTAGAACATCCAAATGAATCGTGTCGCGTCCAACACCACAAGGCTTACCCGTGCCCAAAGTGTCGTAATCCTTCTGGTGCCGGTTTGTATTTTTGCAATCTGGTAACACGGCTTGATGCACAATCAAGTAGAGGAGTAACAAACCGAGTGCCGCGTATTCACTTCCAATTGCAACTTGCCGAGCTCAAGGACAAACTCCTTGCCATGGCTGCCCTCGCGCAGCAGGCCGTCGAGTCCGCGGTCGAAGCTTATCTCCAACGCGATCTCTCCCTCTGCCAGTACGTCAAGCAGAATGAGACCGCAATCAACACCGCCCAGCGTGAGCTCGACGAGATGGCCTACGAACTCCTCGCCAAAGAGCAGCCCATGGCCATTGACCTCCGCTTCATCCTCGCCGTCATCAAGATCAATGGCGACCTCGAACGCATCGGCGATCAGTCCATGGGGATTGCCCGCCGCACACGCGACATCGTTAAAACTGGCGAAATCGATCTGCCTGTCGACTTCGCGGCCATGGGCGAATACGCCGGCCGCATGATCCGAACCGCCATTCACTCCCTGCTTGAGGGGGATGCACGGCTTGCTGACACCGTCCGCGATATGGACGACGAGATCGACCGCATGAATCGCCGCGCCCACGCCGACCTGCTCAAGCTCATCCAGGAGAAACCCGAGTTCACCCAGCAGGCCATGAATGGCCTCATGGTCTCCCGCAGCCTGGAACGCATCGCCGACCATGCCGCCAACATCGCCACCGACGTCATCTTCTGGATCCGAGGTGCCGACGTTCGCCACCAGCTCAGCCTTGCAATGGACTAAGACCGCCTCTCATTGGCAGCAGAAAGGGCGCAACTCCCCCAAGAGTTGCGCCCTTTTACCGTCAGGCCTTGTTCTGTGCCCAGTCGTTACGCGCCCTGGTTGGCATTGTGCAGCAGCACCGCCACGGCGCAGCTGGTCAGCCGCGTCTCGGCGGAATCCGCGCGGCTCGTCAGAATCACCGGCACCCGCGCGCCCAGCACGATGCCCGCCAGTTGCGCGCCGCCCAGATACTCAAGCTGCTTGGCCAGCATGTTGCCGCTCTCCAGGTCCGGCACCACCAGGATGTCTGCCTGCCCTGTCACCGGCGAGTCCAGATGTTTGATCTTCGCCGCCTTCAGGCTCACCGCCGTGTCAAATGCCAGAGGCCCATCCAGAATGCCGCCCGTAATTTGCCCGCGGTCCGCCATCTTACACAGAGCTGCCGCTTCCATCGTAGAAGGAATCTTCGGATTCACCGTCTCCACCGCAGAAAGCAACGCAACCTTTGGCTCCGGAATTCCCAGCGCATGCGCCAGGTCAATCGCGTTTTGCACAATGTGAATCTTGTCCTCAAACTCCGGCTTGATGTTGATCGCAGCATCGGTAATCAGCAGCGTCCGCGCATAGGCCGGCGTATCCATCACAAACACATGCGTGATGCGTCGCGAAGTGCGCAGTCCTGTATCGCGCGCCATCGCCACCTTCATCAGCTCATCGGTATGCAGGCTGCCTTTCATCATCGCCTGCGCTTGCCCGCTGCGGCACAGACTCACGCTGATCTCGGCAGCCTTGGTCTCCGTCTCCGCATCCACAATGGAAAACTTTGAAATGTCCACGCCAATCTTTGCTGCCAACGCCTTCATCGCCGCTTCGTCGCCAATCAGCGTCGGCTCAATCAATCCCGCAGCGGCTGCTTCCACCGCGCCGCGCAGCGCCACATCCGACAACGGCCAGCACACCGCCGTCGTAATCGCAGGCAGACATTT
Organism: Acidobacteriota bacterium; assembly: GCA_021813745.1. Taxonomy (GTDB): domain Bacteria; phylum Acidobacteriota; class Terriglobia; order Terriglobales; family Acidobacteriaceae; genus Telmatobacter. Next base: position 23,342 of record JAKAJO010000058.1, read on the forward strand.
ACAGCGCTCAATGAATTTGTGAAAGACGTGGTAGTCCGCCGGATGACCCACCAGCGGGTCAACCACTACGGCTTCAGCAAGAGGGGCAAGATCACTCATCTGTCGGGTTCTCCAGGGGCCGCAGCGCATCGTTTCGCGGAGCGGCCTTACGCAATCATTCTCACCCGGCGCGCTCACAAAGCTTGTGCCTCGCGTCACACTCCGACTCAGCATCTCTGATTGTGATACCAGAATCCGCTCCATTCTTCTATTGGCCACCGCTTCTCCCAAACTGATATTCTTGCCAGCGTTGAGAAAACCGATTTATGCAATTGAGGTGAATGACAATGTGGTTCCTTGGCATGGATGTCGGTACAGGCGGCACACGCGCGGTCGTGGTCGATGCGACAGGCAGGGTGATTTCCAGCGCTTCCAGCGAACACGCTCCCTTCCGCACGCCGCATCCCGGCTGGGCTGAGCAGGACCCCGAAGACTGGTGGCGCGCCGCGCAGGAAGCCATCCGCTTTGCCCTGGCCGCCGCGCCCGAGCCACGGCAGCCCATCGCCGCCATCGGCCTCACCGGCCAGATGCACGGCGCCGTCCTGCTCGATGAAAACGGCGCAGTCCTGCGCCCCTCGCTCATCTGGTGCGACACGCGTACGCAGCCCGAGTGCGACTGGTTGCACGAAAAGATTGGCTACGACCGGCTCATCGAACTCACCTGCAACCCTGCCCTGCCCAACTTCACCCTCACCAAGCTCCTCTGGGTCAAGACACACGAGCCGGAGATCTTCGCCAAGACACGGCACGTCATGTGCCCCAAGGACTACGTCCGCTACCGCCTCACCGGCGAGTTCGCCATCGACGTTCAGGAGGCGAGCGGCACGCTCCTGCTCGACGTCACCCATCGCCGCTGGTCGCGCGAAGTCGCCGAGGCCGCGGGCATTCCTGAAAGCTGGCTGCCGCGCGTCTATGAATCGCCCGAGGTCTGCGCGCGCATCAACGAGTCCGCTGCGGCACACACCGGCCTCGCCGCCGGCACACCCGTCGTCGCCGGCGCGGGCGACCAGGGCGCGGGTGCGGTCGGCATGGGCATTTTGCAACCGGGCTCGGTTTCTGCCACCATCGGCACCTCTGGCGTGGTCTTCGCTGCCACCGCCGAGCCGACGCGCGATCCCAAAGGCCGCCTGCACACCTTCTGTCATGCCGTTCCCGGCGTCTGGCACGTCATGGGCGTTACGCAATCTGCGGGCCTCAGCTTCCGCTGGCTCAAGGAGACCTTCTTCGCCACGCAGGACTACGACGCCCTCACCGCCGCCGCGGAAAAGATTCCCGCTGGCAGCCAGGGCTTGATGTGGGCTCCCTATTTGCTCGGCGAGCGCACGCCGCATCTCGACCCCGAGGTTCGCGCCGCCTTCGCAGGCATCGGCTCCAGCCACACCGCTGCACACTTCGTCCGCGCTGTGCTCGAGGGCGTCGCCTACTCGCTCCAGGACACCTTCACTCTCTTCGCCGAGCTCGGCATTCCCGTCAGCGCCGTGCGTCTCGGCGGCGGCGGCGCGCGCGGCCCGCTCTGGCGAAAGATTCAGGCAGGCATCTACAACCAGACCGTCGAAGTGCTTACCGCCGAGGAAGGCGGCGCCTTCGGTTCCGCGCTGCTCGCGGGCGTTGGCGCGGGCCACTGGCCCAATCTCGATGCAGCCTGCGGCCAGGCCATTGAAGTCGCCCAGCGCATCGTTCCAGACCCCGCCGATGTTGCCGCATACACGGCCGGCTACGCACACTGGCGCAAGCTCTATCCCGCTCTGCGAAGCCTCCGCTAGACCGCTGCGCATCGGGTGTACACACACACGAGCCATGATGTAGCCTTGCTTCCGATTTCGATGTGCGGGGCTACCTCATGCGTTCTTTTGTTCTTGCCAGTTCTCTCTCTTTTCTGTGCGCTGCCTGGACTCTCACCACAGCGGCGCAGTCTGCGGTCTCCTGCGCGGATTTGCACCTCATCCCAGCGCCGCGCGAGTGCAGGGCGGTTGCCTCTATCCCGCTCGGCACAGGCGGCATCCACGTTGAAGCGGAACACAATGCCGACGACGAGTTCGCCGCCAGCGACCTAGCAGACGCTTTAAAGGCCCGCGGCGTCCCTGCTGCCGCGCACGACGAAGTCACCGTGCGCCTGTTGCACGCAGACTCACCGGCTGCGAAGCAGCTCTTAACCCGCCACTCCCTCACGCTCGACCCCGCCATGCACGACGAGGGCTACATCCTTGTCCCCGAAGGCTCCCGCGGCCTCGCCGTCATCGCCGACACCGCAGCAGGTGTCTTCTACGGAGCGCAGACCGTCAAGCAACTCGTCCGCGGCACCGGCAATGCGCGCACGCTGCTCGCGCCCACCCTGCGCGACTGGCCGGCCATGCCGCATCGCGGCGTCTCTGACGACTGGTCGCGCGGGCCGCTTCCAAACATGGACTTCCTCAAGCGCGAACTGCGCACTCTGGCCGCATACAAATACAACATCTTCTCGCCTTACTTTGAGGCCACCTTTGCCTACGCCAGCTCGCCCGTCGCGGCCTTTCCCGGCGGAGCCATGACGCCCGACGAAGCTCGCGAGATGGTCGCTTACGCAGCGAAGCTCCACATCACCATCATTCCCGAGCAGGAATCCTTCGGGCATCTGCACCACGTCCTCAAATTTGATGAATACTCTCCTTTAGGCGAGACGCCGCACGGCTCCGTGCTGGCTCCGGGAGATCCGGCCACTCTGCCGCTCATCACCAATTGGTTCACTGAACTGGCGAAGATCTTTCCCGGTCCCTACGCGCACATCGGCGCTGACGAAACCTTCGAGCTGGGCCTGGGCCGCACCCGCGCCGAGGTGCAGCAGAAGGGTCTCAGCCCCGTCTACCTCGACTTCCTCACGCGCATCCACGCTGCCCTCGCGCCGCTCCACAAGCAACTCCTTTTCTGGGGCGACATCGCGGGGAAGTCGCCCGAACTCGTCGGCACGCTGCCCAAGGACATGATCGCCGTCCAATGGATCTACGACGCCCGTCCCGACTTTACCAAGGACATTCTGCCCTTCACCAATGCGGGCCTTGAGACGTGGGTCGCCACCGGCGTCAACAACTGGAATCGCGTCTACCCCAACAACAACGAGGCACTCGGCAACATTCGCAACTTTGTGCGTGACGGCCAGAAGCTCGGCGCCAAGGGCCTGCTCAATACCGTATGGAACGACGACGGCGAAGGCATCTTCGACGAGAACTGGTTTGGCATTCTCTTCGGCGCAGCCGCTTCGTGGCAGCCCGGCGAAAGCTCCGAAGAAGCCTTCACCGACTCCTACGGGCTCGCCTTTCATAACGACCCCACGGGCAAAATCAACGATGCGCAACGCGCCCTGATGGCCGCCCACGCGGTCTTCCGCAAGGCCGACCTCGAAGATGTGCAGGACAGCTACTTCTGGGTGGATCCCTTCTCACCCCAAGGCCAGCAGACCAGCACAAAGATATTGCCCGTAGCCCGCGAGATGCGGCTCGACGCTGAGCGCGCCATCACGTTGCTGGCGCAGGCACGCGACGCGGCAAAGGCCAGCGGCAACACACTCGAAAATCCTGAAGCCCTTGACGCCATGGAACTCGGCGCGCGCCGCATGGACTTCATCGGACTCAAATTTGAGGAAGCCGCCGAGTGCGCGCAGATCTACAGCGAAGCGCGCTCCATCGCCGCCGACAAGACCCGCTGGGATGAGGTTTCCGAGATGCTTGAAACCATCGGCTCCAACAACGGCAAGCTCCAGGACATGCGCGACGGCTACACCCAGCTCGGCCAGCTCTATCAGCAGGCATGGCTGCGCGACAATCGTCCCTACTGGCTGGCCAACAACATGGCCCGCTACGACCGCTCCGCGCAAATGTGGATCGGCCGAGGCGATGCCTGGAATCAGGTCATCGATCACTGGTGGAGCACCCACACGCTGCCTCCAGCCAGCGAGGTGCACCTGCCCGACGCCAGTCATTAGACCGGCGCCGCGCCGCTACCTCTTCTACTCGTCGTCATTCTCCCGCGGCTCCGCATCGGCTCCCTGCGGCAGCTTGCGGGGATCGGGCAAGACCGTCACAGGTCGTGTGAGTGTCTCGCCGTCCACTGTCATCCGCACTATATAGATGCCAGGTTCCAGATTTCCAGGTCCGAGGAAGAGGCTCAACTCGGGAGAGATCACCGGCTCTGGAGCCGATCCGGCCGGATGGCATGCATCCACCGGCGGCGCGGCAAGCTTCTGCGGACCAAAGCCAAAGCTGCGCGGAAGCAAAGGTGGTCCATGCAGTTCCACACGATGCATCCCCGCCTCCGCCGAGGGCGGCGGCGGGGGCTGCAGCCAGTATGCCTGCACATTGATCGTTTCTGTATCGACGGGCTTCACCGGCGCATCGCTGGCCACGCAAGCCACCACTTTCTTCTCTGCGTCCAGCAACTCAATCTTGACCGGAGACTGAGCCGCTGACTTGATCCAGTAGTAGGCAACCACTCCAGACGGCGGATTCTGTTCCTGCGGTTCCTCGTGCGGCAACGGCGTACCATTCTCTCCGCCCTGATGGATCGCCCACGTTGTGCCCGGAGTAAAGAGCCACGCCTTTGCGGACGCAATTGCTCGTCCCTGCGCCGCAATCTGTCGCAATGCCGACATCTGGTCAAGCACCCAGAAGCCACGCCCATGCGTCGCAATGTCAAGGTCATCTCCGTGAATCACCAGATCACGCACTGAGGTCACCGGCATGTTCAACTGCAAGGGCAGCCACTCTTCACCATTGTTGAACGACACATAGACTCGCAGCTCCGTCGCTGCATAGAGCAGTCCCTTCTGCTTCGGATCTTCTTTGACTGAGTTGACGAATGCTCCTTCCGGAATGCCGCGTGTAACATTCCTCCAGCTCTTGCCTCCATCTCCCGTACGGTAGATGTAGGGTTGCATGTCTCCAAGCCGATGACGATCCACCGATGCGTACGCTACCTTTGCATCAAAATGACTCGCCTCTATTTGCGACACCTTGCTCCAGGCCGTCATCGCCGGAGGCGTTACGTTGCTCCAGTGGGCTCCATCGTCGTGCGTGACGTAGATCAGGCCGTCATCTGTTCCCACCCACACGGTCTTCGCTTCCAGCGGTGAGGGACCAATTGTGTAGATCACGCCAAATCGGTCCGTCATCGGCTGATCGATGTCGCGTGCCGTCACCGGATCAAGTGTCTCTGGAACTGTGGGATGCACACGCGAAAGATCAGGGCTGATTCTCTGCCAGCTTTTGCCTCGGTCGCGCGAGCGAAACAAAAACTGGTTGGCATAATACAATGCCTCATCTGCCGGGGAAAAAACCTGGGGCAGCGTCCAGGTTCGACGACTCGGATCCCTGGGGTCGGTCGCGGGCAACTTGCCTCCGGCCGGCGCAGGAAGATTCAAAGCCTGGTTGCAGCGCTGGTCGCCATTTCCGTACAGCAGGTTGCCATCGTCCGGATCCGGCACCACAGTGCTGCTTTCACCCGCAAGACAGGTGGGCTCCCAGTCGCGGAACGTGAGCGTCTCCATTCGGGACCAGGTGCTGACCCCCACGCCTCCTGAGTCCTGCTGGGCTCCGTACAGCCAGTAGGGAAACCGGTTGTCAGCAGCCACATGATAGAGCTCGGCCGTGGGCTGGTTGTACCACGTGCTCCATGTCGCCCCTCCATCTACGGAAACCACCGTTCCCTGGTCGCTTGAAAGCACCATGCGATTCCCGTCCGTCGGATTGATCCACATCTGGTGATAGTCGTCGCCACCGGGAGCCCCTTTGATGGGCACCCAGGTCTTTCCCGCATCCAGCGTCATATACGTGGCCGTATTGATGTCGTACGCACGATCGGGATTCTTGGGATCCACTGCCATCTGGCCGAAGTACCAACCCCGCCCCCACAGCCTGCGCTCGTTGTTCACCATGCGCCACGTCGCACCGGCATCGTCCGAGAGATAAATTCCGCCTGAAGGCTTGGTAGCCGTCGCTTTCCTGGCCAACATCGTGGCCCGATACGAGGGAGCAATCGCGGTTCCCAGATCGTCGACCACCGCGTACACACGGTTCGGATTGCTCGGTGCCACCGCAATGCCGATTCTCCCCACGAAAGGATCCGACGGAAACCCGTTCGCCAGGCGCTGCCAGGTGTTGCCGCCATCGGTTGACTTGTACAGCCCACCGCCCGGCAGATTTGTCGGAGCGTACACCGCCCACGGCGGCCGACGCGTGGCCCACAGCGATGCGTAGAGGGTCATGGGATGCTCAGGATCGAGTGCCAGGTCCACGGCTCCCACATCATTGGGGTTCGCGGAAGAAGCCAACACCTTTTGCCAATGCGCGCCGCCGTCAAGACTCCGAAAGACTCCCCGTTCGGCACTGGCTTTGTACGGACTTCCCAGGGCGGCCACATACACGCGATTCGGATCGGAGGGGTCCACAACAATCTTTCCGATTTGCATGCTATCGGCCAGTCCCACGAAGTGCCACGTTTTCCCTGTGTCAGTCGACTTGAAAACGCCGATTCCGTAGGAATGCTGGCTTCGGATATCGGTCTCGCCGGTACCCACGTAGATGACCTTGGAATCGGACGGAGCCACTGCAATCGCGCCGATGGAGCCAATCGGGATACCCGTTTCCGGATCGTCGGCAATCGGCTCCCATGTGCGTCCGGAGTTCTCTGTCTTCCATACCCCGCCGCCCACCGATCCCATATAAAACGTGTCAGGCTGCGTCGCGTTGCCCGCAACAGCAAAGGAGCGCCCACCTCGCATCGGACCCACATCGCGCCACCGCAGCCCCGCAAGCATCGCGTCAGGATACTGTTGTGCCCCTCCCGGAATCGCAAAGAAAAGAAGAATTGCAGCAGCACGTAAAAGGCCGGTTGCGTTCATGATCATGCTCCGTCGACTTTCCAGAAATTGGCATGGTTGCAAGGACGTCACAACCGCAGTTGCAATGGATTGTAATGGATGGTATTCCTTCCCCCGCGATTTCGCGTCAAGTCCCTGCCCCGCAGACCGAGGTTGATTCCACGTGGTTTGAATGCCAATGCGAGCCCGGATCGGGCACGCCTCTATCCGCAAGCTGCACAGGATGGGCGATCCTTCGAATCTCTCAGCGCAGAGTGCGCTGGTTCTGGCCACGCATCGTGACAGTCTCCACGCCGCTCAGCCAAAAGGATGGACGACTGCCCCCAGAAAACGCGGTCCGGCGCAGCACCATGGGCGATCCACTCCAATCGAGGGTCCCGCAGAAAAGCGAGGCCAGCAATCTTATGGAATTTTTGGGGGTGTGGAGGGAGCACGCCCGTGGAAGGCTTAATGGCGGAGAGGGAGGGATTCGAACCCCCGATAGCCTTGCGACTATGCCTGATTTCGAGTCAGGTGCATTCAACCGGGCTCTGCCACCTCTCCGCTTTGTTTACAACGAGATACGCCCCGGTGGAAACGTATTGCCAGCACTGGTGTCAAATCGGACATCTTTCTGAGATGTGCTCGCGTCGAACGCAACTGCAACATTGTTGGCGATCTGGTTGGCACCTGGCATGAGATGAGCATATCGCATTGTCATCCGGATCGTCGAATGGCTGGCGTACTTGGCCACGGCGGCCAAAGACACGCCTCCCACCGCCCGCAGATCGTATGGCGGTTGTCGTGGAAGTTGCACTCGCAGATGCCTGCCTCGGCCAGCATCGGTTTGAACCCATTGTCCACGTCGGTCAGGTGCGTCTTCTGGGATCGGAGACGTCAGCTCCCATGCTCTCCGGCACACTAATCGTGCCTGGTTGGATGCTGTGGACACTACCGCCGAGCGTAAGGAGAACTAAGTTGTGGATTTGATGGTGGACGCGGTAGGAATCGAATCTGCAACCTAACTTATTTTCAACAACATGCAGGTCAGCGGATGACACCTAAGACCACGAAAACCAGCCGTAATCGGATAAACAGAGCGCAGATGGAGCGCGCAAATCCTGGATGGCCTCTGCAGTAGCATGAGTGACCTTTGAAGAAAACATACCCCGTTAGCAAATAAGAACGCCCCGTCTCCGGGGCGTTCACCTGGGATTTACCCTTCGTCGGTGAAACTTACTAGGAATGGATCCAAGAATCACCGCTCAAGTACACTGTTATACTTGTAACCCGTTGAAAATCTATATGTCAAGGTGCATTTAATGTCTCCAACCTCGGACTCTTCACAAAAGTACATTCTTGGACTTGATCTTGGTTCAGCATCTATAGGTTGGGCAGTAATTCGTCTGAATGAGCAACTTGAGCCAGCTGAAGTTTTCGACGCCGGGGTTCGGATATTCGACCCGGGCGTTGAAGTTACAGCCAAGCTCCCAACCGAGGAAGCCATCATTAGGGGAATCGATCGCTCCAAGGCTGTCGGACGCCGTCTGGCGCGCCTGGCGCGCCGGCAAGGCGACAGAAAGCGGACGCGTCAGAACTCGCTCTTCAAATTGCTTCAAGCCAATAACTGGCTGCCTACTTATGAAGAATATCGAGATGAGCCGCTCTTTGCCCAGAAGCACCTTACCTTCAACAGACTCGACAAGGAGCTCGCTCACGCGTTCTCACGATCCAGACGCCGGCGTGGAGCAGACGCGGTCATGCTAGAAACAGACCAGGCATTGCCATACGTGTTGCGGAAAGAAGCCCTGGAACGAGAGCTGAAACCGTGCGAATTGGGCAAGATTATCTACCATCTCTCACAGCGTAGAGGATACCGTCCAAGCGCCGTGGATGAAACCGACAGGGAGGGAATTGCTGAAGAAGAGGAAACTGCATCCTCCTCCAAGAAGGGCAAGAAGAAACGTGAGACCGAAGATGAGGGAGATGAGCAGAACACAGGCAAGGTCGAAAAAGGCATCAGCGATCTGAACACGAAGATGCAGGCAGCATACCAGACGGGAACGATCAAAGCGCCACTGATCGGCCCTTATTTCGGCACGTTCACAGCCCATAATCCCCATGACGAGCGCATCCGTCACCGCTGGACCGCGCGAGAGATGTTTGAAGATGAGTTCGATCTTATCTGGGCAAAGCAAGATGAGTTTTATCGCACTAGCCATCCGGGGTTGACACCGGAAGAGTTGGAGAAGAGAGAGAAGCTTCGGCAGGCGATTCGCAAGCTGCTCTTCTTTCAGCGGCCACTCGCCAGTACGGCCAACCTGATTGGATTCTGCGACCTCGAGCAGGAAGAGCGCCGTGCTCCCTGGGCATCGCTCGAAGCGCAGCAGTTCCGGCTGCTGCAGAAGGTTAACAACCTGCGCTATTTTGACCGTACCGACATGCTGGAAAAGCAGCTACCCGAGGAGAAAAGCGCAAAGTTGGTAAGAAAACTCCAGGAGGAAGGCGACCAGACATTTCCCGCGATCCGGAAGCTCCTCGACATGCCTGACGCGGAGTTCAACCTCCAGAAGAAGCGGAAGCCGGGTGATGACCCTAAGAAAAAGCTCAACGAGGGGAAGATTGAGGGGAATCGCGTCAATGCTGTCATGCTGCGGGTCTTTGGGGTGGAACGGTGGGACTCATTCACTTGGGACGAGAAAGTTGCGATCGTTGAAAGATGGCGCATCACCGAGGGCCTGAAGGAGCGTGAGCGCGTTGCCGCGGATCAATGGGGTCTTGATGAATTGCATGCGCAAATCTGGGCAGAGAATCGCCCTCCGGCCGACTACTGCAAACTCTCGCGCAAGGCGATTCTGAATCTGCTCGATCCGGCGAAGGGAGGGATGTGGAACGGCGTTTCCTTCATGACTGCACGGCTGAAGGTGTACCCAAATCCGCTCGCCGGGAAGGAACCGCTTGATTATGTACCTGAGGTGACCGGCCCGAACGGGTTCATTCGCAGCCTTACTAATCCTGCCGTGATCCGCGCGCTGACGGAACTGCGCAAGGTTGTGAATGCAGTCATTCGCAAGCACAACAAGCCCTACGAGATTCGGATTGAGCTAGCCCGTGAACTGAGGAAGAACCGTAGGCAGCGCAAGGATACGGAGGAGGCCAATGAAAAGAATCACGAGCGCCGGCTTGAGGCGGCGAGGAAGATTCTGAAAGAGTGCCAGAACTATGACGCCGAAGGGCTCGACGCAGAAGGGTTGGTACGCCAGAAACGTGACGACGTCACCAAGATGCTCCTGCTGATGGAGTGTCACTGCACCTGCCCCTATACGGGAGCTCCCATCAGTTACGCTCAGCTGTTTGGCGGCGAGGTCGAAATTGAACACATCATTCCACAGAGCATGATGCTGGACAACAGCTTCGACAACCTCACGCTGACATTCCGGAGCACAAATCACGAAAAGCTGGATCGAACGCCCTGGCAACATTTCGGCAATCAGAAGGATTGGGGAAATATCCTGCAACGCGTCGAGAAGTTCGGGAACAAACGCAAGCTGGCCCTCTTTCAATTGCGCACTCCTGAGGAGGCACGCAAGTTTGGCGCGCGGCGGCTCAATGACACCCGGTATACCAGCAAGCTTGCCGGTCGTCTGCTGATGACACTTTACGGCGGGCGGGATGTATTGCCGGACGCTGGTGTCGAAATTGATGAGCAAGATGAGTTCAAGGACAGCACGGGCCGGCGCGCCATCTTCGTCTCCTCCGGTATGGTGACAGCTCTGTTGCGCGATGCATGGATGTTGAACCTCCATGAACTGATCGGCAATGGCGCGACTAAAGCCGCTGAAACAGCCCAGGAGAAGCGGGAGAAGAACAAGCAGTCGAAGAAAAAGGACCGCAGCGACCATCGGCATCACGCACTCGATGCGGTTGTGATAGGGCTGACGACAGAGAGCTTGGTCCGGAAGATCAACACTCTCAGCGCAAGTTATTACGTCCAGCACCAGAATGACGGGTACACATCACTCGGCTACCGGGAGTTGCTGAAACTAGTCCGGCGCGAAGTGCGTCCTGCATGCCTGAACGGCGAGCGTCTGGAAAGATTGCGCGGCACCTTCAAGGACATCGTGACCTCGCATCGAGTCAATCACAGATTGCGCGGTGAGTTACACAAGGCGGGGTATTTCGGCAAGGAGCGCGGACGCACGCCGAAAAGCGACACACCAATTCGCCACAAGCGCGTCTCGATCCGGGATCTGAGCAAGATGGAGAAGCCGGAGGATATTGAAAGTACGATTGCGCACATTGTGGAAGGGAAAAACAAGGACGGATCGCCGAACACAACCATTCAACGAATCATTCGCGAATTCGGCGAAACGATTCGCGGCAAGAACAAGAAGGGCGAAGAGGTTCGCGGTTATCCGATGTGGAAGGAGGCAGAGCACGGATACCCAACCCTGCCCGGCAAACGCCTTGGTAAGCCTGTACCTATCAAGAAGTTCACCACCTGGTTCACGAAGAATACGACCTCTCTCGGGATGGATAAACGTTGGAAAGGGTATCCGGAGCGCAATGTGGAGACGGGCGAGATTGCCTATGTGAGCTTCTTCAACGTGCAGAACCGGCGAGGGACAAAATGGAGGTGGGATGTGGTCAAACTCTTTGATGCGGCGCAGAGCATCCAGTCGATACCGAAACGCGAACGCGCCCGCACAAACATCTTCGCGCTGCCGTCGGAGGAGTTCAAGAAGAGCCTCAGGGACGATGATGAAGTCACCTACCGGTTCTCCCTGATGAAGGGGGATATGGTTGAGATGGAGAACAGAAAGATTGTAATCGTGCGGCGCTTCGAAAGCGATGGCCGAATTTGGATCTCTGCGGTGAACGCTGCTGGCACAGATAAGATGCTGAAAGAAACGAACTCACTACATCGCATCGGCCTCTCAGATTTCCTCAAGAAAAGGCCGAAAGATTCAGACAGCCCACAGCCGATTCGGATCGACCCGATTGGAAATAAAAGCCGCGTCGAACTTGGCGCCTGAGGGAATTGCGATGATTGACCGCATCGTTGAAATCTCGAATCCTGCACGGTTAAGCGTGCGCGACTCTCAGTTGGTGATTGAACTTGCGCCCGAGGAGCAGCTTTCGCTCCCCTTTACGATTCCTGTCAACGATATTGCCGCTCTGCTGCTTGCGCATCCGCAGATCACTCTGTCGCAGGCTGTGCTCTCGCGCATTGCCGAAGCTGGTGGGTCGGTCATCACCATAGATGGCAAGTTTCTGCCTGCATCGATGCTGCTTCCAGTGCAGAGCCACTTCATCCAGACGGAGCGATTCGCCCGCCAGATGGGGATTTCCCTGCCCACACGCAAGCGGCTCTGGCAACAGATCGTCCGCGTCAAGATAAAGGCCCAGGGCGAGCTTCTGCGCGAACTCCACGGCAGCGATGAAGGATTGATCGCTCTCTCGGCGCGGGTCCGCTCCGGCGATGTCGGCAACCTGGAGGCCCAGGCCGCGCGCCGTTATTGGAAGCACCTGTTTCCTGGTGGCAGGTTCCGGCGTGGTTCCGATGAGAATGATCAGAACCGGCACTTGGATTACGGCTATACCGTCCTGCGCGCAGCTGTAGCGAGGGCTCTGTGCGCTGCCGGCTTGCATCCCTCTATTGCCCTCAAGCACAGCAACCGTTACGATCCATTCTGCCTGGCTGCGGATGTAATGGAGCCATTCCGCCCGCTAATTGACCGGCGCGTGGCACAGTGGATTGCTCGCGAAGACGCAGCGGCCCCACTCGACTCGCGCACAAAGAACTGGCTCATCGGCGCAGTGACTGCTCGGTACATCTTCGAGGGCGAAGAGCGCACTCTCTTCGACATTCTGCTGCGGGTTACGAATTCGCTAGCTAAGTGCGTTACAGGAGAACAGAGAGACCCGGTATTACCGAACCTGCTGGAAGCAATCTTGGTTGAGCCAGCGCCGAAGCGCGGCGTGAAGCGCGCGGAGGTCGAAGGTATTTGGGCTTTGAAAGCTAACGGATGAACTGGGAATGCCATGAAAGCGAGGCCGCTATCCGCGTATCGATCCTTGTGGCTGATTGCCATGTTCGATCTCCCCGTAGAAACGCCGGTCAACCGGCGCGATTACACGCGCTTTCGCAAGGCTCTGATCAAAGACGGCTTCATGATGCTGCAGTTCTCTGTCTATGCGCGGTTTCTTCCCAGTGAGGAGGCGGCCGCGGCACACCGCAGCACGATCCGTGGAGTCATTCCACCGCTGGGGCAAGTGCGGTTGATCACTGTGACGGACCTGCAATTTGGGAAGATGGAGGTTTTCTATGGCAGAAAGCCGAAGCCACCGGAAGAGATTCCGGAGCAGATACTTCTTTTCTAAAAGTGCGAACCCCGCCAACCTGCTTGAAATGAGCAGGTTGGCGGGGTTCTAGTGTACTTGAGCGGTGATTCCCGGCCATCCCCAGCGGCCATCGGCTCTGGGTTGATGCTTTGGACAGTGTACTTGAGCGGTGATTCCCGGCCATCCCCAGCAGAAACGGCTGCACCAAGCCGTAGTGATTTAGTGTACTTGAGCGGTGATTCCCGGCCATCCCCAGCCACGCGCATGATGAGGTCCTGATCCAAAAGTGTACTTGAGCGGTGATTCCCGGCCATCCCCAGCGCTGTACAGCCTGTGACGCGGCCACAGCCAGTGTACTTGAGCGGTGATTCCCGGCCATCCCCAGCATGCCATTCAAAGGATTGACCTTGTAGATTAGTGTACTTGAGCGGTGATTCCCGGCCATCCCCAGCGGTCTACCGCCGAGAGCCGCGGACTGGCGCAGTGTACTTGAGCGGTGATTCCCGGCCATCCCCAGCATCTTGAGTGATGGCAAGTTCCGGCTCACAGTGTACTTGAGCGGTGATTCCCGGCCATCCCCAGCGGCCATGAGAATTGTAGCCGCATCTCCAATAGTGTACTTGAGCGGTGATTCCCGGCCATCCCCAGCTCGGAGCACCATAGTCGGCGCAGTTCAGGAAGTGTACTTGAGCGGTGATTCCCGGCCATCCCCAGCGGGTTGGAGCACCCGCCGTCGACGGCAGTGAGTGTACTTGAGCGGTGATTCCCGGCCATCCCCAGCATCGGTGAATGTAATCCCGTTCTGTGCCGCAGTGTACTTGAGCGGTGATTCCCGGCCATCCCCAGCGGAAACTGTTGACGCCTTATATCGCAAGTGAGTGTACTTGAGCGGTGATTCCCGGCCATCCCCAGCGGCAGAGGAAATGGTCAGCAAAGGCAAATCAGTGTACTTGAGCGGTGATTCCCGGCCATCCCCAGCGCAGAGCGTAATACGCACATGCTGCTGGCTAGTGTACTTGAGCGGTGATTCCCGGCCATCCCCAGCGCAGTGAACGATTTGGTCAAGGTGCCTTTAAGTGTACTTGAGCGGTGATTCCCGGCCATCCCCAGCGGGCCGTGGAGTACAACTTCCTCAGTCTCAAGTGTACTTGAGCGGTGATTCCCGGCCATCCCCAGCCAGCCAGGTGCGCGACGTGTGGCAGACGCAAGTGTACTTGAGCGGTGATTCCCGGCCATCCCCAGCAGACCGTGGAGTACAAATTCCTCAGTCTCAAGTGTACTTGAGCGGTGATTCCCGGCCATCCCCAGCCCGCCAGTGCCTCCAGCCAGATACACGAAAGTGTACTTGAGCGGTGATTCCCGGCCATCCCCAGCTCAGTTGGCGTCTGCCATGCTGAAGAAGTAAGTGTACTTGAGCGGTGATTCCCGGCCATCCCCAGCTTCCGGCATGGTGTAGGCCGTCCAGTCCTCAGTGTACTTGAGCGGTGATTCCCGGCCATCCCCAGCAACCCAGCGTCCGCTCCATACTGAGCTTTTAGTGTACTTGAGCGGTGATTCCCGGCCATCCCCAGCTCATCTCAAATCACCCCTGCTAGATTTGCGAGTGTACTTGAGCGGTGATTCCCGGCCATCCCCAGCTGCTTGCCGAGTATAATGCGCATCACGAAAGTGTACTTGAGCGGTGATTCCCGGCCATCCCCAGCTTGCGTGTGTCAGACAAGAACTGAGAGATCAGTGTACTTGAGCGGTGATTCCCGGCCATCCCCAGCTCAGCGATTGCGTACACGCCGAAAGGTTCAAGTGTACTTGAGCGGTGATTCCCGGCCATCCCCAGCATCGCGTGAGCGCGAGGCAGCGATACCATCAGTGTACTTGAGCGGTGATTCCCGGCCATCCCCAGCCGCAGCCGAAGATTTCGGCAACTTGGGAGAAGTGTACTTGAGCGGTGATTCCCGGCCATCCCCAGCCGCAGCCGAAGATTTCGGCAACTTGGGAGAGTGTACTTGAGCGGTGATTCCCGGCCATCCCCAGCTCTGCATGGGTGGGAGCCATCCCCTTCGGAAGTGTACTTGAGCGGTGATTCCCGGCCATCCCCAGCGGGTTCGGGAAACTGCGCGTATTGCTGTGAGTGTACTTGAGGGGGGATTCCCGGCCAT
>JAKAJO010000062.1 GCA_021813745.1 Acidobacteriota bacterium
GGGCTACCGCCGCATCTTCTCCCGCTTCGAGAAGCTGGACTGCCTGTTCCTCGGCTTTCTCTGCTTCGCGCTCATCATCGAAGCGCTCAGATAGTGTTAACACGCCCTAGAAGGAAATCATTCTCCGCCGGGTGCTCCCAATCAATGACCGCGACACGTTCGATTTTCTGGCCGCCCTGCTCCACGTCGGGGATCGAGACCAGCACGCCGTCTTTGAGCAGCAGATAAACTTCGCGGTTGGCCGCTGCCTCCAACATCGCCGAGCGGTCGCGCGTTAGCCCCTCAATCGCAGCGGAGATGGCCTCGGAGGGTTGCGCGGGATTCAGCTTTTCGAGGGCCGTGCGCAGACGCGGCAGCAGCACCACGTCGCCTCGCGTCTCGCGGCCCAGCGTTCCTTCCGGCCCGAAGGTCTCTTCCATGGCCGACACCGTTGCCCAGCCAAGATCGGCAAACAGCGCAATCGCGGGCTGCTCCACAAGCTGGTCTTCGGTGTAGGCGTGCGGCATGGACTAATCAACCTCCAGTTCAATCTGGCCGGACAGCAAGCGAGGCAAAAGAAGATCGCGGGTGCGGCGGAGGTTCCGAATTTGAAAAACTAGCAGTTGCTGTTGATCAACGATGTTGCCGAAGAGCTGTGAAAAACGATCTGCAACCGCGCCGTTCGGAATCACCACCGCGAATTTCTTCAATACTTCCCAATTCGCACGAGGCATTTTTGCGCCATTCGCTGTTGCACTTGCTTCCGCGACAAAGGCGTCGCTTGAAGTACATGCAACAACAATCGCGTAATGTTCAGGTTTCCTTGCTCGGATCACGATAGTATCGGCGGAGCACAACCCATCAAAAGGGGCAACACTTACTTTGTGAAAATATGGACGAATTTTTCCAAATAGTACTTCGCCCTTTTTGAATTCAAGCTTATTCGAACCAAGCTCATTCGCTATCTCCCAGGCATCGAGCGCAAGAGAACGGCGTGGAATGTGTTCCAGTCCGACGAATGGTTGCGAAACATCAAGCCTTCCTTTTGGAACCCCGCGACGCATTTCTTCGGCAACATCTCCGATCGTCTTAACTTCCCATCCCTGCGGGATCTCGCCGAGGGAGGACGGGACGCGTGGGTGATTCTCATGGCCGGGGAAGCGCAAGTGGACAAACCACTCGCGATAGAGGCTCCGCGCCATCTCCTCCAGTATCCGAATCCGCCGCTGATTGTTCTCGATCAATTCGTCGTACGCTGACAACGCTTCAGCAATTCTGCATTGCAACTTTCGCGGCGGCAAGTCCGGCAATTGCAGCGAGCGAACATCTTTCATGTTTAAATGCGCAACTGTAGCTCCATTTGTCTGCCCATGAATCAGCGATTGAATCTGTGGCCCATTTAGCAGGTAGTTCAAATACGCTGGCTCAACCTGGGACCGGTCGGGGCGGATCAAAAGCGTTCTTTGGCCAAGACATGGACGCAGCCCCTCTGGGATCATGGCAACATTTCCAACGGGAGCTTCGCGAGCCATGATGAGATCACCCGCCTGTGGCACTGCGCGTTTTGTCCATAGTTGGTATGTCTCTTCAGATACCCGGTTCACACCATCGAGGATGAAATAGCCACGGCCGATGTTTGGTGTCCTTATCGATGGATAGCCGCTTTCCTGAAGAGGAGCAGTTTTGTGCTCGCAGTCGATAATCAACTCGCAAATTTCGCTGAGCTCCATCCTCACGCCTCCAGAATCTCGGCGACATTGCGCGCGATGGTGGCTTCGAGTTCGCGAGCCTGGGTGTTGAGGGTCTCCAGTTCTTCGTTCAGCGTTTCAAGTTGCTCCTTGAAGTCTTCGTCGCTAACCGCTTCGCCGGGAGCCACACCCACGTAGCGGCCGGGATTGAGCGACCAGCCCTGTGCTTCAATCTCCTTGATCGTCGCGGCCTTGCAGAGGCCAGGTACGTCGGCGAACTTCGGCTTCTTGCCGAAGATATCCTTGATCTTTGCCTCCGACTCCCCGTCGCCGAGCGTGAAGTCCAACTCCTCGCCGCGATAGAGGCGGACAAGGTTCGCGATAAAGCCGATCTGCGCCGGAGTCCACTCGCGGTGAGCGCGGTCGATCTGCCGGTAGATGTGTCGCGCATCGATAAAGAGCACTGTTTTGCCGCGCTTAGTTCCGGCCTTGCCGCGATCCAGAAACCAAAGCGTGCACGGCAGCGTGACGGTGTAGAACATGTTCGGTCCCACGGCTACCATCACGTCCACGGCTTCCGCCTCGATTAGCTTCTGGCGAATATCCTGCTCACTGCTGCGCGCGTCCGAAGCCGAGTTGGCCATCACGAAGCCCGCCCGGCCAGTTTCATGGAGGGCCGAATAGAAGAGCTGAATCCAGAGGTAATTGGCGTTGTCGGTACGGGGCAGGCTGAAAGGATAGCGCTTGCCTTCGCCCACCACGTCCTTTAGTCGCTCCTTATCGACCGCGTTCACATTGAACGGCGGGTTGGCGAGCACGAAGTCAAAGCGGCCCGTGGCCTGATGGGGATCGTCGTAGTAGCTGTTGATCTGGCCGCCGTGACGGATGTCGCCTTCGAGACCATGCACGGCAAGGTTCATGCGGCAGAGGCGGCCGGTTTCGTCGGTCTTCTCGATGCCGTGGATGGAAAGCTCGGAGGTGGGGTTCTGCTTGTGCTCGGCGATGAAGCGCGCCGAAGAGACGAACATGCCGCCGGAGCCACAGGCGGGATCGAGAATGCGCCCATGATACGGCTCGATGACCTCAGTGAGCAGGCGGACGATGGGCGAGGGAGTGTAGAACTCGCCGCCACCCTGGCCCTCCGTGCGTGCGAACTCACCCAGGAAGTATTCATAGATGCGGCCAAAGGCGTCGTAATCGAGCGTGGCCGGGATCTCGGAGATCGTCTTGAGTAGTTCCTTGAGCAGTTTGCTGGTAAAGAGGTTGTAGCTGCGGGGCAGGACGCCGGCAAGCTGCGGGTTAATGGTCTCGATCTCGCTCATGGCGGTGTTGACCGCCTTGCCAACGCTGGCAGACTCGGGCAGCGTGAGCAGATGCTGGTACCGCGCGGCGGGGGTGAGGTAGAGAACGCCGTCAGCGTGGTAGGCGCCGGGGTCGTCCACGCGAGAACCGCGACGGGACGATACGGAGGCCTTCTCCAGCTTTGCCCGCTGTGCGGCAAAGCGAGCCTCGGCAAAGCGCAAGAAGATGAGCCCAAGTACGGGCTGGGAGTATTGGCCTGCCTTCAGGCCGGAGTTGGCGCGGAACTGATCGGCGGCATCCCAGAGCCGCTTTTCCAAGGTATTCGTGCCGTTGCCATTTTCTGTCGGTGCAATCCAAAGCATGAGAGAGATGTCTTTCGGGTCGTATAGCCGGGTAAAGATTGGAATTTGCGGGTGAAACTCGCTGCAACCAGCGTAAACCGCTGCGCCTGCACGCTGACAGAAAGAAACGGGATATGTCCCGCTCAGCTATCCGCGCTGCTGGCCGTTGGCGGCGTCAGGGTGACCTTGACGCCCAAAGTCTGTAGGACCGTCAGTACCTTGCCGATCTGGCAGGTTTCCTTGCCCTTTTCGAGATCAATGATGAACCGAAGGCCGGTTCCACAGGTCAGCGCGAGATCCTTCTGCGTAACGTTCATGGACTTTCGGCTTTCTCGGACCAGGGTGCCGATTTGATGGGAAGTGAGCATTGTGTTGGCAGTGTTACCGAACGGGAATATTATCCCGCATTGAGCCGACAGAATCACGATTATTCCTGCTCGGGAATGCGGTTGTCCACTCGGTTTGAGCACCACAGCGAAACAATATACGCATATCCTTTCGTTGTTCATGGATCGTACAAAAGGGAATGACCGACGCGCGATGGCAACGCCGCCCTATTCTGGTTTATTCAGGTGCATTTTCAGGTCTTTATTCGGGTATAATCCGGTAGATATTCAGGCATCATGAACACCGAGACCATCCAAATCACACCGGAGCTGCTGGCTCTGATTGCCGAGATTGACGAGTTCAAGGGAGCGTGGCGCGCCCTGGGAACGCTTGCGCCCGAACGGCTGAAGGCATTGCGGCGGATCGCCACCATCGAAAGCATCGGCTCGTCCACGCGCATCGAGGGCAGCCAGTTGACCGACCGCGAGGTCGAACGGCTGCTCTCCAACCTGGAGATCAAGCGGTTCTCCAGCCGCGATGAACAGGAAGTGGCCGGCTACGCCGAGGTGATGGAAACAGTCTTCAACGCCTGGGCTGAGATTCCGATTACCGAGAACCACATCAAGCAGCTTCACCGCGATCTGCTGCGCTACAGCGAGAAGGATGAACGGCACCGAGGCGAATACAAGTCCGTGCGCAATGACGTGGGGGCATTCGATCCAGACGGCAACATGATCGGCGTCGTCTTTGAGACGGCGTCCCCCTTCGATACGCCGCGTCGGATGCAGGAACTGGTTGCGTGGCTGAAGGAGGCCAGCGAACTCAAGCGCCTTCACCCTTTGCTGATAATCGCCGTCTTTGTGGTCACATTTTTGGAGATCCATCCCTTTCAGGATGGCAATGGACGACTCAGTCGCGTGTTGACCACACTACTGCTGTTGCAGGCGGGCTATGCCTATGTGCCGTACTCCTCGCTAGAAGGCGTGATTGAAAACAGCAAGGAAGGCTACTACCTTGGCCTGCGGCAAACGCAAGGCACCATCCGTAGCGAAGCGCCGAACTGGCAACCGTGGCTCGTGTTTTTCCTGCGCGCCTTGCAGCAGCAAAAGCGTCGCCTGGCCGTAAAGGTGGAGCGCGAAAAGAATGCGCTGACGGCATTACCGGAGTTGGCAATCAAGATTCTGGATTACGCGCGCGATCACGGCCGCGTTACGAGCCGCGACATGGTACGGGAGGCGGGAGCCAGCCCAAACACGCTCAAAGCTACCTTTACGTCGCTCGTTGAAAAGGGCCTCCTGGCGCGCTACGGCGGAGGCCGGTCAACGTGGTACAGCCAGCCTTAAGAGCCTGAGATGCTTATGGAAACACACAAGCCTCATGAGACGGCAAGCATACGCACAATATCGTATTGTTCAAAATCGGACGACGAATGAGCAAATGAAACTCATCGGGCAAACCTATATCAGCCTGGTGCAGCCCGCTGAATGCACTTGCGATTGTCTCAAGAGGGAGTCAAACTACTTGTTGCGGATGTAGTTCGACACGGAGAGGGGGCGGAGTCGTGAGAGATCTGGATATCCGTCGGGCTCTTCTGGTTAATATGAAGGCGCTTCATTCTGAAGAACCAGATACGCGAGTCGTCGAAGAGCTTGGCCTTTGTCAAGGAGAATCGAGAGTCGACATTGCAGTCGTTAATGGATCGCTATCTGGCTTTGAGATTAAGAGCGAACGGGACACGCTTTATAGACTTCCAGGCCAATCCAATACCTACAGCCGGGTCTTCGATTTTGTGACCGTTGTGACGAGCGTCTCTCACTTACCAAAGGTGAAGCAAATCGTTCCGCCGTGGTGGGGAATCCAGGTGGCCCGCCTCTGCGGCAAAACGGTAAAGCTCCATGTCCAGCGTCGGCCCAAACGAAACAAAAACATTCAACCTTCGGCGTTGGTCCAGCTTTTGTGGAGAGATGAAGCTCTTCAAATACTGGAGGAAAAAGGCCTCGTGGATGGCTATCGGAGCAAATCAAAGCGTTTGATTTGGTCTCATCTAGCCGCAGTTCTGGAAGTATCTGATCTCCAGGAGGTCGTTCGCCAAAAACTGAAGGCTAGAGCGAATTGGCGAGTTGGCGCACCACAAATGTGATGTGGTGATTTACCCCCACTTTTCTCCAGGTTGTAGCGTTCCCGGGGCCCGCTTCATGATGGGCGCATTTCCAAATAAACTCATCGGCCCAGGAAAACTCCCGCCCCGTGTATTCAGGTCTTTCGATCAAGCGTCTGCACAGTTCAAAATACTGTTCAAAGCCATACTGAGTAACATTACGGCCCTTCATAATCAGCCAGTGTTCAACAGTTGTGTACCTGATGTTGGCGCTCATTCGCATAATCCGAGGGTCCAACTCGCGAGGTATCGGATGCGAAATCGCATAATCGCTGAAAATGAGATTAGGGGGTAGTAGTCCTGGTTTTCGCTGGAGCGCTTTCCATAAAAGCCATTCCCGCCTCGGCAAAGTATCCACGCTCGCGGAATTCACACCACTGAGGTCCTCCGGAAACGAGGCAGCAGCAAAAATGATCGTGTTCCAAGCGCGTAGTGTTGGAATCATTGATAGGACCGAACGGGCCAAAAGCAGCGAAGTCGGTGCCTCAGTAGCGAGTGCACCAAAATCAACTATAAGATCAAGCCCTGTCGCAGATTCCTTACCAATATCGTTGAGGAGTCTGGTCACCTCATCTGCAGTGTCGATGTCTTCCGAGAAATCATCGAGCGATAATCTGATGCACGCGCTTGCGCCTGTGGCCAGGAAGGCACGCACCGCAGTGCGACATTCTAGTGAACTACTGGTTGAAAGCACCGGAATGGGCGATAGATGCGATGTCGCAAAATTATGCAGCAGCACCTCCAAGGCGCAACGGTCATCTTCGACTTGCTCATCTTCACCGAAATACGGCGTCTCAATATAGAACGGCCGATCGCCCCAGCATCTCTGCAATCGATCAGGCAGGGTTCTTAAATGCTCGTCCAGCGTTTTGGCTTTCTTCCCTGTGGAGAAATTGAATGGGATCGCTGGAATCTCGATTAACGGGGTAATTTGCGCTCCGATTTCCTCCGTAAGGGCCTCCAGCGCAGCAAACTCTCCCTCTTTACCTTTCAGGATAGGCACGTAACTTGGCATCAAAACCTCGATTCTTCTTCCAAATACTTTGGGTAAATCTCGAGCTTTAAATTTGTAGCGCGAGATGCACCCGCCAAATCCGGAAACAACGAAGCATGGTTGATATTCATGCGATCTAGTCCCCTCAAGCACTGCACACGATCGGCGTCGGGAACAAGGATCTTTATGAGGACTGGAAAGTTGGTCCCTTCAAAAGACTGCGACACCCAAGTTTCGACAGACACACCAATCGGGGCACGAGTAAACAAGCCTCCCTGACTAACTAAGCGGGCGTTCTCATTTGAAAGGGAATAAACGATCTGTATCAATGGAGCGCGCCCTGTCTCCAGGCTTTCAGCATTTGCCAATTCTTCATTCTTGAGCACAACGGCTGTTGCATCTAGACCGTATACCGCTCGAAACCCGCTCTCCTTTGGGGAATCGATATCCTCGAACGCGAAGTAAGCCGCCGCATACGGAGAATGGGTCCAATCAAGCAATGGTGTTCCGAGTCCGAAATGCTGCCCAAGGGCCCACCATTCAAGCTCCTTTAGAGTCGCTGGGTTTACTCCCCTTCGCCCCCGAGCGGCGAGTTGAAAGGACTCTAAATGTTTTGCGGAAACCTTCTCAAGGTAATTGCTATCCGCTGGCAGAACTTGTAGGCGCTGGAAGAGCCGATCCAATGTTGTCGTCAGGCTCCAATCGGAATCTCGCTGACCTCGCCAAATGAGCGTGGGGCGATCAGCTTGACTACCGGAGAAGATTTGTATCCGTCCGGGCAAGCACATCTTTTCTCGCAGCTGATCGCGTGTTGAACTCGGAGCATGGGTGAGATTGGTACGAGTACAACGAGGCGTCGTCGGAGCAGGGCCGAGGCAGAGCGGCTGGTGCG
>JAKAJO010000009.1 GCA_021813745.1 Acidobacteriota bacterium
CCGTGTCTTCTTCCTGCTCAAGCACGATCAGCTTCTGGTCGATTCGCGCTACCTCGACCTGCGCACGGAGCACGTCCTGCTGAATGCCTTTGCCAACGCGATACCGCGCCTCGGCGATGTTTTCGAGTTTCTGGAGGAGATCTTTATTCTTCCTGGTGATCTCGATCGCCTTACTGTCATAGAAGTACGCGTAATAGGCCGTCTTCACTTCGGCTACGACTTGACGTTCTGTTTGCTCGTACTCCCACCGTCCCGCTTCGGCCTCGCGGTCGGCGATCTTGCCGCGCAAACCCAGTTTGCCGGGAAATGGAAATGCCTGACTTACGGTTAGTCCCCGGTAACTTGACGGATCGCCCTGCTGGACACTGAACGGCGTGATATTGCCCATCCATCCGCCGGAAACCATCGGGTCGGGCAGCGAGCGGGCCTGCGGAGCGTGGGCCCGCTGCGCCTGAAAGCGCTCTGCCGCACTCTTGATCGCCGGATTTCGTTCGAGCGCAATCGCCACCAACTGCTGGAGCGTAATCTCCTGGCCTATCAGTGTGGCGTCTTTAGCCGTCGGCCTGGATGGAAGGCCGGCCGGCACAGATGGCGCAAAGACGTTTGAATTGGCAACAGGAGCGTCCACAGTCCCAGAGCCGTTCGGAGGCGCCTGCGCTCCGGCTGACACGGCGCTCAGTACCATTGCGCCTGCCAGCACCCACGAGAATGATTCTCTGCGGCTATTCATTGCGGCCTCCCGCCGCGGCGGGCTCAGTTTCGCGCGATGTGGCGGCCGCCGATCCGTTCACTGATTCGCTGTGCGCGAAGATCTCGTCGGACGCCCAGTCGAGCAGCTTGCCGGAGACCGGCGCCTTAAGGTCGAAGGTATAGGTATCGCGGTATCCGAAAACAAACAGGTGATACGCGTCTGGATTCGACAGAGTCTGCAGATCGGCCCAACGCCAGCTCCGGCTGTCGTCTTTCGAAGAGGTCACGTAATCGATCCCATCTTGCCGGATGCGCAACACGCCGTTCGTGCCGGAGGCGATCGCACGATGACGGGCCGGAATCGTGGCGATGGCCGGAGCATCCGGATCTGGGTCCGCATTCTGCGAAGGCCGCGCGACAGATCCTGCAAGCTGAGCCGCTACGACCGGGGGCATGGCCTGCGCCAGGCTCAACCGATACGTGCGCTCGCCAGGCCGATGCAGGCTGCGATTGAGATAGGTTTTGAGCGTTAGGCGATGAGGAGCAATAAAGGAGGTCTGGATCTCACTGAAGGCCCAGCGCTGGCTGCGTTTGTTCTCCCCCCGGAACTCCACTCCGTTCCCGTCAATCACAAGAGTCCCATGGTTGTTGGGAGTGAAGGCGGCTCGAT
This sequence comes from Acidobacteriota bacterium, assembly GCA_021813745.1. GTDB lineage: Bacteria > Acidobacteriota > Terriglobia > Terriglobales > Acidobacteriaceae > Telmatobacter. The sequence goes on from JAKAJO010000009.1 coordinate 1,361, forward strand.
GCATGCGTGCGGAACTTTCCCAATGGAGCGAGGGCGCCACAGGATGCCCCGGCGGCGATACAGGCTGCCGTGCTGCCTGCGCGGACATCCGGATCCCGCTGAGAGTTATGGTGATTGCCGACAGGAGGATGACGCTCTTGCATCGTGTCCAAACTCGAGAAAACATAAGCAGAATCTCCGTATTCGGGTGCTCTTCGCCCGCTGGGCGGGCATGATGACGTGGCTGTCTGAGTGCGAGCACTGCGGCTCAGGCAAAAGAAGCTGGAATCTCGGAATAACAATCCGAGTGCTCCCGCCGGAAAAAGGGAAGGGCTAGATCAGAAAGGAGCAGAGTGCGGTGCGGGAAGCCGGACAGAGGGGCGGATCCTTCGGTGTTGCGAGCAGCCCACGCGTTTCTGCGACGGGAATGAACGAGCCGGCAGAGGAATTGTGGAACACAGTCAACTCCCCGCTACTCTCCGTCGTCTTTTGTACGGCAAGCAATGTTGCTTGATGAGAGGATGGACCGCTGCAAAGAGGCCTGGTGATTTCCGGACCGGTCCTGCCGGTGAGTTTCGTGCTCGTTGACTTCGCCATCATCGGGCAATCGGAACCGCAGCACTTCATGGAGTGCATCGCCTGGCCGCAAGGCGCTATGGCCAGCGCGGGCATCGCCGTGAGCACTACGAGCAAAACTGCGACGAATTTGGCGAATCGTCTCATCTGTGTGACCCCATGATTCCGAGCGTTGTCACCGATCGTCTGTGATGTAGGTCACCCGCCCCTCCACGCCCTTCGGGCTTAGGCATCGAAGGCCGCGAGGACGGCTCCAGCTTGCCCAGCCCGGTGGCGGGAAAAAATCTCAGGATGTGCGGATCATGCTCTGGAAGCTGGACGAGCCGCCACATCAAGGTCGGTTGAGTACGTGGTGCCATCGTTTCCCGCGACACAGCCCGCGACATCCGCTGCGCACGACGGCTTGGCCCCGGCTTAGTTGGCCGTCCGGTCCTGCTGCCGCTTATAGGATGGTTTCTCACCAGCAGGTGGAAAGCGGACAGTGTAGTCGTGTGCGCCATGCGCCACACTAGAAGCATCTCGTTTGCCATTCCCTCAAATCCAGTAAATGACTTCAGAAATGAACCCTTACCGGGCATTGCACGCTCACTTTCTCCGAGCGGTTTTAGCCGCGTTGCCTCATTTCGGGCAGAGGTTGGAGCATTCAAGGCAATCCACCATTGCGCTTACCCGGCCGTCTTCAGGACAAGGCGCGCTCAAAGGCGGGTTCAGCAACGGCCGCAATCGTTGTCATAACTCACTGGCTCCGGGATGAGCCGATGTGAGATGTTGAAACGCAGGACCCAAATCGTCGGCCCGATAGGCGAAGATAGGTTCAGGAGGAGTGCGCTTGTGAATGCCAGTGGTCAGCGACGTTTGCGCGCGGTCGTCCTCATCTGCGCCATCGTGGTGGTGTCCCTGCTGCACTATCTCACCCCGACAAGCCACGTCATTCTGCACCCGCTCCTGCAACGCGCTTACTACATACCTATTCTGCTGATGGCCTTGTGGTTTGGGTGGCGCGGCGGCCTTCTCGGTGCAGCGATCGCGGGCCTTTTCTACCTCCCTCATATCGTCATGGCGTGGGGATCGAACGAGGAGTACAGCATTGCGCAGTACGTCGAAATCGGCATGTTCTTTGTCATAGCCCCCTTGATCGGCGTACTTGCCGACATGGAACGCAGGCAGAAGCAAAAGATTCAGGAAACCGCTGTCAAATTGAGCGAGACCTACGCACAACTTCAGGCTTCCGTCGAGCAGGTTCGCCACGCCGACCGCCTCTCGGCGCTCGGAGAGCTGTCCGCAGGCTTGGCTCATGAGATTCGCAATCCTCTGGGAGCGCTGGAGGGTGCTGTCCAGATCCTGCAGCGTCCGGAACTGCCGTCGGAGACCCGCCAGGAATTCGCGGAGATGGCCGGCAAAGAGGTCGGCCGCCTCAAATCGCTTCTCACGCAATTCCTGGACTTCGCCCGGCCCCAGCCGCCCCAGCGCATCCTCACCAATCCTGCCATACTGCTGAACTCGATTGCCAGCCTGGCAGCCGAGACGGCCAAGCTGGCCCTGGTCGAGATAGTTGTCGAAGGATTGGAGACGAAGCCGATTGCAATTGACTCAGAGCAGATCAGGCAGGTTCTGCTCAACCTTGTGCTGAATGCAGTTCAGGCCATGCCGGACGGCGGCCAGATTCTCCTGCGCTCGCGTCAGGCAAATGATTCCATCCTTCTGGAGGTTATGGACCAGGGACCGGGAATTGCTCCCGAGAATATCGAACGCATCTTCGATCCCTTCTTTACGACCCGCCCCACGGGCACGGGACTTGGCCTCTCAATTGCTCATCAGATTGTGCATGCCCATGGAGGGGCGCTCTCAGTCTGCAATAATCCCGACCGCGGTGCCACATTCACCATCACCCTGCCTCTGGGAGTCGCCACGCCAGATGCGAGCCCGAATGTGAAGGTTCTCGAATGACGAAACCGACGATTCTGATTGTCGACGACGATCCTAGCCAGCGCCGCTTGGTTGAGTTCTGGCTTCAGGAAGACGGTTACCGCACGGTCACTGCCGACGACGGCATGGCAGGGCTGCGTGCGTTTGAGCAGCACTCTCCCGCTCTGGTAATCACCGATGTGCGCATGCCGGGCATGAGCGGCCTCGATTTGCTGGTACGGATTAAGGGCGATAACCCGGATATCCCCTTCATTCTGATTACAGCGTTTGCTACCGTGGACGATGCGGTAGAGGCCATGAAACTTGGCGCAGCCGACTACATCCTCAAGCCTCTCAAGCCCGATGAGGTTAAACTCAGCGTGGGCCGGGCCCTCCAGCAAAAGGAGTTAGTGGATGAAAACCGGCGCCTCCGCGACTTCGCCGGCGACAGTTTCCGTTTTGAGAGCATCCTCGCGCAATCTCGCCGTATGCGCGGCATTCTCGAAATCGCAGCGCAGGTCGCCAGGCGCGATTCCACCGTGCTTTTGACAGGCGAGTCAGGAACAGGCAAAGAATTGCTCGCGAAAGCCATCCACCAAAATAGCCTTCGAGCGGACAAGCCTTTTGTGACCGTGAATTGCGGAGCCCTCCCGGAGAGTCTTGCGGAGTCAGAGTTATTTGGCCACCGCAAAGGTTCCTTCACCGGCGCCATCGCGGATCGGACTGGCAAGTTTGAGGCTGCCAACGAGGGTACGATTTTTCTGGACGAGGTTGGCGAACTCACGCTTCCCCTCCAGGTGAAGCTGTTGCGGGTCATCCAGGAGCGGGAGATCGACAAAATTGGCAATGCGCACTCAATCAAGGTGAACGTGCGCATCCTCGCCGCCACGAATCGGAACCTGAAGACCCTTGTCGAGGACGGTCAGTTTCGAGAAGATCTTTACTACCGGCTGAGTGTCGTGACCATCGAAGTGCCGCCGCTGCGCGAGCGGCGGGAAGATATACCCTTGCTCGCGCAGCACTTCGCGAAGCAGTTATCTGACCGGTATGCGATCCCGGGCTTGTCCCTCACAGAGGACGCGCTGGAGAAGCTGGCGCAATACAACTGGCCCGGCAATGTCCGTGAACTGCAGAACGTGATCGAACGAGTCTTGGTCCTTGCGAAGAGCGAGAAAATCGGCGCCGACGAACTGCCCCCTGAAATTCGCATCACTTCGCCCCGAATCGCCAACATCAGCCTCAAACTTCCGGAAGAGGGTATCGACCTCGAACAGGTTGAGAAGGAGATTTTGCTTCAGGCTCTCGAAAGACACTCCTGGAATCAGAGCCAGGCAGCAAGATACCTCAACATCAGCCGGAAGACCCTCATCTACCGGATGGAGAAGTTCGCTCTTCAATCTCCAGTTCCCGAAAGCTCGCAGTAACATCATGATCGAGTCTGATTGCGTCCGGCAACATAGAACCGGCGCGCTGCATTCGCGGAGATTCGTCACCGCGTCACGGCGTCGATTCCGCTCCATTCGGTCCGCTATTCTCGCTTAGCAAAACTGGACCTTTTCCGGCACCCGTTGCCCCATCCGAGGCGATGCCGGTCAAGAGTCGCGTATCTTCCTTTCGGGGTCCAGACGCTCAACTATCCGTGAAATGAGACAGATAAGACGGCCAAGCGTCATTCTCCATGCTTGGCGTCCCGGATGCACTGAAAGAGGGCGATGTCATCGCATATCTGGAGATGAACCATGAGACACCCATTATTCAAAGCCCTCATCATCGGTATCGTCGCAATCGGTGCCAGTACCCCGATGTTTGCCCAAACCTACAGCCCGTGGCTCGAACAATGGTATCGCGCAAAGTTCGGCCGCCCATTACCCGCAGAGACCATGCAACTGAACCCGACACCGAACGCTGAGCCGGCTCCTTCGGCCGCAACTACAGGCACTGCATCGGTGCCGGCCAACACATGGTTTGAAAACTGGTATCGCGACAAATTTGGACGACCCTCCCCACTTGCCGAAGCAAACGCACCGGCGCCTAAATTTGCCAAGGGCTTCACTGCCAGTAACGAGAAGAAGCAGAGTCCGGTCAATACCTGGTTCGAGCAGTGGTACCGGGACAAGTACGGACGCCCCTCTCCTCAGGAAGAGAGCCGATTGAACCCACAGGCTCATTGATCTCCAAAGAACCATAGGGATCGCGATGCGACCTGTTGCTCCAAAGGAACCCGCGGTCAGATGGAGAGGGCGTTATGAAACACCTAATGAAAATAATGCGCTTATTTGTGCTGTTTAGCGCCACGCCGCTGGTCTACGCCCAGGCCGGGCCCGATTGGACGCACCTCCTTGTGCACCATTTACCCGGTATCGGTTCGCGCCATGTAAACCTGATTCAAGTCACAAGCGATCAGCGCACAGACCTCGCGAAGTGTATGGCAGAGACGAAACAGGTTCAAAACATTGTCGATCAGATGAGCAGGGTAGGTCGCCCTTGGGGGCGCGGTCACATTGATTACAGCCATCACGATCTGCTTGTCTTTGCTGAGCGCGAGCAAACTCTCACTGCGGCAATCATCGCGCTGACGACATCTCACGGGGAACTTCACAAGAATCTTGCCAAAATACATGATCGAAACCTTGAAAGGCACCTTCAAAGGCTAGATCGCTTGCAGGCGAAGTTGTATTCCGGCAGTTCTCAAATCGGTCGCGACTTGTCGGCCGCTCGGCCAGGGCCGTGGTCTATGGAACTTTCCTGGGATGTTTACGCAGTCAGGAAGGCCGCCAACAAATGGCACGCAGAACACGAACTGATTGCGCGGGAACTGGATCTTGCAATGTAAATCGAACAGACTCCGCATTTGGCAAGGGAATCTAAACGGAGACATTATGACCGTCGCCACACATACGCAATCGCTCTCCGCCGTCATGCATCGCACATTCGACGAAGCGTTGGTCAGTCTGCGATCCGCGCTTCAAACAGAAAATATCGAAATTGTCCGCGAGGTGCCATTCCACCTCGCCTTTCGGAAGGGCATTGGAGTGGGTTGCAAAAAATATACCGTCCTTGTCGTCTGGAGTCAGTTTGAAGCGTGGCGCGCTGTGTTGACTGAGAATGAAACTGGACTGTTGATGCCCTTCAATATCGTAGTGAGAGAGAATGGGGGTTCTACCGTGATAGCCATCGACAACTGGACCGGCAGGCTTTCCGCTCATGGACCCATTGCGATCTCGATGATGCTGCATGATATCGAAGTGAGAATGAGGCGAGTTCTTGAGCAATGCGCTCGTGAGCCCAGCTCTGCGTAGATGGAGACTTGAAGGTTCCTGGCCAATGGTCAGACTGCGGCCAGAACTGCGCCTTTTACCCTTCATTGCGTCACATTCGCGGATAGAAGGCTGCCCGCGGTGACCGCCCGGTCGTCGACTCGGGCGGAGTGCCGCAGAACTTTCTCATGATGACTCAGGCAGTGACTCAAGCGAGATTCAAACCGCGAATTTCGACGCGCCCGGTTGCGCCCATTTTCATTTTTCCGCTCGCCTCATCGGTGCAGCTACTTGGCAGGTGTTGCCGTCTCGCCGGTACTGGCCACCGTTCGCCACTGTGCAAGGACTTCCGGTGGCAGCTTGTCCATGCGGCTCAGAAAGGTCGTGACCTGCCACATCTGCTGATCGCTAAGGATCTGCTTCCACGCAGGCATCCCGCTGAGGCGCACCCCATGCTCGATAATGTAGAAGTTCTGGTTTTCAGGCATGTCGGGCGCGTCCTGTACGAACAGAGGCGAGCGAGGATAAAGCGCGCCTGCGAACATGCCCTTCGGCCGTTGCATATCTCCATGGCAACTGGCGCAGTTGGACTGATAGATGTTCATCCCCGCAACCAGGGTGGCATCGGTTGGTTGAAGTGGATTTCTGGTCTCCGGCGCTCTCCGGTCAAGGGCAGCGTCCAGAGACGGCATCGCGAGTCGCCTCTCAAGGATGCTCTCCGGAATGTCGGCCCGCGGGTTCGCGAAACCAAGACGAATCCAGAGAAATCCGCTCAGGAGAACAGCAAGAACTCCGGCAAAGAAACCGAAGAGGAATTTGTGCATGGGAAGACTCGATTCTCATTTGATTTCCAAGCCAATGGATTCAGCCACCAATAGCGCGCTCACCAGCAACGTTCCAACCGTGCGCACAGCGTGCGGACGGCTGAATGATGGGTGAAAGCGCCGAAGATCGCGACCTGCTGTGGAAAAGACATGACCTTTCCTCAGTACCAGACACGAAGTCCAAATACGAAACTCGAATCGTGCGCGGTCTCTCCCGACTGCCGGGCATAGTCCGCTGTATTGCCGAATTTCCCGTTGTAGGCAAAACCGATGTACGGCGCGAATTTCCTGCTGAACTCATATCGCAGCCGGAGACCGGTATCGATCTCCGACAAGCCGGAACCAATGCCTCGATTGCGATCATCTTTGTTGTAGAAATTCAGCTCGACCTGAGGTTGGGCAACAAGACGCTGTGTGATCAGCAGGTCGTACAAGCCATTGATGCGGCCTGCCAAGTTCCCTCCGCCGCGAAAGTAAAATGTCGGCTCAAATTCGAAGAATTGGGGCGCCAAGCCTTCAATCCCCACCGCTCCCCAGGTTCGCCGTGGTCCGGAATCGAGGTCTTCTCTTATGCCCGCCTGCACGTCGAAATATCGCATGCGGGGGATAGGACGGTCGTAAAGCGCCTCCTGTATTCCGTCGCGAACGGCGCCGTTTTCTGCGAACCCTTCGGATTTCAGCCAGAGGCGGTTCATATCTGTTCCAACCCAGCCCTCTCCGTCCCACCGAAATTCATTGTTGGAGCCGCTTGTGCGGCCCTCCATCTGGTCGAAAAGAACGTGCGCAAAAACGCCGTTGTCCTTCACCGGTGGCCCCATTCGACTTGCAGACGCCCGTTTCCCGGGATTGTCATTCGACATCTGCGCATTTGCAGCGAACTGCATAAGACAAAGAAGGACGGCGATGAAAAGCGGCCTTTGGGCATTGCGGCAGAAAGAACAGTGGGGTTTCCGCATCATGACACCACCACCGTTCGGAACATGCCGGCTTCCATGTGATAGAGCAAATGGCAGTGATAGGCCCAACGTCCCCGCGTGTCTGCGCTGACCAGGTAACTGACCCTCTCGGATGGCTTGACGATCACCGTGTGTTTGTAGGGGTTGAACTCTCCATGTCCGTTCTCCAGCTCGCTCCAGAAGCCATGCAGGTGGATGGGATGTTCCATCATGGTGTCGTTGATCAGCACGAAGCGGACCCGGTCCCCGAGCTTCAACTCGATAGGATTCGCGTCCGAAAATTTCTCGCCGTTGAATCCCCAGATAAAACGCTCCATGTTGCCGGTCAGGTGCAGCTCGATTTCCACCACCGGCGGGCGGCCGTCCACGCCTCGGTAACGTGCGCGAAGGTCGGCGTACGTCAGCACGCGCCGTCCGTTCCCGGCCAATCCGTCGCCCGGCTCGTTGAGCCGCTCTGTCACGTGCATGGAGACCATGTCCACCTGCGGCCCAAGATGGAGATGCACAGGGTTGGACGGCACCAATTCCTGTATCTCGCCAGCGCCCGGCGGCGGCATCGCTCGTCCTGTATCTGTCCAGGGTTGCGGAAATGGAGTGGTTCCCGGGCCCATCGTCATTTCCATGCCGAACATCTCGGGCATGAGAGCATTCTGTGCAGGTTCTGGCGGCGTTGCGGGCGGATTATTATGGCCCGCATTCCCCATATCCATGCCTGCCATGTCGGCCTTGGTCATCCCATCAATTCCGGCCATATTCATGCCAGACATTCCTGCCATTCCGGCCATGCCCATGTCGGTCATTGTGCGCATGGGGCGGGGATCCATCGGCGGTATCGCGCCCGTCATGCCTGCTCTCGGAGCGAGAGTGCCGCGGGCAAAGCCTGTCCGGTCTTCTGATTGCGCGAAGATGGTGTAGGCGGCTTCTTCCCGGGGCTGCACGATCACGTCATACACTTCGGCAACGCCCATGCGGAATTCGTCAACTGTCACGGGTTCGACTTCGTTGCCGTCTGCGGCAACCACCGTCATCGGCAGGCCAGGAATTCGGACATCGAAGAAGGTGTCGGAAGCCCCGTTGATGAAGCGCAGCCGAACCCGCTCGCCCGGCTGAAACAGCGCGGTCCAGTTCGACTTTGCCGGGTTTCCGTTGAGAAGAAACGTATAGCCCGAGACGTCGGAGATGTCCGTCGGGGTCATGTTCATTCTTCCCCACATCAGGCGATCGGCAACGGTCGCCCGAAGACCTTTCCTGCGAACGTCGGAGAAAAACGTGCCGGCCGTCCGACGATGGAAGTTGTAGTATTCGCTGTCTTCTTTCAGGTTGCTGAAGATGATCTCCGGATTGGTATCTGTCCAATCGGTGAGCAGAATGACGTATTCCCGGTCGAACGGGATCGGATCCTTGCCGCGCGGATCGATGATGAGCGCGCCAAGCAAGCCCGTCTGTTCCTGGAATCGAGTGTGGCTGTGATACCAGTACGTTCCATTCTGCATAACCGGGAAGCGATAGACGAACGTCTCGTCAGGGGCGATGCCGGTGTAACTCAACCCGGGAACTCCGTCCATATCCGCGGGGAGGCGAATTCCATGCCAATGAATTGAGGTGAACACCTTCATTCGATTGGTGACGCGAATCGACACCACGTCGCCTTCACGCCAGCGTAGGGTTGGGCCGGGCGCTGAACCGTTGACGGCGGTCGTCATCGCTCGACGGCCCGTGAAGTTGACAGGTAGGGTATCGATGGTTAGATCGAAGTTGCTGCCGGACAGTTCGACCGGTTGACTGGTCGCGACACTCTCGGCAACGAGAGGTGCGGTCTTCAGGTCGAGCAGCGAAACTGCAGCTCCTGAAGCGAACCCCTGTACAAATCGGCGACGGCTTATGGGGAATCGGCGCAGGCCGACTCTACTTTCGGTTCTACTCATAGGTTCTCTCAAAAGCTGCAGGGCGAAGAGCCAGGTGTTCTGCGCCACAGTGGGATAGATCGCAATTCATCAACTATCGACCGCCAATGAAGCGACACGTCAGGATGTCAGGACAAGCTGGATGCATATCCGAACGACGGCAGAAATGTTTCGGACCGCGGCCTAAACGCGAATATTCAGGAAGGATTCAAGTCTGGAAGGTGTTGGAGCGCGCAAACATCGCAGTTTGTGCAGGGAGAGCCCGCTTAGCACAGAGTCAAAGTCGAAATAGGCGGAGCGCTCGAACTGGGGGACAGAAGCGCTGGCAACCTGCTCGGCAAGCTGATCCGGATGGAATGGCAAAAACACAGGATCTTTATGCGTGCAGATTCGATAACTGCAGTTGCCCCGAATGGAGACTAGCTTCGTTCCAGGGGTATGAACCCTGCAAAAGCGCTCCATGCCGCTCATTTTCGACATGGACGCATTACCAGCGGGTGAGTCTGTTTGGCACAAACAACACCGTAAGGCGCACATACTCAGCGCCATCTGCGTACTGAGCAGCAGTGCGAGCACGAACGCGGCGGTGAACAGTCGATACATTCCATTTTCAGGCTACTACCTGCCTGGTGCTGGGAACAAGTCTGGAACTCTGAATCTCAAAAATCAGTCGAGCAGAATCCGTAGAGTGCGCTCGTCAGTTGCGGCCCAAAACGGCATGGGCATTTCTCTCAGAAGGAGGATATCGTGGCATCGATAGCACAAGGGCAATCTTTGTTCGAGATTGACGGCGAACTGGATCTTCGCCTCGACGAGATCGAAGAGGAAATCGAAAGCCGCGCTCGGGCTTCGGCCGAGCTAATGGAGCGATTCCAGCAGTTCAGCGAGGCGCATAGTGAAAAGGCGGATCGGACGCTTCCTCCGCATGATGGAAGTGCGCATCCAGTACTGCCGGAGCGAAGCGTCTCGGTTATGAACGTGAGACGGTGGTCTTCGATCCGATGCACTACCGGGCCCTGCTGGAACAGAAGACGCGGGCACTGGACCAGGCCGCGCCCTGGCCGGCTGGCAGTTGCCGGAGTGCTTCGCGCAACTGCGGCGTCTTCTCGAAGCCAGACTCAAGAAGCACGGTAGCCGCGAGCATGTGCAGGTGCTCCGCCTGATGGAGACCTTCGCCCTTGTGGAAGTAACTCACGCCATCGAAGATGCCTTGCTTCTGGGGACTATCAGCTTCGACTCGGTGCGCCATCTTCTGTTGTGCCGCATCGAACGGAGGCCGCCTCGGCTGGATATGGATAGCTATCAGCATCTGCCCGTGGCGCAGGTGCGCACCACGCAGGCTGCCGACTACATGACTCTGCTGGCGGAGGCATGCGCATGAGGGGCGCCGAGCCTTCCGCATCGAACACCGCGACTCACACAGCCGACACGCCGCAGCTTCTGCTGGAACATCACCTCAAGGAACTGCGGCTGCCCACCATTCTGCGCGAGTACGACAAGGTGGCGCGGCAGTGCGCAGTTGAGCAGGTGGACTATCAACACTACCTGCTGCGCATCACTGAACTGGAGTTACTGGACCGCGAGCGCCGGGCAACAGAACGCCGCATCAGGCAAGCGAAGTTCCCGGTCGTCAAGACCATGGACAACTTTGACTTCCTCGACATCCCCGCGCTGAACAAGACCCTGGTGCTGGAGCTGGCGCGATCGGAGTTCCTTGCCCGGCGTGAGAACGTGCTGCTGCTCGGCAACAGCGGCACGGGTAAAACCCATATCGCTCTGGCCCTGGGCCTGGCTGCCTGTCAGCGCGGACATCGCGTGCGCTTTACGACTGCCGCTTCTCTGGTCAGTGAACTGATCGAAGCTCGCGACGAGAAGAAGCTGCTCCGCTTCCAGAAGCAGATCGCCAGCTACGAACTGCTGATCGTCGATGAGCTGGGCTTCGTGCCGCTGTCCAAGACTGGCGCCGAACTGCTCTTCGAGATGCTCAGCCTACGCGACGAACGCGGTTCAACGATGGTCACTTGATGCCAAAATATCCGAGAGATGGTGCAGTTTGCGGAAGCACCTTAGACCTTAGGTTTGATGATTAATGGAGTAAATTCCTTTCTCAGCTCTAGGAACGAACCCCGCAGTTAACCGGCACAACAGGAAAGCTGAGTCACATCTTTGGTGAAGGTCTGGGCGGTCAGTTTGAGTCCTTCCACCATGGTGAGGTACGGGAATAGTTGATTTGCAAGCTCATGGACTGTCATTTGCGCTCGAATGGCGAGCGCTGCTGTCTGGATCAACTCTCCGGCTTGCGAGGCAACGGCTTGCACGCCAAGAAGTCTGCCGCTTCCTCCCTCCGCGACCAGCTTGATGAACCCGCGCGTATCGAAGTTGGCGAGCGCTCTGGGAACATTCTCCAGTGAGAGAGTGCGAGTGTCCAAGCGAAATCCCTTTTCGCGCGCAGCCGATTCGTCCAAGCCTACCGTTGCAATCTGGGGGTCTGTGAAGACGACGCCTGGAACCACCGATAAATCCAGCGACTCGCTTCCGCCAAGCATATTCACGGCGGCACGTGTCCCAGCCGCAGCGGCCACATACACATACTCCGGGTTGGTGGTGCAGTCGCCCGCCGCGTAAATATTCGGGTTGGAAGTGCGCAGAAACTCATCCACGGGGATTGCGTCGTATTCATTTGTCAACACGCCGGCATGCTTAAGATCAAGGTTCGCGGTATTAGGCTTTCGGCCTGTCGCAATCAGCAGACGATCGCCAACGATGCGCTCGCCGCCGACTTCCACCGTAAACTGGCCGCCTTCGTGTTGGACTCGCTTGATCTCGTTGCCAGCGACGATGCGCATGCCTTCGTCGGTCAGGACTTGCTGGATTGCATCGCCAATTACAGGATCGCTGTGCGAAAGAATTCTGGAGCGCACGATCAGGGTGACCCGGCTGCCAAGCCGCAAAAAGGCCTGCGACAACTCCAGCGCAACATAGGAGCCGCCATACACGATCAAATGTTCTGGCAGTTCCTGTGCGGCAAGGGCCTCGGTCGAAGTCCAATACGGAGTGCTGCTCAACCCGACGACTGGTGGAATGGCGGGAGACGCCCCGGTAGCAATCAATGCCCGGTCAAAGCTGATGGTTTGTTCCCGCCCGTCGGCTCCTTTCACGAGCAATGTGCGGTCGTTCTTGAATCGAGCTTCTCCATGAACCAGGCGGATATTTGCGCTGTTCTCGATGATCGACTCGTACTTCGCCTTGCGCAGCTCTTCCACTCGCGCCTGCTGCTGGGCCTGCAACACAGCCCGATCGACACTGGGTGGCATGGCAGAAATGCCGCCATCAAATGGACTGGTGGCTCGGACATGCGCCACATGAGCGGCGCTGATCAGGATCTTCGAGGGCACGCAGCCGATATTGACGCATGTGCCTCCGGTTGTGCCGCGTTCGATCATGGTCACGTCCGCGCCACCTTCCTGCAGGCGAATCGCAGCGGCAAAGGCGGCTCCGCCGCTGCCGATGATGGCAACCTTGTGAGGCTTTGCTTGCGGAACGGAGCAGCACGCATCTTTCTCCGGCATGACTCCAAACGGAGACTGGCAGCATTGTGACGACATCTACTTTGCCTTTCCTTCCGGTTTCGATGGATATCCCGCATCCGCAGTCGCTTTCGTCAAAGCAGCGACGTTGGTCCTGGCATCGTCATAGGTGACAGTGGCTTCTCTCTTCGCGTAGCTCACATCCACTTTTTCGACTCCTGGAACCTCTCGCAGCGCCTTGCGTACAGTGATGGGGCAAACCGGGCAGGTCATGCTGGGTACGTTGAGGGTGACGGTACGTGTAGCCGCGAAGGCCGAAATGGGTGCGGCCAGCATACAAATGACAAACCAGACTCTCTTCTTCATCAACTTCTCCCCTTCTCAGTAAAACAACGGTGCAACGTAAGGAAACGCAAGCGCGATCAACACCAGTCCGGCGACGACCCAGAACAGAATCTTATATAGCCGTTTTGTCTGCGGCAGCGCGCAGACTTCGCCGGGCAGGCACTTCTCCGCCGGACGATAGATACGCCGCCAAGCAAAATACAACGCAACCAACGCTGCGGCGATGAACAGTGGTCGATAGGGTTCGAGAACAGTCAAATTCCCGATCCAAGCGCCGCTGAAGCCGAGGGCAATCAGCACCAGCGGCCCCAGGCAGCAGGTCGAGGCGAGAATGGCCGCCAGACCTCCCAGCGTCAATATCCCGGACTTCGATTTCTCAGATGTCCCGTGTTCAGATGCCATGCGTCTTGTTTTCTTTCTCTCCGAATTCAGAGTACTCTCCGTACATAGGTACGGAGTCAAGCATGAAATCACGAATGACCATCGGAAAATTGGCCGAGGCCGCCGAAGTGGGTGTAGAAACCATCCGCTTTTACCAGCGTTCAGGGCTGTTGCAGGAGCCAGATCGCCCTTTGTCGGGATACCGGGAATACACGGCTGAGGATGCCAGGAGCGTCCGCTTTATCAAGCGTGCGCAAACGCTCGGCTTCAGTTTGAACGACATAGCCGGCCTGCTCAAGCTCGACGGTCCCCAAACCTGCAGCATTACCCACGACCTCGCGCTCGCTAAACTGCATCTCGTGGAAGACAAGATCGCAGACCTCGAATCCATCCACGACGCCTTGAGACAAATGATCCGCCAGTGCGAGCTCAAACAGAAACGAGGAACCTGTCCCATCATTGAGTCACTAGTGCAGGGATGAAAAGACCTCTGACAGGCATGAGGATGAATCTCTACGGTTGCACTGGCCTGAATGATCAGTTCGAAATCAAATCATTTTCTTGAAACAATGACGGCGTAGCCGAGTTTTCCGTTTTGCGTGGCCTGGAGTGCCGTTTGGGCAAATTGTTTGGCGACGCCAAAGTCCACACCGGGCAGATGGAGTTTCTTGAGGGCGACAGCGATTTCCGCGCCGAAGAGCTTGCCCTGAATTTCTCGCACCATGGAAACGAGCGCGTCACGGTGATCTTCCACTGTTACGGCTTGAAAGCCGGCAAGGGCCAGAATTTCAGAGTAGCGACGTGTGGGCCGGGCGTCGCCGATGCAGGCGATCCAGGAGAGCAGACCCTCCAATTCGGGAATTGCTTCTTCTGTTTTTGTCAGGTCGCTAAGGCCCAGCAGTCCTGACGGTTTGAGCACGCGAACAAACTCCCGCGCTGCAACCGGCTTACTGGGAAAAGTGCAAAAGGCGCACTCGCAGATGATCGCATCAAAGGTTTTATCGCCAAACGGCAACCGCTCCGCATCACCGACTTGAAAGCTGAGGAGTCCGCCGAGTCCGAGCCGGCCTGCCTCGTCTATTGCGAGACTCACGTTCTCTTGACTCAAATCGACGCCAGTAACCTTGCAACCGAAGGACTCTGCGAGATAGAAAGCACTGGTTCCACGACCTGACGCGACATCGAGGATGTGAGATTCGCGTGTAAGTGCAAGCAGATTCCCAAGACGTCCGGTGAGTCGAGTTCCTCCAGGATGAAAGCTGTCCCCGAGCAATATGCGCGCGAAATCACTACCGTAAAACGTGGCGCAGCACTGCTTGACGCTTGGCTCTTCCATGTTCATCCCCTAACCCGATTTGCTTTCGGTGATTTGAAACAGAGAGTCCACTTCCATCCGCTCAGTCTCTTCATGGAAGTCGAAGACAACCGGCTGCGGTTGATAAGGCATGCCATCCCGGCGAGCTTGTTTGCGCATTGGTTCCATAGCATCCAGCTGAATTCGGGCCTGTTCGCGGTAACCGACCGAGTTGTACGAACAAAACGGGATCTGCTTTCCACCTGGGAGCAAAAACTCCTTGCAGCATTTCATCAGATTCTTCTGGTTGAAGGTCCATGGGTCCATGAAGTCCTGCAGCATGATCATGACCATGTTCTTTGCGATATCGCCGATGGTAAGGCTCTCCGGAAGTCCGCACGCCTGGCATGAGATGGCGAACTGCTCGGCTGACTTCTGCGAGCCGGAAACCGACGAGGAGGACCAGAGTCCTTCAAGGGCTTTCTTGATCTCCAGGCTGAAGTCGGGCATCACTCGATTCGTGATGTAGTCGAGATAGTCGTATACATTCACGATGCGCGAGAGCGGCGTTACGTTTTCACCATCAATAAATGTGTAGGTGACCGAGTTGCATGAAGGAAAGCAGCACGGAACCGGGATGAAGTCACTGGCCACAAATCTGCCTGCCGTCTGCTGTTCAATCAGACGGACGATGTCCGGAATGGTCATCCGCAGCATCGGATCGTGCTGCATGTGGCGGCCTGCGTGGAATGCCGGCTGAAAGTTGATGCCACGAATGGCTGGGTGTTTGATGGCCAGTTCGATAATCTTGCCCACTTCATGGTCATTCACGCCGCGCTCGATGGCGGGAACGAGGGTGACGTTGAGGCCAATGGACGCGAGTCGATCCAGTGCAAGCAGCTTTTCCGCCAGAATGTCAGGCTCGCCGCGAATGATGCGATAAGTATCGCGGTCGAAGCCATCGAATTGAAAGTAGAGCGATGGGCGCACCTCAGCGAGTTGTTCGAGGAAACGATCATCATGTGCGATGCGTTTGCCGTTGGTGTTCACCATGACAAAAGGAATCCCGCGCGTGTGCGCAGCCCGCACGAAGTCGATGATCTGTGGATGGATCGTCGGTTCACCGCCGGAGAACTGCACCACTTCGGGGTTCCCCTCGGTGCGGACAAAATCGTCCAGCATCGCGTCAACTTCTTCCATCGTCAAGCTGAAGCCGGGCCGCGCATCGGCAAAGCACAACGGACAATTCATATTGCAGGCGCTGTTGACCTCGATGATGCCAAGGCACGCATGTTGCTGATGATCAGGACATAGGCCGCAGTCGTGTGGACAGCCATCCTTGATCTCCGTGTCATAGGCCAGCGGAACGGTGCCCGGTTTGTTGAACTTACTGAAGTTGGCATAAGCTTGCGCATCGCCGTAGACAAGCGCTTCAAACGGGCCGCACTCCGGGCACCGTTTGGCCATGTAAACCTTGTTGTCGCGCAGCAGAATCTTGGCATCAATCACCTTTCTGCATTGCGGGCAGATGCTGCGGGTGAGTTCGTAGAAGACGTAGTCGGCGTCCTTCTTACGCTGTGGGCGGGATGGAATGTCGGTGGTTCGCGGTCCGTTCAAAATGTCCAAGTGCGTCACCATTGTCGCAGAATCAACTCTACGTCTCTTTAGGTGGTGCCATCAATCTAAGCTCGTGTGAGAGCGAGTTTTCCACGACGGAAGGGTTACTCGCAATTTCAAATCTCAACTGGAACCGTCTCTTGCTCGGATCGCGTGGCGTCCATGCCCCAATACTTGTTGAGCGTCCATTGCGCGAGCAACCGATCGAGTGAGAATAGTCCGGCACCAAAGATGAGGACCATCAGGGATGCGAACAGAAAGGTGTATGGGTCGGCGACGTAAAACTTGCCGGGATCGCTGATGACGGATGTCAGGGCCTCGTGGTCCGCCGTCCAGTAGGCCACGGACATATTGATAGCGAGGACGAGCCCCGTGAAGCGCGAGAGCAGCCCCAGGATCAGCAGGATTCCGCCCAGGAACTCAACCCAGGCGACAAATGCGGCGGTGAATGCGGGAAACGGGAGATTGAGAGATGTGAAGAAGCCGGCGATCTGGGGAAGGTTGTGCAGTTTTCCCCAACCGGTTTGTGCGAACTGCCATCCCCAGTACAACCGGACCAGCAGGAGGAATGGCGACTGCGCGTACGATGCGATGTTGCCAAAAGATTTGTAGCACTCGTGCAGGGTAGCGGGAAGTTTTGTGGCAATCATTGGAGTTCTCCTGTGCGTGCGAATTCGTGACTGGGAATTTCGGGCTCGCATAGCCAGCCGAGGATGGCCCATTGGTGGAAGCATTCTTGAAGAAAGGCGGGGCGATCCGCTTCGTCCATGGTGCTGTTGGCAAAAGCAGCCTCGAAGGCCACGCCGAAGGCATTGCCGGCCTGGATCGCGGTGAGCATCCGGTACTCTTCCGGCGTCAGGCGTTTGTAATAGACAGTGAATTCCTGCCGATGCACGGCCAGCCATATCTGGGCCGGTGGAAGGTTTGCAACGCGCCGGAGAGTGCTTACCTTCCGAGTTGCCGTCGCATTGTTGGTAGAGGTGTCGTTGCTTCCTGCGTCCTGGCGCACGGCAATCATGAGGTCATCCACGGGATAGGAGAGGTCAAGAAGTCGCACGCTCGGCTGCAGTTGAAAGACCGTTTCTTCAGTGACGTTCGCAAAGAACTCCGGGGTCGGAGGCGGCGTGGTGGCCGCGTCGTAGGCCTCAATATGAGCCCATTCCAAACCTGCAATATCCTCGGCAAGGCGACTCTTGGGCGCGGTGAACTCCTTGTGGTTGGTCAGCCACGCGTGAAGACGACTGCCGAGGTCGCGAAGGGTAAAGGAGATGGAAGGGCACTGGTCGAGATACGCACGCATCACGCGCTCAAACTGTCTGCGTCCCAGAACGGCCTGAAGGCCGGGGAAATCATCCTCGAAACTTGAATAGAGCCGGAACCAGTACTGACGGTTATAGATCTCCAACCGTTCAAGGGAGCTAAGCGAATCGTTCGGCTTGATGAAAGCGGCCGCCTCGCGCTCCATCGCCACTCCGTCACGCCTAATCCTTCGCGTGGTTTCGTTGCGCGTCAGGGGCTCCATCACTGCCGCGGCCATGCGCTTCTGCAACTCAACTAAGACTCCACTCATCGTGTTGCCTCCTCAAGAATGGGTTCCGTTGTGCTGGGAAAGGATGGCAGCAGATCTTCCTGCTTGTGGAGGAATCGGTTCGCCTTCAGAGCTTCGCGATGGACTTCATCGAAGGACGGGATATTGTCGTCCCACTCAAGCAGCGTCGCGGTTGGGCCACAGCGCTCGATTGCGCGCGCGTAGAGTTGCCAGACGGGTTCAATGACGGGATGGTCGTGCGTGTCGAGCGTGTACCTCTTAAATTCGGAGTGGCCGGCGATGTGAATCTGGGCGACGCGTTCCGCGGGGACGCTGTTCACGTACTCGAGCGGATTGAATCCATGATTTCGAGACGAGACGTAGATGTTGTTTACATCGAGGAGAATACCGCAGTCTGCCTGTTCGACCACTTCATTCAGGAACTCCCATTCAGTCATCTCGGAGAGATGAAACTCGGCGTAGCTGCTGACGTTCTCGACGGCTACGGGAATTTCAACGAAGTCCTGAACCTGGCGGATCTTTTCCGCTGTCAGACGGGCAGCCTCGAACGTGTAGGGCATGGGAAGCAAGTCATGTGTGTAGCGGCCATCCACACTGCCCCAGCAAAGATGATCCGTGAGCCAGGGGGTCTTCGTCCTACGGACGAGGTTCTTCAGGCGCCGGAGATGCTCGCGATTGAGCGGCTCTGCTGAACCAAAGTACATCGAGACGCCATGCTGAACAACGCGGTACTGCTCGAGAATCCGGTCGAGCACGTGGAGCGGCCGGCCGCCCTCGACCATATAATTCTCAGAGATAATCTCAAACCAATCGACGACAGGTTTCTGCTCGAAGATGTGCTGGTAATGAGGTATCCTCAGGCCGATTCCAACGCCATAGTCGGTAAAGCCGTTGAATCGATTGGCGGGCATAGCACTACTCCGTGAGGGAAGTTGATTTCCGGCGATCCACTTAATGTCTGGAGAAGGAAGGGATTGCGGGGCAGGCGTGGGCCATCCCCGCAGTCCAAAGCGGCGCAGGGATTACATCTTGGGCATTGGGGGCTTTGAGCCGTCCGTTGCGCAGCTGCCCTTACCCTTGCAGGAGTTCTTGCCGTCGGCACCCTGGCCCTTGCAGGCATTCTGGCCCTTGCAGGCATGCTTCGGCTTCTGAGGATCGGATGCATACGAGGATGTGCCTGCAACTGCGCTTGAGACTGCGAGGTTGGTTCCGGAGATGTGACCGGCAACCGGCTGGGCATGAGTAAGGGTTGAGGCACCGCCGAGCAGTCCGGCTACCGCGGCTGCAAGACACAGGGACTTCATGGAATTGGTCATTTGGGGATTCTCCTGGTTTTGAAATGGCTTGCCGTCCTGGGGTGGCGACGGTTGGGCACTGGCTTGAAGATTGCAGAGGGAAGAGAAGGTTACAGGAGCAAGGAATATATTTATTTCGCAAATTCTCGGTAACCTTTGCAAATGCCGGGCATCGTCACGAATAGTGGTTAAAGGATACTGGGAAGGTCCAGGCGGGTCGGGAAGTTTTTCTTTGGAGAGAGCCATCAACGTAAGATCCGACATGCCCAATGAAGAAGCGATGATCGCTCTCGTATGCGCTGGCGAAAAGGCATACTTTCATGACTTGATTCGCCCCTATGCGCGCATCATGTTTGCGTCTGCTCAGGCTGTGTTGCGGAGCCCGGCAGATGCGGAAGATGCGGTGCAGGAAGCTGCGCTGAAGGCTTTCCTGCATCTGCCGCAGCTTGAAGACCGGCGGAGGTTTCGCGCCTGGCTCTTGCAGATTGTCGTCAATGAAGCTCGAATGCACCGCCGAAAACTCCGCAAGCAACTCTACGAGTCAATCGACGAGGCAGACGAGAGTGACGAAGGCGATTCGGTGCCTCGACAATTCGCCGATTGGCACGATCTGCCTGACGAAGCACTCGACCGCGATCAGCTTAGAGACGCGGTACGAAATGCCGTGGACAAGTTGCCAGAGGCCTATCGAGAGGTGCTCTTGCTCATCGATAGCCAGCATCTGAACTATGCCGACGTCGCAGAGACACTCGGAATTTCGATTGGTGCCGTGAAAGTCCGCGTTCATCGCGCTCGGATGCGTATTCAAGAGCAGTTGGGGCCTGTGTTTCAGCCCCGCTTCAGCGATCACATCAGGCTTATGAAAGGAATGAATCCATGGTCTCATGCAAAAAGCTAGCCCGGAACCTCTCGGCGTATATCGAGGGCGATGTGGATCGTGAGCTTCGCGGCGAGATCGAACGGCATCTCTCCCACTGCCGGCGCTGCTCAGTGCTGCTGGATAGCGTGCGGAAGGTGCTTGTGATCTCTGGCGATGAACAACTCTTCGAACTTCCGATGGGATACGAGGAACGACTGCATGCGTTTCTCGATAGCCACATCTGAGAGCTTTGCAATCTTCTGCGCGTCCGGCCGGTAACCTTCGGCATTCCAGTGAATCACGACGATAGAGGTAAGTAGACATGAAATCACAGTTTGGTCGCGCAGTCGTCGGTGGACTTGCCGGAACCATTGCCATGACCTTGATGATGATGTTTGTTGCGCCGATGATGGGCGTTCACATGGACATCGCAAAAAACCTGGCGGACATGATGGGATCTCCACATGCGGCGGGTCTGGCCGTTCACATCTTTAATGGAACAGTCCTGTTCCCGGCGATTTTTGTTTTTGCGCTCCTACGCTTTCTCCCTGGCACGACCTTGGTGAAGGGCCTGATCTGGGGCGGGATTCTCTGGGCGATGCTTGAGATTCTGGTAATGCCGATGATGGGCATGGGCATCCTCGGCTCAACTGGGCCCGGCATGAAGGGTGCAGTGGCCGCGCTTCTTGCCCATCTGGTCTATGGAGCCCTGTTGGGATGGATCGTGGGGTCCGGCACCCAGACCTTAACATCGAAGACCATTTAGTCAACTTCACAGAATCAGAGGTATTCAGCGGATGATGGCGACTCAATCTCGTGCGAGACGTGTCAATGCGGCAAAGCGCACAAGTCGAGTGGCGGTGTTGGGCTTGCTCACGGCGGCGTTTCTTGGAGGCCCGATGTTCAGTCAGAGCACGGCGCCAGTGCCCGGAATCCAGGTTGGAGAAAAGATTCCTCCCATTGCTGCGCCGGACCAGTTCGGTCATCCGCAAACCTTCGAGAGCCTTCGCGGCAAGCATGGTCTCCTGCTGCTCTTCTCCCGGTCCGCGGACTGGTGCCCTTACTGCAAGAGGCACCTCCTCCAGCTCCAGCAGGCGAAGGCAGAATACGAGGCGAAGGGCGTCCGTGTGGCATCGATCACCTACGACTCAGAGGCCATTCTGAAGAGCTTTGCTGACAGGAAGGGCATCACGTATCCGATGCTCTCCGACACGGACTCGAGAATCATTCGAGCCTTCGGCATCCTGAATCCAGAGGGCAAGGGCTTTGCCGCGGGAATTCCCTATCCCGGTATCTACTACATCTCCCAAGATGGTGTCGTTCAGAAGCGTTACTTCGAGTCGCAATACTCCGACCGATTTACACCGAACGATATTTATGCCGACATCTTTGGCGGCGCCACTGCCATTGCCCGGGCTGCAGCGCCCATCAAGGCGGCTCACGTAACGATCAAATTATCCCAATCGGACACGGCGGTGGGAGCGGGAAGCCGATTCAAGCTGCTCGTCGAACTTGATCCCGCCACTCATGTGCATTTGTATGCTCCGGGTGCCGAGAAGAATGGATACAAGGTGGTGAAGCTTGCGATCAACCCCAGCGCCGACTACCGGTCTGAGCCGCTCCAGTATCCACCCAGCAAGCTCCTGACCTTCCCCGAACTGAAGGAAACGGTGCCGGTCTACAGTGGGCCGACCATTATTACCGAGGACGTTGTCATCGCGGCGACGAAAGAGTTCAACCAGAGCATTGGCGACGGCAAGGTCATTCACATCACTGGATCGCTGTTCTACCAGGCATGTGATGACCACCAGTGCTTTGTGCCTGTCCAGCAACCTGTCAGTTGGAACGTGCGTGTCGAACCCTTTGACCTGGTACGCGCGCCCGAGCCGCTGCAGCACAAGTAGTCGACAACACCTCTGCCTGCCTTGTCCGACGCATTCAAGCAACATGAACATGTAGAAGCCACAAAATGGAAAAGCCGCCGGACCGATTAGCCCTCACGATCGTCGCTCATGCCATTCTCAGGATCGCGAGTAGCGCCAGCGGCGTTTTGATCGGCATCTATCTGGCTAACCTGAGCGGACACGGCTTCCAGGTGGACGCCAGCCTTCTTGGGATTTTGGGTGCGGTCTCTTTCGGCGCTGAATTGATCGCATCGATTCCCTTCGGCATTGCCTCCGACGCGATCTCGCCGCGTTGGCTGATGGTGGGCGGAGCGGTGATTGGGGCACTTGCCGTTCAACTCTTCGCCGTGAGCTCGCATACCGAGGTATTTTTCCTAAGCCGGGCGCTGGAAGGAATTGGTGTCGCGGCCGTGACTCCTCCTCTTTTGGCGTATCTGGCGGACGCAACCAGCGATGACTCCGCCTTGCGGGCACGCGTCATGAGCTTCTTTGAGCTGTCGTTGCTTGCAGGGCTTGCGCTCGGCGGGCTGATGGGAAGCCAATTCTGGCGTCTGTTTAATGCTCGTGCCTTCAGCTTTGTAGCCATCGCCTATCTCGTCTGCGCACTGCTGCTGTTCCTCGGTGCAAAGGGCAGCCAGTCGCATGGTTCTCATGCTGCATGGCAGGGTCTGCCGCGTGCCATCAAAGACCCCTCGGTGCGATCTTTGGCTCCGGTGTGGCTCTGCGTGAATGCCGTGGTGGGGCTATGGCTTGGGCCGACCCTCCCGTTCCTGATGACGAAGAAATCTGGCAACTCGCAGTATCTGGATGGGATTTTTGCGAACAACCCAACGCATGTAGGCTGGCTCCTGCTGGGCTACTCGGCGGTTTTCGGGATAGGTGTGTTCGGATGGAGCTTTTTGCTCCCGCGCATGCAGATTCGCTCCGCTATGCGTGTCTGTCTGCTGGCTATGGTGCCGGTCTGTCTGGGACTCTTTGCGATCAATCATTCAGCGCATGCATCTGCGCCCGTTCGCTGGTCAATGACTGCGGCAACGGCACTCCTGATCATGGTGGAGAGCGGATTTACACCGTCCGCGCTGGCGTGGCTGGCGCAATCACTTGGGCCACAATCTGGAAAGGGCGCGGCCATGGGCATTTACTCTGTCTTGCTCAGCATTGGCGCGATCGGTGGTTCACTTCTGGCAGGAGCATTCGGAAGGGCCCTATCCGTCGATGGCTTGTTGCTCGGCACAGTGCTGCTTACATCGTGCGCCCTGCTTCTGCTTCATCATGTAGCGGATCTGGCAGTTCAACCCCTTGAGGAAAGCTATGAGCAAGCCTGAATACGATCTCGCAATTATCGGAGCCGGTGCTTCCGGGCTCATTGCCGCGGACTTCGCCGTCCAACTGGGAGCGCGCATCGCGCTGCTCGATAAGGGGCCGATTGGTGGAGACTGCACCTGGACCGGGTGCGTGCCAAGCAAGTCCTTGATCAAAGTGGCGATGGTGGCGCATCACGCGCGCAACGCTGCACGGTATGGAGTCGCTACAAGCGAGCCGGTCGTTGACATGAGCACTGTGCGCGATTACTTGCACGCAACCATCCAGCAAATCTATAAGCCCACCGAGCCAGAGACGCTGAGCAAGAAGGGCATGGATGTGTTGATCGGTGCGACGCGGTTTCTCGATCCCCACACGCTCGAGGTGGGAACACAGCAGATTCGTGCGAAGAAGGTCCTGATTAACACCGGCGCCGAGCCGCGAATCCCCCAGATCCCAAGTCTTGCGAATATTCCTTACTCCACCTATCAACAAATCTTTGGCAATGACCGATTGCCCGAGCACCTTCTTGTCATCGGTGGTGGCCCGATCGGCTGCGAGCTCGCCCAGGCATATCGCAGGCTCGGCTCCCGGGTAACGGTCATCGCCGAGCATCTTCTCCCGCGAGAAGAGCCGGAGGTGTGTGAACTACTGAACCGCATCTTCGCTCAGGCGGGAATAGAGCGCCAGGTTGCGCGTGCCGAGTCTGTCCACGGTGCTGCTGGGGCCGTCACCGTTCATACGAAAGCTGGTGATGCAACCGGCGACCTTCTGCTCGTCGCAACCGGACGTACGCCGCTCGTCAGAGGGCTTGGGCTGGAGGCGGCCAACGTACGCTATACGAAGAACGGCATTGAAGTGAACCAGTTTCTTCAGACTTCAACCAAACATATCTATGCTTCGGGAGACGTGATCGGAGGCGCGCAGTTTTCACACCTGGCCGGATGGCAAGGCTTTCAGGCTGTTCGCAATGCCTTGCTGCCCGGCAACAATGCCGGCACATCGCCAGCAATGCCTCACATCACGTTTACCTCTCCGGAGGTTGCGCAGATCGGTATGACGGAAGAAGTGGCGCGTCAGAAGATTGCGGCCAAGGATCTGCTCATCAAGTCCTTCGACATCAGTAAAGTCGATCGCGCCGTGAATGAGGATGACCGGCTTGGATTGATCAAGATCGTTGCACGCACCAACGGCGTCATTCTCGGCGCAAGCATTGTCGGCGAGCGAGCCGGAGAGACGATCACCGAGATTGCCGTTGCCATGCGGAACAAGTTGAAACTGAGCGACCTTGCGGCCACGATTCATCCCTACCCAACGTATTCCACCGGCATCCAATTGCTGGCTACGAAAATGGCGGTGGAGCAAGCCTTCAAAGGGACCTCAGGCAAAGTGATTCGCGGTTTTTCCGCGTTATGGCGCTAGAGCGAAGGAGACTGGTCTGGTGCAACTCACAGGCAGAAGATCGTTGATTGCCGGGGCGCTTGCTGCCATTGGAGCATCGGTGTGCTGCGTGGGGCCGCTTGTTCTGGTGGCGCTCGGAATCGGCGGCACATGGGTCGGGGGCCCGACAGCAATGGAGCCATTCAGACCACCGTTCATCGGCTTGATGCTGCTATTTCTGGGGCTGGCCTTTCGCAAGCTCTACCTGGCTCCGCGAGTCTGCGCACCGGGTACACCCTATGCCAGATGGTGTTGTCCTTACTTCCGCCTCCCATCCGTGGTCGCTCCTTTCATTTGCAGTGGTTGATAATCTACTGGGGTACACTCTTAGGCAAGGTCAGACTGTACCCATTTTTGTGCCCACCCTACTTCAAAATAGGGCATAATCTGGGGGAGTATGAGTAGCAATTGGCAGGAAGAAGGGAGTGGACAAAGTGTACATAGAATAGGAGCTTATAGCAAACGATAGCAGCAGGAGAGCCGGCAAATTTGACTGCTCTTAACCGACAGGTTGTAGGTTCGATTCCTACCGCGTCCACCATCAAATTAACAACTTAGCTGCTGTTGCGCTCTGTTTGCGCTCCGTTGCTCTGAAAAGCGAGCTGCGCGACCTTGTTTCCGGCGGTAGCCATCTCGTCCGTGACCACATCGCCATACACGTTCATCGTCGTTCTGATGTCCGAGTGCCGCATCATCTTCTGCTGCACGGCGACCGGTGTACCAACTGCGTCCAGCCAGGAGCGATAGGTGTGCCGGAAACAGTGTGAGCTGACGTGCCCGATCTTCGCGGCCGCGCCAGCCCGATTCAGCTCCCGGCAAACAGCCGTGTAGCTCCACGGAAGTCGACCGATCTTGTAGGGGCTGGCGAAGATCCAATTCTCGGATTCTGAAAACTCCGAACGTTGTTTCCACGCCTTGAGCCGATCCAGCAATTCGGTCGAGAGGTCGAACGTCCGGGCTGAGCCTTGTGTCTTCACCTCTGCTACACGCGCATTCACAATGCCCCGCTGAATGCTAAGACGAGCGCCCAGCCAATCCACATCCGACCATTTCAGCGCCAGCGTCTCACTGACACGCAGGCCGAGGCACACGGAAACAAGCGCCATGGTTGCGAATGGCTCTTGCAACTCTTTCAGCAGAGCATGAAACTCCTCCACTGAAAGACTCCGTGTCCTTCGTGTCTTTCGAGTTGCTCCAGTGTTGCGAACGAGTGAAATGGGGTTGCGGCTGACATCAAGCATCCCTGCCCACATCGCGTACTCCACCAGCATGTGCATCAAGGAGCGCACATGCGTCCGGGATTTTGGCGAGAGGGGTAGTTCCCGGAGCCACAGTTCCACCGGGCGGGGCTGCAGAGCCCGAATCGGCTCATCGCCCCACTTCGGCAGCACGTGATTGCGTAGAAAGCAGTTGTACACTCGCGCCGTTGTATGGCGCTCGGGCATCCTCTCTGCCTTATACCGTTCAACCAAGCTGCGCACCGTGTCTCCGGGCTCTGTTGTGGTTGGCTGCAGGCCGAGGCGTTCAACTTCCTCCCATGCGGCAGCCTTCGTTGGAAATTCTCGCTTGGTCCCGATTCGCTTTGAGCGGCGAATCGGGCCATCATACCAGAGGTAATTCCAGGTCCGGCGCCGTTTATCGTAGCGCACAGACCCATTTGTGTGTCGCTGTGTCCTCATGCTTCCTCCCTTAAGCAGCCACAGCGGATGACGGGAACAGCATAGCATCCAGCTCGGACTTCAGAAATCGCCAGACGCAGCGCTTGGTGCCGGAGAGCCTATGTGCGGGAACCTTACCTTCCCGCACCCACTGGAGTAGAGTGCGTGGCTTGACCTTCAGGTATTCAGCGGCCTCAGTCGCGGTGAGCCAAGTGATTTGCGATGTTTGGAGCACATCTTCTCTGCCGTTCATTTCGATTTTGTCCTCGCTTCCCGCTCATCCAGCCAAGACTCCATCGCTGTAACCCCACTGGACTCATTGAAACGGCTGCCATACGTTTTGATCGTGGTGTTGATGTTTGAGTGCCATAACAGCTTAGACAGCGTCAAAAAGTCCTGGGGATGATCAAGAAGCCAGGCGAAAGCAACTATGTCCCGGAACCGGTGAGGTGTGACACGTTTGCCGAGATATTTAAGCGTCAGATCTCCGACCAGTTCGCTGACTTGTACAAGAGTAAGCGGATTGCCATCGCCATTGAAGAAGAGAGTTCCTGGATCATCACTTTGTAGGAGAAGGTGCCGATATTTCGTGAGGTATTCCTCCAGGCACCCAGTCAGCTGATGCGGCAATAATGCGTGAACTGCGATTCCGGTTTTTGTTTCTTCGGTACTGAATTGAAACTGCCAGAACTCCGCGGACGGGTCGCGCTTTTCTTGCTCAAGAACCCAGCGTGGTTTGGTGATTTCGCTGAAAGCGGCGATTTGACCCTTGTAGATATTTGGGTTCCTCCCGCCGATTCGACACTCGCGGATATTTCTCTGGCGCCACGGCAACGAAATCAACCACCTGATCATAAGCTCGCGTTTCGCCATTTCGGCATCCTCTTTGGCATTGAGCTTCCGTTTTGCACGGTCCGCAGCGAGCATCTTTGGTAACTGCTCGAGCAATGCGTAATCAACGTACTTCTCCGACCTTCTTTTCTTGCGCTCGGATTCTGATTCCACTGGAAGGCTGTCAATCAGGGAAGGAAACCACCTAGTGTCCATTGAGGAAAATGCTGGAAACTGACGGAGCGCGGCGTAAAGTATCCCCATGTGCGTCTGCATTGACAACCCGGAGTTCCGGCGTTCGTTGATCGCCCATTCAACGTAGCCGGTTACGATCTCCTTCGTCATGAGATCCTGCATCGTTCCAATCTCACGAGCCTTTCGCACTTCGATCGCATAGCCATATACCCGGCAAACAATTTGCCTCAGGAGCTTTGCAGTGATCGGCCGGTGGCGAAATTCGCGCGAACGATCCGCAGCAAATGTGGCTTGCTTCCAGTCGAGAAGACTTGCTAACTGATTCTTGAGATCCACGGGCATATCTTTCATCGGAATCGCGTAGCGAAACTTCGAAAAGCGATTCAGTGCGCTGTAGCCTGCTTGCGCAAGTGCGTGATTGAGTTCCCCTTTTGCCCGCCGAGTTTCACTTGACGACAGACCTGCCTGCACCCTGTCCCGAGCCCAAGTTTCAAAATCCAGATATGAAATGGCACCCGGTTCCCGGACCGACTTGGCTAGATGGCGAATCAGAGCAACAGCAGACCTTCTGGTAACTCCAGCCGCGAGTTCGCGCCATGGGGATTCCAGCTCAGCCTCCGCCCAGCCCAGCTCGTCTGCGAAGTTCAGCAAGATGCGGAGTTGATTGATGTAGGTCCGGATTGAGTTTTCAGCGTACTTACGCTCCTGCAGAAATGGCCTGAAGAACTCGTGCCTTTCAACGATCTCTTGAATTGTTATCTCGTCCGGGGACCGGGCCATGAAGGCTGCAATCAGGCCGGTAGTCGTCCGGATCATTGCAATTCCCTTAGGTGGGTCCTGTTCGAGCTTCTGCATCAGATCGAGCAAGGTTCGTGGAATATCGCGAATAACATTAGACATCTGGGAAACGCGGCGAAGCCCAGAAGCAACTTGATTGCCATTTGGAACAATCGCGAAGGCCATATCTATATTTCCTCCATGTAGTTGAAAAGAAAGTTTCGTGTGTTATTGCAGATAAAATGCGAATTCTCTGGAGCTGCTGCGCAGGGGTGAGCGGTTGCTGTTTGCGGGGTCGTATATCGGAAAAGATCTGAAATAGTGAGAAGCGCCATGAGACTATTTCTCTCCTTTCCGGCTCGTCGAGAGGAAGTCTTCGAGATCTTGAGGGAAGAACTTCCAGCGCCCAGGGAGATCACGCGGAACGAGGCGTCCGGCGGTGATCCAGTTCTGGATGGCGCGGACACAGACCTTGAAGATCTGCGCCACGTCCCGGTTGGTGTACATCGGTTGGAGAGGCAAATCCTGGATGGCAAGGACTGCCTCGAGCAGCGGATACTTTGCTGTCTCCGAGTTGTTCATCTTCATTCCTTCTTTGGCTCGCCAGACACACGTCAAGCGTCTGCACGCAACGCATGCACTGGCTGGCCGGTCAATTTGTAGACGGGGTCACCCGGACGGCGACTGCTTCGGAAGGTTCACGGTGTGGTGAAGATGAACCGGAACCCTGCAGAAACCGACCGAATTCCTGTGTACTGATGGCAGAGTAGGCTAGACTGTGAAGCGGTGCTATCAGGCGAATACCTTATATCTCGTCCAGATTTGCCTTAGATCGCTTGAAAACACCGCACTGTGATACAACGCGAGTTTCATCCAGCAGTGGGATCATCACCCAGCTCGTAGACCCTGTCGTCCTTCGATATGACGACGGTCGCGCCGTAGTGATGACAGAGTACGATCATTCCGCAGACCCTCCGGACGAGGTCGGGGTGAAGGCCCGCTGCTAGTTGCTTGGCCTTGATAAATACGAGCCGTAGCCCAGACTTCAGTTGCGGCAAAAGCTCGGGGAAATCGAGACCAACTTCGGTTTCCAATAGTGCCAGTCTTCTTTCGAAGTTGGTGGGGTTGGCCGGAACGGATTCTGTGGGTGATTGTTTGGTTGTATTGTCTTTCACGGTTGTTCCTTTCTTGGTTGCGGTTCCTGCACGATCTATGCCGGAAACCTTGGTTTCTATGTCTGCAAACAGAAAAGCCACGATCTGCAATGGCCGTGGCCTTTCGAGCTCAATTGTGTGTGATACATTGCGACGAGTTCGCGAGGTCTTGGTGGATTGTAGGGATGGTCGGGAATCACCGCTCAAGTACACTGCAAAGAGAGCTGTCCTCGTCGGTCAGAACGCTGGGGATGGTCGGGAATCACCGCTCAAGTACACTCAAACTGAAGGGCGGTGCCTGCCCGGTGCGGCTGGGGATGGTCGGGAATCACCGCTCAAGTACACTCAGGTGATCTCGCTGGCGGCGATCCTCGACGCTGGGGATGGTCGGGAATCACCGCTCAAGTACACTATTCACCTTGGCCACCTCCGCGAGTACCAGGCTGGGGATGGTCGGGAATCACCGCTCAAGTACACTATGTGACGGGCTGGCTCCTGCGCAACGAGCGCTGGGGATGGTCGGGAATCACCGCTCAAGTACACTTGAAGCGGTTGCGGGGCCGTCCTCCATTGCGCTGGGGATGGTCGGGAATCACCGCTCAAGTACACTACGCTCAACCTAGCCATCACGGCGCTCCTGGCTGGGGATGGTCGGGAATCACCGCTCAAGTACACTTGGTGTTGCCGGGGTCTGCGTACTGATTGGCTGGGGATGGTCGGGAATCACCGCTCAAGTACACTGTCAACCAGGACGGATGCAATGCGCATCGTGCTGGGGATGGTCGGGAATCACCGCTCAAGTACACTGAAATATCCTGCGCCGTCTTCTCCAGCGCGGCTGGGGATGGTCGGGAATCACCGCTCAAGTACACTAAAACAACGGGGAGGCCCGCAACAGGGGCAGCTGGGGATGGTCGGGAATCACCGCTCAAGTACACTTCGTCCAGGCTCAGCACGCGCACCGGCGTGGCTGGGGATGGTCGGGAATCACCGCTCAAGTACACTGCCGACCCGGATGACGACGCGGACGCGGACGCTGGGGATGGTCGGGAATCACCGCTCAAGTACACTCCGGCGTGGCGAATGTTCGCGCTGCATTCTGCTGGGGATGGTCGGGAATCACCGCTCAAGTACACTGCCGTCTCCCACCACTGTTCCATTGGTTGTGCTGGGGATGGTCGGGAATCACCGCTCAAGTACACTGCCCGCCCGTCTCGCCCCTCGCTGGCTGTCGCTGGGGATGGTCGGGAATCACCGCTCAAGTACACTAGAACCCCGCCAACCTGCTCATTCCGAGCAGGTTGGCGGGGTTCGCACTTTTAGAAAAGAAGTATCTGCTCCGGAATTTCTTCCGGTTGCTTCGGCTTTCTGCCATAGAAAACCTCCATCTTCCCAAATTGCAGGTCCGTGACAGTGATCAACCGCACTTGCCCCAGCGGCGGAATGACTGCACGGATCGTGCTGCGGTGTGCCGCGGCCGCCTCCTCACTGGGGAGAAACCGCGCATAGACAGAGAACTGCAGCATCATGAAGCCGTCTTTGATCAAAGCCTTGCGAAAGCGCGTGTAATCGCGCCGGTTGACCGGCGTTTCCACGGGGAGGTCGAACATGGCAATCAGCCACAAGGATCGATACGCGGATAGCGGCCTCGCTTTCATGGCATTCCCAGTTCATTCGTTAGCTTTCAAAGCCCCAAGACCTTCGACTTCCGCGCGCTTCACGCCGCGCTTCGGCGCTGGCTCAACCAAGATTGCTTCCAGCAGGTTTGGTAATACCGGGTCTCGCTGGTCTCCTGTAACGCACTTAGCTAGCGAATTCGTAGCCCGCAGCAGAATGTCGAAGAGAGTGCGCTCTTCGCCCTCGAAGATGTAGCGAGCAGTCACTGCGCCGATGAGCCAGTTCTTTGTGCGCGAGTCGAGTGGAGCCGCTGCGTCTTCGCAAGTAATCCACTGTGCCACGCGCCGGTCAATTAGCGGGCGGAATGGCTCCATTACATCCGCAGCCAGGCAGAACGGATCGTAACGGTTGCTGTGCTTGAGGCCAATAGAGGGATGCAAACCGGCAGCGCACAGAGCCCTTGCTACAGCTGCGCGCAGGACGATATAGCCGTAATCCAAGTGCCGGTTCTGATCATTCTCATCGGAGCCACGCCGGAATCTGCTGCCAGGAAACAGGTGCTGCCAATAACGGCGCGCGGCCTGGGCCTCCAGGTTACCGACATCGCCAGAGCGAACGCGTGCTGACAATGCGATCAGCCCCTGGTCGCTCCCGTACAACTCGCGCAACAACTCTCCCTGAGCCTTAATCTTGGCGCGGACGATCTGTTGCCAGAGTCGTTTGCGCGTGGGCAAAGACATTTCCATCTGGCGGGCGAATCGCTCCGTCTGGATGAAGTGGCTCTGCACTGGAAGCAGCATCGATGCAGGCAGAAACTTGCCGTCTATGGTGATGACAGACCCACCAGCCTCGGCAATGCGTGAGAGTACGGCCTGCGACAGAGTGATCTGCGGATGCGCGAGCAGCAGCGCGGCAATATCGCTGACAGGGATCGTAAAAGGTAGCGAAAGCTGCTCCTCGGGCACCAGTTCAATCACCAACTGAGAGTCGCGAATATTCAGACGCGCCGGATTCGAGATTTCGATGATGCGGTCAATCATCTCAATTCCTCCTAGGCTCCGAGGTCAATGTAGCGCCAGTTCCCAATTGGATCGATTTGAACAGGCTGCGGGAAGCCTTGCGCGGGGCCCATAGTCAGGAATTCGGAAAATGAGATACGTCCATCATCACGTTTTTTCTGATTATCATCTGATTTACCGCCAGGCTTGTCCTGATCTTTGTCAGTTTTTCGAAGATACACGCCCTGCATTGCGTTTACAGGTTGCAGAACGATCCGGCCATCGCTACGGAAGCTCTGGACAATGACAATATCGCGATTCGCAAGCTCAACCATATCCCCCTTCATCAGAGAGAACCGATAGGTGACTTCATCGTCGTTCCTGAGGCTTTTCTTAAACTCCTCCGACGGCAGCGCGAAGATGTTTGTGCGGGCGCGTTCGCGCTTCGGTATCGACTGGATACTCTGTGCCGCATCAAAGAGTTTCACTACCTCCCACCTCCATTTTGTCCCTCGCCGGTTCTGCACGTTGAAGAAGCTCACATAGGCAATCTCGCCCGTCTCCACATTGCGTTCCGGATATCCTTTCCCACGTTTATCCATCCCGAGAGAGGTCGTATGCTTCGTGAACCAGATAGTGAATTTCTTGATAGGTACAGGCTTACCAAGACGTTTGCCCGGCAAGGTTGGGTATCCATGCTCTGCCTCCTTCCACATCCGATAACCGCGAACCTCTTCGCCTTTCTTGTTCTTGCCGCGAATCGTTTCGCCGAACTCGCGAATGATTCGTTGAATGGTTGTGTTCGGCGATCCGTCCTTGTTTTTCCCTTCCACAATGTGCGCAATCGTACTTTCAATATCCTCCGGCTTCTCCATCTTGCTCAGATCCCGGATCGAGACGCGCTTGTGGCGAATTGGTGTGTCGTTTTTCGGTGTGCGCCCGCGCTCCTTGCCGAAATATCCCGCCTTGTGTAACTCGCCGCGCAATCTGTGATTGACGCGATGCGAGGTCACGATGTTCTTGAAGGTTCCGCGCAGTCTTTCCAGACGCTCGCCGTTCAGGCACTCAGGACGCGCTTCGCGCCGGACTAGATTCAGCAAATCCCGGTAGCCGAGTGATGTGTACCTGTCATTCTGGTGCTGGACGTAATATCTTGCGCTGAGAGTGTTGATCTTCCGGATCAAACTCTCTGTCGTCAGCCCAATCACAACCGCATCGAGTGCATGATGCCTATGGTCGCTGCGGTCCTTTTTCTTCGACTCCTTGTTCTTCTCCCGCTTCTCCTGGGCTGTTTCAGCGGTTTTAGTCGCGCCATTGCCGATCAGTTCATGGAGGTTCAACATCCAGGCATCGCGCAACAGAGCCGTCACCATACCGGAGGAGACGAAGATGGCGCGCCGGCCCGTGCTGTCCTTGAACTCGTCTTGCTCATCAACTTCGACACCAGCGTCCGGCAATACATCCCGCCCGCCGTAAAGCGTCATCAGCAGACGACCGGCAAGCTTGCTAGTGTACCGGGTATCGATGAGCCGCCGCGCGCCAAACTTCCGCGCTTCCTCTGGAGTGCGCAATTGAAAGAGGGCCAGCTTGCGTTTGTTCCCGAACTTCTCGACGCGTTGCAGGATGTTTGCCCAATCCGTCTGATTGCCGCCGAAATGCTGCCAGGGCGTCCGATCCAGCTTTTCGTGATTTGTGCTCCGGAAAGTCAGCGTGAGGTTGTCGAAGCTGTTGTCCAACATCATGCTCTGTGGAATGATGTGTTCAATCTCGACTTCGCCGCCAAACAGCTGAGCGTAACTGATGGGATCTCCCGTGTAGGGGCAGGTGCAGTGACACTCCATCAGCAGGAGCATCTTGGTGACGGCGTCACGTTTCTGGCGTACCAACCCTTCCGCGTCGAGCCCTTCGGCGTCATAGTTCCGGCACTCTTTCAGAATCTTCCTCGCCGCCTCCAGACGTCGCTCGTGATTCTTTTCATTGACTTCTTCCGCGTCCTTGCGCTGACGGCGGTTCTTTCTCAGTTCACGGGCCAACTCAATGCGAATCTCGTAGGGCTTGCTGCCGTGCTTGCGAATGACGGCATTGACAACCTTGCGCAGTTCCGTCAGCGCGCGAATCACAGCAGGATTGGTAAGGCTGCGGATGAACCCATTCGGGCCGGTCACCTCAGGTACGTAATCAAGCGGTTTCTTCCCGGCGAGCGGATTTGGGTACACCTTCAGCCGTGCAGTCATGAAGGAAACTCCGTTCCACATCCCGCCCTTCGCCGGATCGAGCAGATTCAGAATCGCCTTACGCGAGAGTTTGCAGTAATCAGCAGGAGGGCGGTTCTCTGCCCAGATGTGCGCATGGAATTCATCAAGACCCCATTGATCCGCGGCAACGCGCTCACGCTCCTTCAGGCCCTCGGTGGTCCGCCAGCTTTCAACGATCGCAACCTTCTTGTCCCAGGTGAATGCGTCCCACCGTTCCGCCCCAAAGACCCGCAGCATGACGGCATTGACGCGATTCCCCTCAATCTTCCCCTCGTTGAGCTTTTTCTTAGGGTCATCACCCGGCTTCCGCTTCTTCTGGAGGTTGAACTCCGCGTCAGGCATGTCGAGGAGCTTCCGGATCTCGGGAAATGTCAGGTCGCCTTGCTCCTGGAGTTTCTTTACCAACTTCGCGCTTTTCTCCGCGGGTATCTGCTTTTCCAGCATGTCGGCACGGTCAAAATGGCGCAGGTTATTGACCTTCTGCAACAGCCGGAACTGCTGCGCTTCGAGCGATGCCCACGGAGCACGGCGCTCTTCCTGCTCGAGGTCGCAGAATCCAATCAGGTGGGCCGTGCTGGCGAGTGGCCGCTGGAAGAAGAGCAGCTTGCGAATCGCCTGCCAAAGCTTCTCTCTCTTCTCCAACTCTTCCGGTGTCAACCCCGGATGGCTAGTGCGATAAAACTCATCTTGCTTTTCCCAGATAAGATCGAACTCATCTTCAAACATCTCTCGGGCGGTCCAGCGGTGACGGATGCGCTCATCATGGGGATTATGGGCTGTGAACGTGCCGAAATAAGGGCCAATCAGTGGCGCTTTGATCGTTCCCGTCTGGCATGCTGCCTGCATCTTCGTGTTCAGATCGCTGATGCCTTTTCTGACCTTGCCCGTGTTCTGCTCATCTCCCTCATCTTCGGTCTCACGTTTCTTCTTGCCCTTCTTGGAGGAGGATGCAGTTTCCTCTTCTTCGGCAATTTCCTCCCTGTCGGTTTCATCCACGGCGCTTGGACGGTATCCTCTACGCTGTGAGAGATGGTAGATAATCTTGCCCAATTCGTACGGTTTCAGCTCTCGTTCCAGGGCTTCTTTCCGCAACACGTATGGCAATGCCTGGTCTGTGTCTAGCATGACCGCGTCTGCTCCACGCCGGCGTCTGGATCCTGAGAGCGAGTGAGCGAGTTCCTTGTCGAGTCTGTTGAAGGTAAGGTGCTTCTGGGCAAAGAGCGGCTCATCTCGATATTCTTCATAAGTAGGCAGCCAGTTATTGGCTTGGAGCAATTTGAAGAGCGAGTTCTGCCGGGCGCGCTTTCTATCGCCCTGCCGGCGCGCCAGGCGCGCCAGACGGCGTCCGACAGCCTTGGAGCGATCGATTCCCCTAACGATGGCTTCCTCGGTTGGGATCTTGGCTGTAACTTCCACGCCCGGGTCGAATATCCGAACTCCGGCGTCGAAAACTTCAGCTGGCTCAAGCTGTTCATTCAGACGAATAACTGCCCAGCCTATAGATGCTGAACCAAGATCAAGTCCAAGAATATACTTTTGTGAAGAATCTAAGGTTGGAGACATTCAATGCACCTTGACATGCAGATTTTCAACGGGTTACAAGTATAGCAGTGTACTTGAGCGGTGATTCTTGGATCCATTCCTAGTAAGTTTCACCGACGAAGGGTAAATCCCAGGTGAACGCCCCGGAGACGGGGCGTTCTTGTCTAGCTGCGCTCTTTCTGCGCTCTGTTTGTCCGATCACGACTGCTTTTCATGGTCTTAGGTGTCATCCGCCGACCTGCATGTTGTTGAAAATACGTTAGGTTGCAGATTCGATTCCTACCGCGTCCACCATTCATCCACCAATCAGACTGCATTTCGTGCCGTTGAG
Organism: Acidobacteriota bacterium; assembly: GCA_021813745.1. Classification (GTDB taxonomy): domain Bacteria; phylum Acidobacteriota; class Terriglobia; order Terriglobales; family Acidobacteriaceae; genus Telmatobacter. The sequence goes on from JAKAJO010000009.1 coordinate 37,633, forward strand.
CACAAGCTCCACAACATTGTTGTGTCATCCGCGATGTGCGGCGTGAACGCGGTATCGTATG
>JAKAJO010000068.1 GCA_021813745.1 Acidobacteriota bacterium
GGACTGCTGAACAGCTCGGATGCGGGCGAGGATGCGGCGATTGGTCACTTGTACATGCTGGCGCGCACGTTTCGGCAGATGATGGTGATTCTGGAAAAGAATGTGCGGGACTCTCGTGCCATCTGGCAGGCGCTGTGGCAAGGCTTCCGGATGCCGCCGTTTGCAGCGGATGATCTGATCCGTCAGGCACGGCGCTACAAGAGCCGGAAGGAGCTGACGCGGGTATTGCGACTGATTGCGCGAGCCGACCTGGAACTCCGCTCATCGCCGCCGGACAAGCGCGTGGTGCTGGAGCGGCTTGTGTACGAGCTGGCTGCGGAGCCGAAGCCGACTCAAGCGGGATGGGCATCGGCGCAGCTGTCATTTGAGGGGTAGGGCGATCGATGTTACTGCAGGCCGCGGGCCTGCATAGCGGGGCGGTAGTCCTGGTCGGCCTGCTGGATGTGGTTGGTGAGCCAATCTCGCAGAAAATGCATCAAGTGAAGATTGAGAGTGATTTCGCCGCGATGGTAGCGGAGGACGTAGCCCTCGACCTGGCGGGTCAGGTTGCGGTGCCGAAGCTTGTGCGCCGCAAGTCCGGCGTAGTTTGCAGCGGTCATCATGGCCTCTTCGGCTGCGAAGTGATTCCTGGTGTAATTGAGCAGATTTTCGAGAATCTGGCCGGAGATGTCCTTTGCTTTTCCGGCGAGCATGGCGTCGTGGAGGTCATTGATGATGTCGACGAGCTGGCGATGCTGACGGTCAATGGAAGGGATGCCGACGGAAAGTGCCTGATTCCAGAGGATGAATGGCATTCTAAGACTCCAGCCGCGGAGGCGACACACATCTTATCGTCGAGTTGCAGCAGAAGGTGAGCGAGGGCAGGCGGAGGCTTATTCGAGGATGACCTCGGGCTGGGGTTCGTGGCTGCGAGTTGTGAGGACGATGGCGGCAGAAAGGATGAGCGCTCCGCCAGCGAAGGCGTGTGGACCGAGATGCTCGCCGAGGAGCTTGACACCGAGGTAGGAGCCGAGTGCGGGTTCGATATTGAGGAAGACGCCGGCGCGCGATGCCGGGACGCGATGGATGCCCCAGTTCCAGAGAAACGTAGTGGTGGCGGTGCAGGCCAGACCACTGATGGCGAGAGCGGTCCACGCTACGGGGCTGACATGGGCAAAGGCAGGCCACGGATGAGGGTTGCGGGTCACTGAATTGAGGAGGCAGGGGCCGACCACCCAGAGAGCGAGCATGACGGTTCCCGTGAGGATGGTGTAGGCAGTAACCACGATGGGGCTATGGGTTTCCATGAGTTTTTTGTTGAGCAGGATCCAGGCAAGCGCAGTGCAAAGCGAGAAGACTACGAGCAGATCGCCCTGCAGAGAAGGCTGTCCCTGTGCGGTTTGGGTGTGGTGACCGCCCAGCACGACGAGTGCGGCGCCGATGGTGGAGGCGATGAGCGCCATCCACCCGATGACGTCGAGGCGCTCTCCGGCGAAGAGGGCGGCAGCTACGCCGAGGAGGACAGGCATGGATCCCACCATGAGCGATGCGTGGCTGACGGTGGTTTGTGCGAGTCCGTGGAACTGAATTAGGAATTGAACCGGGATGCCGAAGAAGGCGGCGATGAGGAGAATGCGGGTCTCAGGCCAGGTGAGGCGTACGCGATGGAGAAGCGCGACGGGCAACATGCCGAGGCATGCAAAGAGGAAGCGGTAGAGCACCATGGATTCGACGGACATTTCGTTGAGCGCGAGACGGCCGAAGTAGAAGCCTGTGCCCCAGAGGCATCCGGCGAGTGCGCAGGCTCCGTATCCGAGCATATGAATGCGTGCGGTGGACGATGAGGAGGAAGGCATCACTGATTTTACTTTCGCACAAAGGGCAGAAAGGACCGAGGATGCCGAGGCTGGGCCGATTCGGCGAGAATAGCAATCGATGACGATGTGGATCCCCAGAATAAGAGGATGGCTTCGTACGCGCCGTTGGCTTGCGATACTGGCATGTGTCTGGCCTTGGGTGGCGTGCATGGGTGGAATGCGCCACAAGGACGCAGCAGCGCCGGAGGCCGTGAAGCGTCCGTGGATGGAGGCGACCGAGCCGCCCCTGATGGCATTGGATGTGGAGTCTCTCGGGTTTTATCCGCCGGGCGCGTACTACCAGGGGCAAAGGGAGAGCCTGGTTTCGCTGGATTTTCTGACTGAGAACCGAATTCTCTTCACATTTCGCACGCCGGGTCTGCTGCATCGCAGTGCAAATGAGGAAGAAGAGGAGCGGCAGATTCGAGCGGTGGTTTTGCGGCTGCCCACGGGTGCAGTGGATGCAGAAGCGGTTTGGACGCTGCATGATCACGCGCGGTACCTGTGGATGCTGAAGGATGGGCATTTTTTGCTGCGCGACTTGAACGACCTGAAACTGGGAGACGCATCTCTTACGCTGCATCCATTTCTGCATTTTCCGGGGCCGCTCCTCTGGCTGGAGATGGATCCTGACGATCAGGTGCTTCTCACCAATTCGCATGAACTGCAGGCATCTGAGCAGTCGAGAACGGGCGCAGGCGGACAGTCGGCGATCGCGGACTCACCCGTGGATGCGGGGCCTCCAGAGATTGTGTTGCGGGTTCTACAGCGTGCAACCGGGCAGGTGATGCTGGTGAGCCGCGTGCACAACACTGTATACCTGCCGTTGAATGCCAGGGGTTATATGCAGACGACTCAGGAGAATCCGCGGCAGTGGCGTCTGACGCTTCATGACTATATCGGCGGGAGCGCGTCGGTGGGCGCATTGGCCACGACCTGCGATCCGCGCGTGGATTTCATCACACAGAATAGGCTGCTGGCGACGGCGTGTAATCCGGACGGGACGATCCGGCTGGCCGCCATGTCAACGACAGGGCGCAAGCTTTGGGATGTGCCGACGGCGCCTAACCAGGTGTGGCCGGTCTTGTTTGTATCGCCAGAGGGATCTTGGCTGGCGCGCGAGACGCTCTTTATGACGCATCCGATTGATGCATTCTCGCCGCTGAGCTTTGACGATGTGCTGGGCCAGGTGGTGGACGTCTACGACATGGCAACGGGCAAGGTCGTGGAGCGAGTCCCGGCAAGCCCTGTGCTGGACGGAGGGGGCAATGTGGCGATTTCGCCCTCTGGCAAACGACTCGCTGTGCTCGATGGCGGATCCATCAAGATTTATGAACTGCCCGGGAGTGGAGCGGTGCAGGAAGTGCGGCGGCACTGAGGGCAGGCTTCCGGAGTACAGATTTTACCGAGTGTGTACACTGATCGGTGGGGGTTGTCTGGTGGCCACAGCGAGTGTTCATTACCTGGCGGCGGCAGTCACGGATCGGGGGCGCAAGCGGCCTTCCAACGAAGATGCCTTCGGCTACTCCATTGAAGATGGCGTGTATGTGGTTTGCGACGGGATGGGCGGGGCGGCCGCCGGAGAAATCGCAAGTTCGCTGGCCGTGGACGAGGTTCTGAAGTTGCTGGATCACCAGGGGCCGAATTCGAAGTGCGAGCCGATGCCGGAGGCGATGGAGAGTGCCATTCTGGCTGCCAATGACGCCATTTATACACGGAGCCTGCGGAACCAGCGGCTGAGCGGAATGGGAACGACCCTGGTGGCGCTGGCAGTGCGCGAGAAACATGCATGGGTGCTGAATATTGGAGACAGCCGCTGTTACAGGCTGCGGCGGGGGAAGCTGGAGCAAATTACGTCTGATCACTCCCTGGTCGAAGAGCAGGTGCGGAATGGGCGGATGTCGCGCGCCGATGCGCTGCGATCGCCGTTGAAGAATGTGATCACTCGGGCGCTGGGTACGCAGGGTCGCGTGACTCCTGACCTGTTTGCGCTGGAGACGGAGCCTGGGGATCTCTTTCTGCTGTGTACAGACGGTCTGACACGCGAGCTTTCTGACAGCACGATTGAAGCGCTTCTGAGCGAGCGGCGCAGTTTAGCCGACCACTGTACCAACCTGGTGGAGGCCGCAAAGAGGGCAGGAGGCCAGGACAACATCACCTGCCTGCTGGTCCGCGCCGAGGCCTAGTTATTGCACCTGGGATTTCGCACGCGGGTTGACTCCTACACAATTGATATCCGGCTAGCGGAACATGGCACCCATGTTGGCGCGGATGACCGGATCTTTTGCGGTCCCGGTAATCGTGAGCGGAATGCCGTTGCTGGTGTTTTTCTGAAAGCGGCTTCCCAGGAATCCGCCGAGGACATTAATGGCCTGATTGGCGACGGCGCCCGCAGCGTTTGATGAGGTGATCTTGGCCTGCATCTGGAAGTTGAGGGAGCCACTTGGGGTGATGGTTCCATTGCCAGTGGCTGAGCCGATCTGCGGCAGATTGCCATAGATTCCGCTGAACGATGTGCTTTGCGGCGTGGAGTTCACGGTGGTGCGAATGACCTGAATCTGCGTTCCGCCATTCGTCTTACCAAAAAGATTGAGGCCCTGCAGTTTCGAGCCTAGGTCGAATCCGGCCAGGAGGGTGTTGTCGATTTCTACAGGTCCGGCGATCGATGTGGCCGTGGCGGGTCCTGTGATGGCGAGGTTGGCAGAGAGAGTTCCGCCGCGCAGCTGCGATCCTGAAGGAAGCTGGATGCCGAAGGCGGGGAGCAGTGCTTCCAGTTCATCGATCGGAAGGCCGGGGGCATTGAGGTGCATATTGAGCAGGATGCCCTGAGGCGTGAGGTGGTAATCGCCGGCGGCGTGGACGGAAACCGAACCGGTGTGGATGGCGATGTCGGTGATTTTGCCGGCGCGTGCGTCGAGATCGTCGGTGGCGGCGAAGTCGAGCTGAACCGGACGGGGCGCCGGTGAGCCGGTGCGGGCGAGTTGCAGATGGGAGGCGACGACCTTCCCATTGGCTTTGAGGTTGTCGCCGTCCGAACTAACCTGAGCGTCAGCGTCGGCCACCATGGCGATGCCTTGGGAGGGATCGAGTACACCGGCTGCGACGGGATTAAAGCTCCGGAGCTGGAGAGTGCCTTTGAATGGTGTGTCGGCGGCGTCCTTTTGGGAGAGCGGGCCCGCCTCGCCATTGAGGGAGAGAGAGCCGGAACCTGGCAGGGACGCGGTGAGCTGCATGGGAACGGAACGAACAAAAGAAAACTGTTTGACGCTCAAATTGAGGTTGGAATAAACAAAGGGCCTGCCGGTGGCCGGAAGAGACGTGAGAGTGGCCGTGCCGTTTTTGATCTGGAGCTCCCCGACGGTCAGGTCCGGCAGAGCAGTCGGCTTTGAGCTGGCGGTGGAAGAGGTACTTCCGAGGCTGGAGAAGTTCCACTTGCCAGTGGCAGCATGAATGATTTGAATGCTTGGCGAGTCGACGGTGATACGCGTGACGCGGATCTGATGATGAAGCAAGAGGGGCATGACCTCTACGCCGATGTAGAGTTCATGAGCCTGGAGGAAGGGAGCGGTACTGAAGGCCGGATCGTCGGAGATGGCGATATCTTTGGCGATCAGACTCCCGGAAAGGAGCGAAAAGCCGAGGTGACCGAGGGTGACCTGACGGCCGATCGCTGTAGAGATTTTGGCTTGAATCATGGGGCGAAAGGAGTCGGCATTGACGAAGAACGGTGTGATGACGAGGACCGCGATGATGACCACGAGCGCGGCGACGATTTTGATCCAGTGTTTTCGCAAAGCATCCTCCTTCAAATCTGTGATGCAGGAGGAATTGTAGCTCGCCGGGGCGGGGGAGAGAGGAAATCGGATCGAATCAGGGAATGGAATCTCCAGTGGATGCGATCGATTGGGCCCACTCCATGGCCTGAATTGTGGTCTGGGCGACAAACTCCTCGTCGAGGGAAAGCCTTTCGCAAAGACGAACGATGGCACCCCACGCGCCGGCATCGACCGCAAGGATGAGGTCGTAAACATTGGCGAGCGGGCCCTGATGTTCGAGGAGGGCGGCGGTGATGGCGGGGTCGAGGTGGATGCCGTCCAGGACGCTGCTCATGGGCATTTCAAGGACTGCGTCCATGAGGGAGAGCAGGCCGAGCAGAAACGTGTCCGCATGGTCGATTCCGAGTTTGAGTCCGATGAGTTCTGCGAAGCGCGCCCGGAGCAAGGTGGAAAGAGCGAGGTCGGAAGGGCGGTTCTGGGCCGTATCGAGGAGGATGCTCAGCCGGCACCAGCGCCGGAACTGATCTTCGCCGAGGATGTTTAATGCCTGGGAGATGGAGCGCACTTCGCTACGCAGACCCAATGCAGCTGAGTTGATGTAGCGCAGAAGGCGATAGTAGAGAGTTGCATCGCGTTTGAGGAGATCTTCGACTTCCTTCCAGTCAAGGTCGAGCTGTCCGATCATCTTCAGCAACTGGAGAGCAATGAGGCGGCTCGGGCCCACCGGGCGGGTCTTGAGGATTTCAGGGTGGCGAAAGAAGAATCCTTGAAAGTAGTGAAAGCCGGATTCGCGTGCGGCTTGGAAGTCCTCCCACGTCTCGACGTGGTCTGCGAGGAGACGGGAGCGGCGCGGACGATGGAACGTGCTGAGGGCATCGCGCTGTGTCGCCGCAGTCTGGTGCATGTTGACTTTGAAAAAGTCGCAGAGCTCAAAGAGGGGTGCGCGCGGGTCTTCGAGGGTGAGATGTTCGATCGCAATGCGATAGCCGGCCTCCTTAAGGTTGCGGCAGGCCTGAATGATGGCAGCGGAGGGTTGGACGTCGGGCGGCAGTTCGGCGACGGTAAGCTCTGGGGGTAGCAGGTTGAGGTGCCCCTCGAGCAAGGCCTGCTGGGAGCAACTAATGAAGGCGAGACGATGGTCGCACAGGGTGTTGATGCCGAGGAGGCTGGAGACGTCAATCAGGGCGTTGATCTGGGTCGCAGGAGGCTCGAATTCCAGAGCCCGTGCGCCGGGGGTGCGAAGAAAGAGCTTATATCCGATGACCTTCTGATTGGCGGTGAGAATGGGTTGCCGTGCGGCAAAGCGGGCCGCTTCGACATTGCCAGGATGCGTTGACACGGCCATTCCACTGCTCTCCTTTACGCAAGTGCTGGAGCTGCGAATTGCAGACTAATGGGTATATCGGACGAGGTAGAAATTCCATGACCGCCCGCGCTGAAGAAGGAGGCAGTTCATCGGCGCTGAGGCGGCAAGCGGCGGCCGTCCGGGGATTCGCGTATTGATTACCTCTGTGCGGGAATTGAAGTTACCTGGGCTCATTCCTTACCTGGGAATGACACAAATGTGGGATCCAGTAAGGGGTAAGATGTGGATTGTTTTACGGGCTTTCGATGCTCTAATGGGGATGCGTTCCCGGCAACTCGATTGACATTGCACGAGCTGTGCGGCGATTTCGCCGCATGGATCGACGATCAAGGTTGATGCCGGGTGTAGCGCATAAGTGGCGGATTCGCCTGTATCGAATTTGCATTAAAGATGGCTTATAAACCCACCACCAGAGCGGGAGTCTTGATGGCTTCCGGATTCCAGAGCAATATGGACAACCTAAAAACGAAAGACACTCAAGGACGGCTAAAGCGATGAATGGGCAGGGTTGGAGTTGGATTGGAATGCGGATTCAAGCTGGGATCGCAGTTCTCGTTGCGTGCATGATTTTTGGTGGAACCGTTGCCAGGGCACAGGTTGTACCTGCTCGGATTCAGGCCGGCGTGAGCAACTCCGCAATGACCGTGCTTAAGGGCTCGCTATCACCGATGGTACGGCCAGAGGCAGATGCGGGTAGAGTGCCTGCCAATATGCAACTGACCGGGATGACGCTTCGATTCAATCTGTCGGCCAGCCAACAGGCAGACTTGGCGGCGTTGCTGGCAGCACAGCAGAATCCTCAATCTGCTCAATATCATCAGTGGCTGACTCCAGAGCAGTTTGGCGCCCGATTTGGGATGGCACAGGTGGACCTGGATCAGGTTGAGCTTTGGTTGCAGCAGCAAGGATTCCATGTGGATTCCGTGAATCGCAGCCGCACGGCAATCCGTTTTTCGGGCACCGTCGGACAGGTGGAAGCGGCGTTTCAGACGCAGATGCACTATTACAACGGGGTTGGGCGGAAGGATTTTGCACCGTCAACAGCGTTGTCGTTGCCTTCGGCGATTGCGCCGACGGTAGCCGCAGTGGAGAACCTGACAAGCTACCGACCCGCGCCGTCGATTGTGACGCAGAAGCAGGCGAATGTGCGTCCGGCATTTACCTCGGGCACATCCGGAAGTGTGTTTTTTGCTCCGGGAGATCTGGCCGTGGTGTATGACATGAAGACATTGACCGGAGGCGGCTATACGGGTGTTGGGCAGTCGATCGCGGTGGTAGGACAGTCCTCGGTCCAACTGAGTGACATCGAGAACTTCCAAAAGGCTGCCGGGCTGACTGTTCAGGATCCAACGGAGTTGCTGGTGCCACTCTCGGGGACACCCGCGGCGGTTGCCGGCGATCAGGGAGAGTCGGATCTGGATTTGGAGTGGTCCGGTGCGATTGCGCCGGGGGCAACGATCCTTTTTGTTTATACGGGCAATGCCGCCAACTACAGCGTATTCAATTCCATTGAGTATGCGATTGATGAGAAGTTGGCCCAGATCATCACGATCAGCTACGGAAGCTGTGAGACAGCGTTCGGCTCTCCGGCTAGTTTTGAGAGTGTGCTGGCGCAAGCGGCGTCACAAGGGCAGACTGTGCTGGCAGCCTCAGGAGATCAGGGCTCAACGGCATGCGATCTTCCCAATGTGTACACCTCGCTGACGACGGCACAGCAGCAGGCATTGGCGGTGAATTATCCAGCGAGCAGCGCCTATGTGACGGCGGTGGGTGGAACCGAGATTGATCCAAGCAACACGAACTATTCCACCTCAGGTAACGGGTACTGGAGCTCAGCCAGCGGAACGGACGTCATCACTTCGGCGCTGCAATATATTCCGGAAGTGGCATGGAATGACGACACCACAACCGGCTGCGTGGATGCGAACAACAACCCGATTGGCTGCCTGGGTGCGGGAGGTGGCGGAGTCAGCCAATATGTGGCCAAGCCGAGCTGGCAGACGGCGCTGACACCGGCCGACGGAAAGCGGGATGTTCCAGATATCGCACTCTACTCATCGGCATCGCATCCCGGGTATCTGTTCTGCACGAGTGATCAGAGCGACTGGCAGACTGGCCAGCAGAGCAGCTGTACCAGCGGCTTCCGCGATTCCTCAACGAATTTGCTGACGGTGGCTGGAGGAACGAGCTTTGCGACCCCTGTATTTGCGGGCATGCTGGCGATTTTGAATCAGTCGACGAAGAACGACGCGGGTCAGGGGAATATCAACCCCACACTTTACGGCCTGGCGACAAGCGGTGGTGCATACACGGCGGCGAATGGATTCCACGATATTACGAGTGGAAACAATGACTGCAACGCCGGAACGACGCTCTGCGGGTCGACGACGGGATTCTCTGCGGGGATCGGCTATGACCAGGTGACTGGGCTCGGGAGCGTGGATCTGGGCGTGCTGGCCTCCAAATGGGGTGCGAGCAGCAGCACGGCGGTGGGCACTGTGACCAAATTGACGGCGACGGTGAACAATCCCAGTGTGAACTCAAATGATGTGGTCACGATCACCGTGACGCCGGATAGCGGCACCGCGACGCCGACTGGCTCAGTGAAGCTGGATATCGACGGGGGTTCGGGCACGGCCGGGGGATCGTCAACCACATTGACGCTTGGCGCCAATGGAAGCGTGCAGTACACAGCCAAATTCACAACCACAGGATCGCACCAGATTGTGGCCCAGTTCTCTGATACGACGAATACTTTTGCGCCGTCAACGGGAGCGCTTCCGCTGACCGTTACGCTGCTGCCGACTGTGACGGTGACGACTTCACCGACTTCTGCGACGACGGCTCAGCCAGTGACGGTTTCCGTGACAGTGAATGGCGGGACAGGGAATCCGACGCCGACGGGCACAGTGACACTCACCAGTGGGACCTACACTTCGGCCGCTGCAACGCTGACGTCAGGTGCGGCATCGATTGTCGTCCCGGCGGGGTCATTGCCTGCCGGAAGCGACACACTGACGGTTACCTACACGCCGGATTCGGGTAGCAGTGGAACGTATAGCGGAGCGACGGGCACAGCTATTGAAACCGTATCTGCCGTGAGTCCAACAGTGACGGTCACACCGGCTTCTTCGAGCATTACGGCGGGCCAGTCTCTTTCAGTGACGGTGGCGGTGAGCGGACCCAGCGGAGATCCGACGCCGACCGGCACCGTGACGCTAAGCAGCGGATCGTATATGTCTGCGGCGACAGCGCTGGCGAGCGGCGCGGCAACAATTGTCATTCCCGCGGGCAAGCTAGCCGCAGGGAGCAATACTCTGACTGCGACTTATGCACCCGATACCGCAGGGGCCACTATCTATACAACTGGAACGGGGAGCTCAACGGTGTCTGTCGGGACGATTGCACCCACTGTGAGTGTGACGCCCTCTTCTTCAAGCATTACGACATTGCAAGTTCTATCCGTCTCGGTGACGGTGAACGGCGGGACCGGAAATCCGACCCCGACCGGAACCGTGACATTGACCAGTGGAACCTATACATCCGCAGCAACCGCGCTGGCGAGCGGAGCAGCGACGATCAGTATTCCGGCAGGCAAGCTGGCTGCGGGAAGCGATACGCTGACTGTTTCATATACACCTGACTCGACGTCCTCTGGTACATACAGCAGCGCTTCAGGATCTGGATCTGTGACGGTTACGCTTGTGAAGCCGACGGTGACGGTTACGCCCGCAACACCAAGCATCACGACAGCCCAGTCGCTCTCCGTGACTGTGGTGGTGAGTGGCGGGACAGGGAGTCCGACGGCAACAGGGACGGTGACTCTGGCCAGTGGAGCGTACACCTCGACAGCGACAACGTTATCGAGCGGTAGTGCGACGATCACCGTGCCTGCAGGAGCGTTGGCGAGCGGGAGCGACACGCTGACAGCGACGTACAGCCCCGACGCAGCTGGATCGACCCTTTACAGCGGATCGACTGGTTCAGCAGGCGTAACGGTCGCGAACCCAACATTGATTACGCCGAGTGTCACGATTACGCCGTCTCCGTCAAGTATCTCGACAGCGCAGGCACTTTCAGTGACGGTCGGCGTGAGCGGAGGCGCGGGGAATCCCACGCCGACCGGAACGGTGACGCTGACGAGCGGGAGCTATTCGTCAGCGGCTACAACGCTGACGAGCGGTAGCGCGACGATTTCAGTTCCTGCGGGATCGCTTGCGGTGGGCAGTGATACCTTGACGGCGTCCTATGCGCCGGATGCCGGTTCTGCGACGGTGTACAACGCGGCCACGAATACAAGTACGGTGACTGTAACCGCGAGTGGCTACACGCTGTCTGGCACAGCGGTAACCGTCACAGCGGGAACGCCGGGAACTTCAACGATTACAGTGAGCTCCACGACTGGGTATACGGGTACGGTCACGCTGTCGTGCGCGGTCACTTCGACGCCGGCGAATGCAGCAAATCTCCCAACTTGCACGAGCGGGCAGACTGTCAATCTGAGTGCATCAACCACGAGCGGGACGGCGATGGTAACGATCAACTCGACAGCGACGACAACAGCGCTGTTGTCACTGCCTGGAACCAAGCGGAATCGTTCTCCCTGGGCCAGCGCCGGAAGCGGTGCTGTCTTGGCGGCACTGGTAATGCTCTGGATTCCTGCAAAGCGCAGGAAGTGGCTCACGATGCTGAGTGGTGTCCTGGCCTTCGCTCTGCTGAGTGGTTTGATTGCCTGCGGAGGCGGAGGGTCATCCTCCGGCGGCGGTAGCGGAACCACGATCGCGGGTACAACCCCGGGAAACTACACCCTGACGATCACAGGAACGGGCAATGACGCAGCTTCTACGAAGGCGACGACTACGGTTCAACTCACTGTGAATTAGTACGTCTGTCAATCCCCTGATCGCCGCGACTGGTAGCGGCTGCCGTATCGAGCGGCAGCCGCTTTTCAGTGTGCAGGATATGTTCAGATATCGTCGGATGGGCTGAAGTCACTTCGTTACTGGACGTGGCAAGAGCGGTTGAAGATTATCTGCGGGACGGTGGTGCCGCAAGCGAGATATCGAGTAGGTCTCCGGGCCGAGTGCGCGAGCTTTGGATAACGCCTGCCGGGAGTTCGAGGATGGAGTGGGCGGACAGGCACATGGACATGCGCCAGGGCCCTACCGAGTGTTTCACCTTCTTTACCTCAAACGAGCGATCCAAATAAACAAGGTCAATGGGAAAGCGCATGCCGAATGTGTGAACGGACTCGCAGGGTGCAATCCATAGGCCTCCGCCAAGGGGCAGTGAACTGCGTCCGAGAAGGCCCTTGGAGCGCCTGGCGCTGGTACCAGCCATCTCAAGGTTTTCGGCAATGACCGTATTGCGCGTGATGTTCCTGAGAAGGAGGCGCAGTTCCGGTTCAGGGATGCTGGTGCGGGCGAGTATTTCTCGGGTCTCTTGGAATCGGTCTGGTCTAGAAGGAGTCATAGGGGATCTTCGAAATGGGGCTAGGGTCAGTCCTCGGTCGCTGGTGCAGTTCAGGAAATCTGGTCGATACGTGGCTGAGAAAAGGGCCTCACGCATTGCGTGAGGCCGCTCAAAACAGGTGATTTTGGCATGTCAGGCATTCTGGCGAGGCGTGCAGGCCTGATCAGCCAATGCACGCTACGGTTGCATGGAAGACGAGCTGGAACCAACTGCTCCCGACATTCCTCCGCCCGATGATGCTGCGTCGTTCATCTGGGGCTCGGGCTTCATGCTTTCGATTAGCTGTTCGACTGGAATGGACGTCGGCGGAGCGGAAGGTACAGATCCGGCAGCCTTTGCATCCGGAGAATGCATTGGGGTGTTTGAGTTTGGCGGCAGGAACTTGGATGGATAATTCGGGGATGGAATCTCAGTTCCAGCCGGAACAGGATTGATGATCTCCGGCGTGACAACCACGATCAACTCGGTGTTGCTCTTCGTCACAGACATCGATTGGAAGAATTTGCCAATGATCGGGATATCGCCGAGGAGGGGAATTTTCTGGAACGCTTCATTATCGCGGTTGTCCAGCAAACCGCCGATCGCGAAGCTCTGGCCATCCTGAAGTTCGACCTCGGTCTTGACTCGACGGACCGTGATTGCAGGCTCAAGAAAGCCAGCGATCTGGACAGCGTCCGCAAAGTCGAGCGCACTGACCTCGGGTGCGACCTGTAGACGAATGGTTCCGCGCGGGGTAATCGTGGGGAGAAAGTTCAGACGGACGCCATACTCCTTAAACATAATCGAAATGGCGGAAGCGCCACCGATGCCAGCGCCCTGGACCATTGGGAACGGATACTCGCCACCGGCGAGAAAGCTGGCCTGTTTGCCATCCTCGGCCAGCACATTTGGTTCTGCCAATACTTGGACGAGACCTCTTTGCTGGAGTGCCTGAATCGTTGCTCCAAGGTTGATCCCTGGGTAGAAAGCGAACAGGTTGAGTTCATTACTAAATGTGAGGGTGGTCGGTGCGCCCGGAGCGGGTGTCACCGTGGGGGGACTGTACTGGCCGGTGGAAAGCGTTCCGATGGTGTTCCCGAAGCCCGTGCTAAACAGGTTGATGCCGAGTTGGAGCTCCTTTGTCCGATCCACGCTTGCGAATCGTACTTTAAGGAGGATCTGAGGCTTCTGCTGAGGTAGATTCACATTCAGCAGGTTGACGACCTTACCCGTTGTTGACGCAATTTTCTGAGCGCGGTCTGAGCTGGTCAGATCCATGACGGTTCCGCGCAGGAAGATGTTTCCGCCTTCACTGGAGACGCGGACATCCTGGCCGGGCAACTCTGCGCGAAGTTCGCGGCGGACCTGTTCCAGGTGGTCATTTGTCTCAAAGGTACTTTGCCTTACGGTGACGTTGAAGAACTGTCTTCCGCCAGCGTTATCCCAAACGATGAGGGTGGTTTCGCCGGGAGCCGCTCCATTGACGAGAACTTGGGTCGGAGTAATGGCAGTGGCTTGTGCAAAGCCGCCGAGACCGACAACGATTCTCGTCACGGGCCGTGCAAGGTCCAGGACGACTGACTTTCCGACCGCGACGGCCAAGTCATTTGCAGAATCCTGGCTCTGGGAGACAGGGGGTTGAGGCGCTGTTGCCTGGGGGAAAGCAGCGCTGCAGAAAGAAAGGGTCAAGACACTCAGACAAGTAGGTAGGAGGCCGACTCGCGCGATCACTGTTGTCCTCCAGCAGAGGCGAATTTTTCTTCCGACTTTTGATTGCCGTTGATCACCTGAACGGTGAACTGGGGAGCGGCAGGCTTGACGCGCCTTGCAGGACCATGAGCGGCTGGCTTGCTGCCCTCAAATAGATTCATCATGGCTGTTGTCGGGACGGTTGCCACCTTGGTATCCAAAGGATTCCGAAGCACCAGCTGGATATGCATCTGGGTGGCTGCGAGGGACAGAACCTGCGCCTGTTCGGGAGTTACGAGCAGGTTGACAACCTGAACTTGCCGCGGCTTTCCTTCTGCGTCCTTCTGAATATCCGTGCCGGCAGAAAGCACCTCAAGATTTTGCAGGATCGTCCGGACCTCAGAGTTCTGTGACCCTTGCGCGCTTGGTGGCACGCCGGAGACGAGCACGTCGACGTGCATTCCAGGAGTGACGAATCCGGCCACGCCAACGACCTCATCCACTCGGACAGCGCAAGCACGCATGCCTTGCTTAATGGTTGCGGCCAGGCCTCCTCCTGATCCCTTGGGCGCCAAACGGCTTTCCATTATGGGTTCTCCGGTATAAATCTGTGAGATCACACCGCGACCGATGGCACTTTTGGCATCAAGGATGGCGCCGGTTGAAGCAGAGCCGACCAGTTGAATGGTTGTCAGGTCGCTGGCATCCAGCACGGTTCCAATCTGGAGGTCTTTCGCAGCCGCGATGACGCGCGTGGTTGCGATGGGTTTTGAAGCAGAGATTCGTGCACCCACCATTCGCCAGACGAGAAAAGCACTCATGGAGGCGATGACAAATGCGCTCAATAAAATAATCAGCATTCTTCGATTCATTTAGGGTCCTGTCTCACCGCATGAACAGCCGGGTTGACACAGCACGGACAACCTTGCGCAAATCGGAGGACTTGGCATTGGGATGCCAAGCTCAATCGACGCTCGTGAGCGTTCAATCTGGCTAAATGCGGTTGCAGTATAGCATTCATAGAAGTGAGTCAAGTCAACAAAAATAGTTACTGTGAGGGCTTTGGTAACCAATCCTCCAACAGGGTGCACCCATCGTGCACAGAGGGAGCGCAAAAGGCCAATCCCCCATCGGTGGAAGGGCACGGAATGTGGATCACCATAGTTACAATCAGCTGTATCTTTGGCGTGCAATGATCCGAATCCGCGCTCGTCTCGTCGATCTTTGTTTGGCGGATTTGAAGCTTCTTCAGGGGTGGGCTATGCCTCTCCGGGCAAGTACGTTACCAAGGTGAGGGGTTACGAAACGAAAAGGGATGTAGGATGACACTACCCAGGCAACGCCATGGGGCGTTAGATTCCAAGTGAGAGCGATGACTTCGAGAAGGGATTGAGTGCAGGCCTATGGGATCCTACAACACGCTCTTTGTAGAGCCTGAGGTGCGCAAACTGAGCCTGCGGCCATCCGCACTCCTTCTGTCTGCCTTTCTTCATACGGCAACGGTTGGCCTGGTGTTGATGGGCTTTCTGTACATGCCGAAGTTTCGGCCTCTGAGTCCGCGCGATCTATATATGATGCGGCAAGTCGAGCTGAATCGGCCGGCAGAGGAAGCGAAGCGCGCCGCTGACAGCGAGCGTTTCTATCCCGGGGCTCATGTCGCAGACCAGAAGGGCGACACGGAGGCTAAGGCACAGGCACCGTCCACGAGCCAGCGGCAATTTGAACGACTCCGAATCGCCGAGCATACAGTGATTCAGCCGGATATTCCGCAAAACAAGCTGGTGATGCAGCAAGCGGCTCTACCAGCGGTTTTGCTCTGGTCAACGCCAACAAAGATGGTAAAGGTGCTTGCGCCTCCCATTCAGCACCCGTCTAACACCGTCCTGATCCACCCTTCAATCACGCGGCCGAATAACGAAACGGCACCTTCCGATGTTCCTCTGACGTCGACGGCGTTCACAACTCTGGCTCCGATGCCAGCGCCGAGCGCATCATCTCCGATCGCCGTTACAGGTCCGAGCCCGACACCGCGCGTACCAGAGACCTCATCGCTGGCTTCAACGCTTCCGTCTGCGGCGGCTGTCATTTCTGTCTCGGACACGAAGGCGACGAACGGAGTGATCGCGCTTGCGCCAGTGAATCAGACGGCGGCGGGATCGGCACAGGGGGCAATGATGCCGGGCCATGGCGGCAATGCGATGGTTGCGGGCAACGGCGATGCAAGCAGCAAGGGGCTGGGATCGAGTGGCGCGAAAGTGGGCGGGGATGAGAGCCGTAAGGGAATTGGCGCCAAGCCGGGTGACCAAGCATCCCTACAGGGAAAGCCCAATGAAGGCAACGGATCTGCGGCGGGGGAAGGAGCCAATACTTCAGTGACGCAGATTTCCCGGCCACCTAACGGACAGTACAACGTGGTGGTGGTTGGCAGCAACCTGGAGGAGCAGTTCCCTGAGATCCAGGATGTTTGGGGGAGCCGGCTGGTTTATACGGTGTACTTACATGTAGGGTTGGCGAAGAGCTGGATCTTGCAGTACACGCTTCCATCCAGTGTGGCAGCAGAGGCGGCGGGCAACATGAATCACCTGGAGGCGCCCTGGCCCTATTCGATTGTGCGGCCCAATTTCATTCCCGCCGAGGTCAATGCGGATGCTCTGATGATTCATGGCTTCGTAAACCAAGCGGGCCATTTTGAGTCTCTGGGATTTGCATTTTCACCAGGGAGTGTGGACTTGCACTACATTCTTTCTGCGCTGCAACAATGGCAGTTCAGACCGGCAAGGTTGAATGGTCAGCTGGCGCGTGTGGAAGTGCTGGTGATCGTGCCGCTCGAGCAGGATTGAAGCGGCTCGGGTGAGCCTTTGCCGCTGGGCATGATCACGATTCACCGATTATTGCTGTTGGCATCTGGTGCGATGAATTGTTGAAGCTCTAAAGCTCGAGCACTTCATCTTCGATTGCGCGGCGCACATTGCCATCTGACTTTGCCAGGCGACGCACGGCTTCGGGTTTATCGACGCCAGCTTTCAGCATTACCAGGGCAACAGGAACGCTGCGGCCAGCGCCCTTAATAGTCTGCACTGCTGTCTCGCGATCAATTTTGCATGCGCTCATCAGGATGCGAATTCCGCGCTCAACGAGCTTGGAGTTTTGCATGTGTACATTGACCATCAGATTCTCGTACACATAGCCGAGACGGGTCATGGCGCCGGTGGTGATCATATTGAGCACCATTTTCTGTGCGGTTCCAGCCTTCAAGCGCGTGGAACCCGAGACAACTTCCGGGCCCACCTCCGCGACGATTGCGACATCGGCAGCCGCCGCGAGGGGGGTGCCGTAATTGCAAGTCACGGCTGCGGCAAAGGCGCCACGTGCGCGCGCGTAAGCCACAGCGGCAACGACATAGGGGGTTCGGCCTGAGGCGGAAACGCCGATGACGACATCCTTGCGGGTGGGCCGCCGGCGGGCGATGTCTCTTTGGCCGAGTTCTTCTGAATCCTCGTTCACCTCGACCGCTGAGGCGAGCGCCTTTGGACCTCCGGCCATGATGTATTGGATCTGGCCGGGGGCGGTGGAGTAGGTTGGCGGGCACTCGGAGGAATCGAGTGCAGCAATACGACCGCTGGAGCCTGCGCCGACGTAGATCAGGCGGCCTCCATCTCGCAGGCTGCGCGCAACCTGATCAATTACTTGTGCAACCTCAGGAATCGCCTTCTTGACGGCGGCGGCCACTTTTGCGTCTTCGTGGTTGATAATGCGCGCGATCTCGATGGCTGACTTTGTATCGAACCCCTGAGATGCCTCGTTCTGGCTCTCCGTGGTCAGACTTTGAAGTAAGGTGGCCTGGTCCTTGCTGGATTGCTCTTTTGTTGCCCGGGTTTCTGCAGCTTCCTGCGTCATGGTGCTCGTTAACATCGAGTCTATCCCCAGCCTTTAATTGTATTCCTTGAGTTCGCAAGTACCTAGAGAAATTTCACCTCGTTTGATGCGGCTGCAACTTCGAGTAACCCAAACCAATGAGAGCCTGGCGTACGGCATTGTGAAATGCAGGGCGTACCTGACGGATGAGTTGACTGGAGCGATTGGGCCACGTGCGATTGGTGAGGAGCACGACAGCGACACCTGCATCCAGATCAATCCAAAGGGAGCAGCCGCTGTACCCGAGGTGCCCAATGGAGTGTGGAGAGAAGAAGGTTCCAGCCGATGAATCCGCAGAAGGCGTGTCCCAGCCGAGGGCCCGCGAGCTTCCAGGCGGTGCCTGGCGCTGCGCGAAGGTTTCGATGGATTGCGGAGTGAAGAGAGACGGGGTTGCAGATTGTGACAACGGGGTTGTGGTACTGAGGATGGCGGCGGCGAACCGCAGAAGGTCTGGCACGTTTGAAAAGAGGCCTGCATGACCAGCTGCTCCATGGAGAAGCCATGCGTGCTCATCTTGGACCTCGCCCTGGATGCGACGGCGGCGAAATGTTGTATCTTCCTCCGTCGGAGGGATTTGGTGGCGGATTTCGAGCGGGGGGCAAAAGCAGGTATCGCGGAGGGCGAGCGGCCGGAAGATTTCCTGCTCTGCCCATCGAGCCAGATGCTCGTGAGTAAGAACCTCGAGCGCCTTTCCGAGGAGGATGAAACCGGGATCGGAGTATTCCACACGTGTGCCGGGGGGTGCTTCGACGGGGAGCTGCAGAAGGGCACGAAAAAGTGCGGCAGGGGAGGTCGCAGTCTGATAGAGGGGCACGTAGCCCGGCAGGCCGGAGGTATGGGCGAGGAGATGAC
The DNA here is from genome assembly GCA_021813745.1 of Acidobacteriota bacterium. Lineage (GTDB taxonomy): Bacteria > Acidobacteriota > Terriglobia > Terriglobales > Acidobacteriaceae > Telmatobacter. The sequence goes on from JAKAJO010000068.1 coordinate 18,885, forward strand.
GAAGGGTGACGCTCCGCGCGTGTTCAACGGATGGGCGTCCGACGATAAAGCCTGGGAGCAGATCGCCAAGGGGAGTTTCGAGATCGAGTTGGCCGCGCTGATGCAGGAGCATAGCGGTCGCAGTGGTCGAGACGACCTTCGTAATGCTGGCGATGTCGAAGACCGTGTCGGGGGTAACTGGGCGAGCTCCATCGTCGAAGGTAAAGTGGCCGAGAGCATCCTGAAGCACGACGGCGCCGGAAGCGAAGACGCCAAAAGAGCAACCAGGAAAGGCCTTGGAAGAGATCGCATCCTGGAGAACGGTGAATACAGGGGCGAGGTGCGGATTGGGAGTCGTGTTGAGATCGCCGGGGGCGTTTTCAGCGGACTTCATCGTTTTCCAGCATGATAGTGCTATTGCCGCAGTTTTTCCTGTGCTGGCGGCAAAGTTGATTTTTCTCTGATGAAAGAGGCTACCCTGAATTCGAATCTGCCCGTCTATGAGATGGGAGTTCGCAGGAGTGTTCGATGCGCAATTGGAGTGACCTATGCAGCAGCGCGCTGGCGTTGAGCGTTGCACTGTGCGGCGCGACTTGCCTTGCGCAAGGGGCGCAGGGTCCGGCGAGCGCAGTTGGGCAAGGTGCGCAACCTACGGGGGCGGGAAAGCAGCACGCGCGGCAATATGTTGTTCCGGCAGGGACCAAGGTGCTGCTTCAACTGCGAAGCTCGATTAACACGAAGAGTGCCCGCGCCGGAGATGGTGTGTATCTGGCTTCGACGTTTCCGGTGGTAGTCGGTAATCGGGTCATGATTCCTGCAGGGGTTTACGTGCAAGGTGTAGTTGATCGGGTACAGCGTGCTGGACGGGTGAAAGGGAAGGCTCAACTGGACATGCACTTTACGTCAATGATCTTTCCTAACGGTTCGGTAGTTGAGATACCGGGAATGGTGAACAGCCTGCCGGGGGCCAAGCAGCAATCACTGCAAGATGACAAGGAAGGAACGATTGAGCAGGACAGCGATAAGACACGCGATCTGGGAAAAGTGGCCGAGGTAACGGTGCCAGCGGGAGCGACTGTAGGTGCGATTGGCGGGATCGGGTCGGGGCACCCGATTGCGGGAGGAATTGCCGGCATGGGGGCAGGACTGGCAACGGCTGGGTTGGTATCCCTCTTCACGCGGGGCGCAGACGTGAATATTGAAAGTGGAACACAGGTGGAAATGGTGTTGCAGCGGCCCCTGCTGCTGGAAGAGGCCAATTTGACGAATTCGCCGGCACCTGTCCTTGCGCCGGCGGCTGGCCAGCCGCAGCCGCTGGGGAAGCCGGGGCGCGCGCAAATTCTTTGCCCTCCTGGTGGGCTGGGCTGTCCATAACGATGGGACGCATCTAAACTGAAGAGACATGCAGAATTTTCCCCAGGAACAGGAAACGCAAGAGACCAGCGGCGGTGAGCGGGATAGAGAAGAGAGCCAGGATCTGAGGTTATCTCGACCGACCACTCCGGCGAGTCGTGTTGGATTGGGGGTCTGGCTGCGGGACATCGTGGTGTCCGCGGCAATTTCGATCCTGATCATCACTTTTCTCTATCAACCCGTGCGAGTGGAAGGCACGAGCATGTTGCCCCGGCTCGAGGATCATGATCGACTCTTTATCAATAAGTTTGTGTACCGCATCGAATCGATTCATCGAGGCGATGTGGTGGTGTTTCACTATCCGCGCGATCCGCAGAAGAGCTATATCAAGCGTGTTATTGCGCTGCCCGGAGACCGTGTCTGGATTGATCACGGGGTCGTGTGGCTGAACGGAAAGCCCCTGCACGAGGCGTATGTTCCCCTGAAGTACAGAGATGAGCGTTCGATGGCTGAAATGGTGGTGCCGAGCGACGCATATTTCATGATGGGGGATCATCGGTCCATTTCGTCTGACAGCCGAGATTTTGGGCCCGTGGATCGGGATCTCATCTATGGCAAAGCGGTGTTTATCTATTGGCCTGCGAAGGATGCAGGCATGGTGGAATAGAGCTTCCGGAATTTTGGCCAAAATATCCACCGGGCAAACCTGCTAGAATCGATTGAATCCACTCCCCGGAGAGGCAATGCAGGCGATTTTGGCGCTCGAAGACGGGCGCATCTTCCGCGGCCAAGGCCATGGCGCCCCTGGCGAATGTCAGGGTGAGGTTGTTTTCAACACATCCCTAACCGGCTATCAGGAAATTGCAACTGATCCTTCCTATGCCGGACAGATTGTCGTTCTCACAAATCCCCAGATCGGCAACTACGGCACGAATCAGGCAGACAACGAGGCGGCCAAACCCTTCATTGAGGGCCTGATTGTTCGGGAGTTCTCTGCGATCAGCTCTAACTGGCGCTCCGAGCAGGTGACGGATGAATACATGGAGCGCTACAAAGTGCCGGTGCTGGCGGAGATCGATACGCGGGCACTCGTGCGACATTTACGGACTTACGGCGTTATGCGCGGTGTGATTTCGACGACCGAGAGCAACGCAGACGTCCTGGTTGAGCGCGCGCGCAACATCCGAAAAATGGATGGAACGGATCTGGCGCGGGTGGTTTCCACCAAGTCGGCGTACACATTCGATGCGCAGGACATCCGGAATCAAAGCGGCGATCCGTTGCTACCGGCACGGGATGTGGAAGGTCGCAAGCTGCTACATGTGGTGGCGTACGACTTCGGGATCAAGCAGAATATTCTTCGGATGCTGACGCGCGAAGGTTGCCGCGTTACGGTGGTTCCGGCTGAGACGAACGGAGCAGACGTGCTAGGCATGAAGCCGGACGGCGTGTTCCTGTCGAATGGGCCGGGTGATCCCGAGCCAGTGGATTACGCGGTGCGGGCGATTCGCGAGATGATGGGCCGCGTGCCGATCTTTGGCATCTGCCTGGGGCATCAGCTCACAGGGCTTGCTCTGGGTGGACGGACTTATAAGCTGAAGTTCGGGCATCACGGCGGGAATCATCCAGTGAAGAACAACACCACCGGCAAGGTGGAGATCACAGCGCACAACCACAACTTTGCGGTCGATCCGGATTCCATCAACCCGAACGAGGTGGAACTGACGCACGTAGACCTGAATGACCAGACACTTGAAGGCCTGCGGCATAAGACACTGCCGCTCTTCAGCGTGCAGTACCACCCGGAGGCGGCGCCGGGTCCGCATGACTCGCACTATCTGTTCCATGACTTCCGCAAGATGATGGAGGAGTGGAAGGGATGAACTACCAGCTTCCGCCTAATCTTCCTTTGAAATGGCAGGAGCCTTTTTCCCGTGATGAGCTTGATAATTGGGGAAAAAATCACGCGAAGCCACGCAGTCTGTATGGCAAACATTCTTATCCAGCCGTGTATCGATTTGTTTTTCCCGAGTGCGGAGATGCGAATGGCAGGCACACCCCCTGCTATGTAGGCGAAGCAAAGAATCTCAGTCGGCGACTTGCACGCCATTTCAAGGCGGGTAAGGGGTTTAGCAAGAATCCAGATGGGGAATGGGATGCTCCAGAAGGTTGGCGAGTTCGTGGCGCAATTCAAAACTCCATCGGGCGATTCGTATTTCAGGTGCTTGAAATTACCGGTAAAGTCAATTTCAATTGCGTGACTTTCGAGGCCGACACGATACCCCCACCTCTAGATAATGTTTTCATTCGGAGATTACTAGAGAACTGGGCGATTCTCTACTCCAAGTGTGTCGATCATTTACATCCCCTCAACAGCAACTGGCCAAGAGAACCTAACAGCTTGCATGACTCCCTGAAGAGAATCAGGAAAAAGACAGCCAAGAATACCGATTGATTGTGTTTTGAAAGGGCACGGCTTCAGCCGTGCCGCAAGAGTGCAAATGAACGCTGCGGCTTTAGCCGCTGAGGGATGGTTTTGAAACCCGCTCGCGAGCATGCAACCAACAACTCGCAGACGTACTTCATCACGTCCGATACGTGGGAACGTCGTGCTCTATTTCTCGCTGAGCCATGGGCAAGACTCTTCTTCGAGAATTTGCTCTCGCATCGGGATACGTATCTGTTGCACGAGTTTATTTTGATGCCGGATCACTTCCATCTGATGATTTCGCCCTCCATAGCCCTTGAACGTGCCGTGCAATATGTGAAGGGTGGGTTCTCGTTCCGAGTGAAAAAGGAACTTGGATCGAACGCAGAGGTCTGGCAACGCGGGTTTTCGGATCATCGGATCAGGGACTGGGCGGATTACGAACAACATGCATACTATATTCACCTCAACCCCGTGAAGAAACGCCTGTGTGAAAGCCCAGGACTGTATCCCTATTCCTCCGCATATCCTGGATGGAAGCTGGACCCCATCCCTCAGGGGCTGAAGCCCGGCGAGTCATTGGGCACATCGAGCGGCACGGCTAAAGCCGTGCCCTTTCAAGGCGCTGTGACGCGCAAATGACCGGAAGCTTAGCCGGGAGACTACGCAAAGATCTAGACGAACGAAGCTAGGGACAAGAAGAGAAAATGCCACGCAGAAATGACATTCAGAAGATTCTTGTGATCGGCTCGGGGCCGATTGTGATTGGACAGTCGGCGGAGTTTGACTACAGCGGCACGCAGGCCTGCAAAGCGCTGAAGCAGGAGGGCTATGAGGTGGTGCTGGTGAACTCAAATCCAGCCACCATCATGACTGACCCGGAACTTGCAGACCGCACGTATGTGGAGCCGCTGACCCGCGAATACGTGGAAGAGATTATTCGCAAAGAGACGGAAATGCTTGGACCGGGCGCGGGGAAGTTCGCGCTGTTGCCGACCGTTGGCGGGCAGACGGCTCTGAATCTGGCAGTCGATCTTGCGGATTCCGGCGTGCTGGATCGCTACAACGTGGAGCTGATCGGTGCGAAGCTGGAGGCGATCAAGAAGGCTGAGGACCGACTGCTCTTCAAGGATGCGATGATTCGCATTGGGCTTGAAGTGTCCAAATCCGCGCTGGTAAACAATCTGCGTGACGGGCTGGATTTTGCGACGAAGATAGGATTTCCCGTGCTCATCCGGCCGAGCTTCACATTGGGCGGATCGGGGGGCGGCATCGCTTACAACCGCGAGGAGTTGATGGAGATTCTGGCACGGGGGCTGGATCTTTCTCCGGTGCATGAGTGTCTGGTTGAGGAGAGTGTTCTGGGGTGGAAGGAATACGAGCTGGAGGTGATGCGCGATCTGGCAGACAACGTCATCATCATCTGTTCGATTGAGAATTTTGATCCGATGGGAGTCCACACGGGTGATTCGATCACGGTTGCGCCGGCGCAGACGCTGACCGATCGCGAGTACCAGAAGATGCGCGATGCGGCGATTGCAGTGATGCGCGAGATTGGCGTGGAGACGGGAGGATCGAACGTGCAATTTGCGGTGAATCCCGTTGATGGGCGAATGACCGTCATTGAGATGAACCCGCGTGTGTCGCGCTCGTCGGCACTGGCATCAAAGGCGACGGGATTTCCAATCGCGAAGATAGCGGCGAAACTGGCGGTTGGCTATACGCTCGACGAGATTCCGAATGACATCACGCGAAAGACGCCGGCCTGCTTTGAACCTACGATTGACTATGTTGTGGTGAAGATTCCGAAGTGGCAATTCGAGAAGTTCCCCGGGGCGAATGACGTGCTAGGCCCGCAGATGAAGTCAGTGGGCGAGGTGATGGCAATGGGGCGCACCTTCAAAGAGGCGCTGATGAAGGCGTGGCGCGCTCTGGAGACGGGCAAGAAGACTGGGGCGGAAGTGCTGGAGCCACGGCGGCTGACACAGATGCTGGTGACGCCGCGGCCGGAGCGACTGGGATACATCCGGTTTGCGTTCGAGCGCGGCATGAGCGTGCGGGAAGTGGCCCGGTTGACGTCAATGGACCCATGGTTTCTGCATCAAATTCGCGAGGTGACACTGGCGCAAAAGAGCATCTCCCACAAAAGCCCGGATGCAATGGGTACCGAGGAGCTGCGTCGACTCAAGCGATTTGGGTTGAGTGATGAGCGCATTGCGACGGAGTGGAAGCTGGAAGGCCACGATGGCGTGAAGCGGGTGCGTGAACTGCGCGAGTCGAAGGGAATTCGGCCTGTTTACAAACTTGTGGATACCTGTGCGGCAGAATTTGAGTCCATGACGCCATATCTCTATTCGACCTATGACGAGGAGGATGAGGCGCCACCGACGGACAGGCCAAAGATCATCATTCTCGGTTCGGGCCCGAACCGCATCGGCCAGGGGATTGAGTTCGACTATTGCTGCTGCCATGCAGCCTTTGCGCTGAAAGATGATGGCTACGAAACGATCATGGTGAACTGCAATCCGGAGACGGTGTCGACGGATTACGATACAAGCGACCGGCTCTACTTTGAGCCGTTGACGCTGGAAGATGTACTGGGTGTGTATCACCATGAGGCGTCGTCTGGCGCGACGATTGGCATGATTGTGCAATTTGGCGGACAGACGCCACTCAATCTTGCACAGAGGCTGCGAGCGGCCGGTGTGCCGATCATCGGGACTTCGCCGGAGTCGATCGATCTGGCGGAAGATCGCAAACGATTTGGAAAGCTGCTAGAAGAGCTGCAGATTCCCCAGCCGGCGGGTGGGACCGCAACGAGTGTGGACGAGGCCCTTGCCGTAGCCGAGAGAGTTGGCTACCCGGTGCTCGTGCGTCCAAGCTATGTACTCGGCGGCCGCGCCATGGTCATCGCATACGATGCAGAATCTGTGGCTCGCTATATGCGGGAGGCAGTGGAGTACTCGCAAGAGCGACCGGTGCTTGTAGATCACTTCCTGGAGAATGCGGTGGAAGTAGACGTGGATGCGCTGTGCGACTCGGAGGATGTGTTGATCGCCGGGATTATGCAGCACATTGAAGAAGCGGGTATTCACTCAGGCGATTCGTCATGTGTGCTGCCGGCCGTGGATATTCGCGAGGAAACTCTGAACACACTGCGCGAATACTCACGCAAGCTGGCGATGGCGCTGAAGGTCGTGGGTCTTGTCAATCTGCAGTTTGCCATTCAGCGGGATACGAATGGCAAGGATCAGGTCTACGTGATTGAGGTCAATCCGCGTGCGTCGCGCACCGTCCCCTATGTTTCGAAGGCAACGGGCGTGCCGTTGGCCAAGATTGCGGCGCGTCTTATGACGGGGCGCAAGCTGCGCGAATTGCTGCCGGAGAAGCTTGCAGGTGGAAGGGATCTGGATACGGGCAGGCACTATTATGTGAAGTCCCCCGTGTTTCCGTGGTCAAAGTTTGCCGGAGTCGATACGGTTCTTGGCCCGGAGATGAAGTCAACGGGCGAGGTGATGGGGGTGGCCGCCAGCTTTGGCGAAGCCTTTGCCAAGGCGCAGCTTTCGGCTGGCCAGCTTTTGCCGACGAGTGGCACTGTATTTTTCAGTGTCAATGACCATGACAAGCAAGCGGCTATCGAACTGGCCCGCCGGTATGTGCATCTTGGATTTCACCTGGTTGCGACTGAAGGCACTGCCAATGTGCTGGAGCACGCGGGGCTGAATGTTGAGCGCGTCTTCAAGGTGGAGGAAGGCCGCCCGAATGCGGTGGATCTGATTAAGGGAGAGCGCATTCAACTCATCATCAATACACCGCGCGGTCAGGACACGTTCTTTGATGAAAAGGCGATACGGCGTGCCGCGGTACTGGCTCGAGTGCCAACGATAACGACGATTGCTGCGGCGCGAGCGGCTGCGGAAGGGATCGCTGCAATGCAGGTTCATCGAGTCAGTGTCAATGCACTCCAAAAACTTCACGCGGAGCGCGTCTTACAATAAATCCATGTTAATTGAAGGCATTTTCGCGGCGGTTACAACGCCATTTTATTCGGATGAGCGGGTCTACTTTCGCAAGCTAGAGGCGAATCTGGAGCACTATTCCCGGAGCCTTCTTGCGGGATTCGTGGTGCTGGGCTCCACCGGCGAGGCGCCCGCTTTGAGTGATGCCGAAACGAAGGATGTGTTGCGGACTGCGTCTCAGGCGGCGTCACCAGACAAGGTACTGATTGCCGGGGTAGGACGAGAAAGCGCGGCAGCAACTCTGGAGCTGGCTGAGGTTGCGGCAGAGAGTGGATTTGATGCGGTTCTGGTTCGCACACCGACTTACTATGCAGGCCAAATGACGACTGCGACGGTTCTGAATTACTTCCGAAGCGTTGCGGATCGCTCGCCGTTGCCCATTCTTCTCTACAACATTCCGCGATGCGTGCCGTATAGTATCCCGGTCGAAATGGTTGCGGAGCTGGCGCAGCATCCCAACATTCTCGGAATCAAAGATTCCAGCGGAGACATGAAGCGCCTGCGCGCGACTCTTGCGGCCACGGAGAATGCGCCCAAGCGAACAGTGACTGTTACGCCGGTGTTTGAAGCGGTGACGGGCAGAATGCTGCATACAGGCGAAGCAGAAGGACGATCTCCATCCACATTCGTACCGGCAGAGAGTCTTGCAGGCGGAGCAGCAGTTGCTACTCCACCGCCTGCGGCTCCGCTCAAGACGCGGAATAAAGAGGTCGGATTTCAGGTGTTGACCGGTTCTCCAACCGGGGTGCTGGAGTCCTTACAAATGGGGGCGGCCGGAGCCATCCTAGGGTTTGCAGCATGCGCACCACAGGCGTGCCAGGAGATCTACTTTGCCTGGAAGGATCATGACACAAAACTTGCGATGGAGAAACAGGAGCGGATCGCGAAGGCGAGCCAACGAATCGCAGGTGAGCTGGGCATCAGCGGCGTGAAATATGCATGCGACTTTAACGGGTACTATGGAGGACGGCCAAGACTTCCACTTGTGCCACTGAATGCAGCACAGCGGCAGGAGGTTGAAGTTTTGCTAGAGGATATTCGGAATTAGCCTGCCTATGCACGCGGAACTTGTTTGGTGGGCAGTGAGGGACTCGAACCCCCGACTTCCTGCTTGTAAGGCAGGCGCTCTAACCAGCTGAGCTAACCGCCCACGGATTGGGAAACGCTGCTGGCACTGCTTTCATGATACCAGCGCTCTACCTTTCATGGATTGAAGAATGCGAGCCTCGCACCGGTGAAGCGACTGATCGTCAACGCAGATGATTTCGGAATGACTTCCGGCGTGAATCGGGCCATTCTGGAACTACATGCCGCGGGGGTACTCACTTCAGCGACGTTGATGGCAAATGCCTCAGCGACTGAGGAAGCGGTAGAGCGGGCTATAAGAACTCCGGCTCTCGGGGTTGGTTGCCATGTTGTTCTTGCAGATGGCATGCCCTTGATGCCAGCCAGTGAGATTCCCAGCCTGATCGATGGGAGCTCAGGAGCTCTTCATGCGACTCTTGGGACGTTTGTTCAGAAGCTGATGACAGGCAGAATTCGCAGCAAGGAAATAGAGTCCGAAGCGGTCGCTCAGATCAAACGGATCCAGGGGTATGGGGTGCATTTGACGCACATCGATACCCACAAGCACACGCACATGTTCCCGGCCGTGCTTCGTCCTGTGCTGCGTGCCGCGAAAGCTTCTGGCATTCACACGGTGCGCAATCCATTTGAGCCGGAATGGAGCGTGCGGGCCACGCCGAGAGCTCCGTGGCTTCGTCGGATGGAGGTGCGCGTCCTTCGCCAGCTGAGCAATTCATTTCGACGGATTGTGTCCGAAGAAGGCTTTAAGACGACCGATGGTGCGCTAGGTGTTTTGGCCACTGGCACATTGGACGCGCGAACCGTGAAGGCGATCGTTGCCGCGATACCCGAGGGTATGTATGAATTGGTCACTCATCCGGGCTACAACGATGCAGATCTTGCACGTGTCCGCACCCGTTTGCTGGCATCCAGGGAGTGCGAGCGCGACGCTTTGACTGCGCTCAAAGAGAGGCGGGACACTACATTGGTGAGCTTCGCCTCTCTTACTTGAGACCCTGATAAGATTTGGTGAGTCTGGTGTTTCACGCATCTTCCAGTGACGGTGGCGCGTCATAGGAAAGGGCCGGGGTACTCCGGACCGAAGAGGGCACGATGCGTATCGGAATCACCTGCTACCCCACCTACGGCGGATCGGGTGTAGTTGCCACGGAACTCGGAATTGAGCTTGCTGCTTCGGGCCATGAGATTCATTTCATCTCGTATTCGCAGCCGTTCCGCCTGAATGGGCGGAATGAAGGCATTTTTTACCACGAAGTGCCTGTTTCGAATTATCCCCTCTTCGAATTTCCGCCCTATGACCTTGCGTTGGCCTCCCGAATGGCAGAGGTCGCGGAGTTCAATGAGTTGGATCTTCTGCATGTTCACTACGCAATTCCGCACTCTGTAAGCGCTTTGCTGGCCCGACAGATGTTGAAAAGCCGAGGCAGGAACCTGCCCTTCGTGACGACTTTGCACGGCACCGATATCACGCTGGTTGGGCTCGATCGCAGCTATCTTCCAATTACGCGGTATGCAATTCAGGAAAGCGACGGCGTAACGAGCATCTCGAATTACCTGAGAGAAAAGACGATCGAGGATTTCGGAATCGTGCGCCCGATTGAAGTCATCCCGAACTTCGTCAATTGCGATGTATACATGCCCTTTTCGGATGAGGCGGTGCGTGCTGAGGCGCGCAGGCGATTTGCCCCTCATGGAGAGGCAATTCTGATCCATCTTTCAAACTTCAGGCCGGTGAAGCGCGTGGTGGATGTGGTGAAGACCTTTGCGCGCGTGGCGGAGCAAGTGCCCGCCCAACTGATTCTTGTGGGAGACGGCCCGGATCGCTCTGCGGCAGAATGGCTGGCGCACGATCTCAAAATTCATGGCCGCATTCACTTTCTGGGAAAGCAGGAGAGGGTCAATGAATTGCTGCCGTTAGCGGACCTCATGCTGATGCCAAGCGAACTGGAGTCCTTTGGTCTGGCTGCGCTAGAGGCCATGGCCTGCAAGGTTCCATCGATTGCGACACGGGTTGGTGGCGTTCCGGAGCTGATTGATGATGGCGTGACCGGACTGTTGTATCCCGTGGCCGCACTGGATGCGATGGCAGATGGCGCAATTGGCCTGCTGCGGGATCGCAATCGACTGGAAGTGATGCGGGATTCAGCCCGCAAGGCGGCGCGCACCCGATTTTGCTCGACCAAAATTGTTCCGCTCTACGTTGCGTATTACGAGAGGCTGATCGGCCTCTCGAGCTAAGCGGTATCAGGGGCAAATTGAGGAGAGAATCCGAGCATCCTGCAGAAGTCAGCGACGATGCGAACCGTGTCCGATGTTGTGTAAGCTGAAACGCGGACTTGTAACGGGGGCGATGCGCCATCATTTGCAGATTCCGCCATCAGTTGACCTGGCTCTGTCGCGATGGCGACGCATTTTTCGGGGCGATATGTGCACGTGGCGAGATCCGTAATCGAGAGGCGAGTCGAGGGTGTTGCCAGAATGGTGCGGGGCGGAGCCATTCGGTCGAGCAGGCAAAAAATCTCGAGCTTGGACTCTAATTCATCGGGCACACAATCGATCGCAAGGTCTGCATCGCGTACTGCGTCTTCAATGGACGAAACGAACTGAACCGAAGGAAGGGCATCCGGGCTGAGCTGCTGACGCAACGCCTCGCGGGCATGATGGAGATTGGCGGGCATCACGTCTTCGAGCAGCACATGACAGCCGACTTGCGCTGCGGCCAGAGCGAGCCGACGGCCGAGCGGACCAGCTCCAATGATTGCGACAGTAAGTGGCAAGCCACTCACCGGGATGAGAGCGCCTGCAGCACATCATTTGCGCTGGGGCTGGCCTGTTGCAGGTGTTCGGCGACACGGGCGCGTTCCTCAGCCGACAAGCTGGGTGCAGCGGCGAGGACGCGACGTAAGGTGACTGCGACATCATCGATGTAATTCATCAGACGAATCGCTTCTCCGGAAAGCGGCATGTTGGATCCCTCGAACAATGAGTTGTCTCCAGTCATTGTAGGGGGTTGAGGTGGGGTGCGGGAAGTGCAGCATTCAATGCGCTGCATCCGGCTCGGAGACGATTTGAGCCGGACGCAGGGAGAGAAGAGAGGGATCTACCAGGGCAGGGCTTTGCCGAGATGGAAGAATCCGCCGGTTGGACCGTCATTGGATAACGTAGCCAACTCCGTGCTGGTCTTGCTTCCCTCACTCAATTCCATTGGTGCCTGCTCTCCACCCATGTCAGTCTTTACCCAGCCTGGATGAGCGGAATTCACTTTGATGGATGTGCCGCGCAATTCGTGAGCCAGGTGAATGGTGAATGCATTCAGAGCGGTCTTGGATGCGTCATAAGCGAACGACTTTGAGTGATAGATAGGCGATTTTGGATCGGCGTGCAGTGTGAGCGATCCGAGTATGCTGGACAGGTTGACAATGCGCGCCGCAGGGCTCTTCTTAAGGAGAGGGAGCAGTGCTTGCGTGAGGGCAACAGGGGCAAAGAAATTTGTCTCGAAGACAGACTTGAGCAACGCGCCTGGAACCTCGGATACAGAGTGCTCGGGGCCGGAGGCAGGGAATGTTCCTGCTGCAATGCCAGCGTTATTGACGAGAATATCGAGCTGCCCATACTTCGATTCGAAGTAGTTGAAAGCGTCCTGATGATGCTCCGGATTGACAATGTCAAATCGTAGTACATCTGCATCGGCGCCTTCCGCGCGCAATTTGGCAACAGCCTTTTCGCCTTGCTTCAAATCCCGCGATCCAATCACAACCAAGATGCCCGCCTTGCCGAGGTCTGATGCAGTTTGCAGACCGATGCCGCGATTTCCACCGGTGACGAAAGCGATTTTCTTTGCCATTAAGAAAAGTTCTCCTGTTGATGGTTGGATTCAACATATCGAGGAAAGATGCAGCGAAGAGAGCCTGGCCTCACGGGTCAAAGCGCATAAACACACCTAACCCGAATACGAACAAGGCCGAAGAAAAAGAACACGCAGTGAACGTGCTCTCAGCCTTATCTTGGTGGCATGGGGTACACAGGATACCGATTGAATCGGACCCGACGGATAATCTCGACAACTCCGAAAATGATCAGGGCAAGGATGCCAAGAGGGATCAGGAGGAGATAGAAAGGCTGAACGACTCGATTGCCGGCAATCGAAGCGCTATCCGATGCCCGAATGTCTCCAAACATGGCAACGACATCATTGCCAATTGACGCATTGTCTCCGAGCCGGACAGTTCCGAAGAAGTTCACAACATCGTGTTCGATGCTGGCGCCATTTCCGAGTCGGACATCTCCGAAGAAGTCGACGACGTCGTGCTTCGCCCGGGTCGAAATCCTTGTGCTGCCGAAGAAGACCACGATATCGTGGTCAGCGGTGCCGTCGATCTGCACAGAGCAAAAGAAGCAGACTGCATCATGAATCGACTCGCCCTGCGGAACGACAATGTCATTGCCGAACTGGACAATATCGCGATTGGCATAGGCTGGCCGGGTGATGGCCAGAGCTGTGGCGAGCACCAGGAGCAGAATTGGCAGCGTCGAGCGTTTCATCGTGCCTCCTGCGAAATCTACGCGATACGGAAGTGTGTAGTTCCCAGAAAAGATGGTACGCCAAATCGATTTGACCTGCTATGACGGCCATTTTTTGCCGCACTCCGGGCGTGGGCATCACAGATGCATTCTTGTGGCGCTTAGATAGGGTTGGGGATATTGCGCGCGTGATTCGGATTGAGAACCGTGGTCCAGTCCGCGGGCGAGTCGACGAACACATCGGGCGGGAACTCGGTCAGGCCTTCGGGCGATAGACCGAATGTACATCCGACGGCCCATGTGCCTGCATTGCGTGCGGTCTCGACATCGACCTGGCTGTCACCGATCATGACGGTTTCTTCCGGTAGGGTACTGGCCTCCTGCATCAGTGCAAAGAGCCCTTCGGGGTTTGGCTTCTTGGTGGGAAAACTGTTGCCGCCGTAGATATTCAGGAAAAACGGCGCCAGACCGAGCGCCTCGCAGATGGCTTGCGCCGGGCGTACCGGCTTATTGGTCAGTACGGCCATAATGCGGGTCGGCGCATTGGGCATGTCGTGAACACTGCGCAAGGCAGCCAAGGCTTCGAGTACGCCATCGTAGGTGTAGGTAAAGTCGAGTTTGTGTTCGCGATAGTAATCGAGGAAGAATTGATAGGCAGTAGCAAGCATTTCTTCCGGAACTGGCTGGCTGCCGCCGATGGAGAGAGCTCGCTGAACCAGCATCATGGCTCCATTGCCAATGAAGCTAGCGATCCTTGCATCGGGCAGTGGATCGCGACCGAAGTGGCGGAGTGTCGCGTTCACGCTATTGCAAAGATCCTGCGCTGAGTCGATGAGTGTGCCATCGAGATCAAAGACGAGCAGTTTAATCGATTCTGTAGGAATTGGGCGGAGGACGCGTACCATACACTTTCAGTGTAAAAGCTTCTGCCGTGCACTGCGCGCATATCTATTTGATGCGAGGATGTTGCGGAGTCAACCAGAGCTTGCCGGAGCGAGGAATGATGGAGTGGGGATTGATGCATAAATGTGTTCGAAGTGTGATTTTGGTGGCTGTCACCTTGATGTCATGGGGACTGGCTTGTGGGCAGGCAACGACCCACGGTGACCGGAAATCTACGGTTTTTGCGCCGCTGTCGCAGGGAGAGAAGATCGAGAACCTCGATACTCTGAAAGGCGAACTCAAGAGGTACCACGATTGCACCTGCACCTGTGGCTGTTATGCAAAGGATCTTGACAGGCAAGCGAATCAGGCCATTGCGTATCTTCAGAAGAGGGCAGCCCATCCCGGGGCGCATGATCGACTCGCACTGATTCTGGACATCGATGAGACGGCACTCTCCAACTGGGATGAGATGTCACGGGCAGGCTTTGCGTATGACAAGAAGGCCTTTGACGAATGGGTTGATTCGGCAGAAGCTCCGGCAATTCCAGGTACGCTGCGCCTTTATCGTGAGGCGAAGCGGCTTGGCGTGAGCGTGTTCTTCCTGACAGGCCGGTCCGAATCGCAGCGAAGAGCGACCGAGCGCAATCTGGAAGGCCAAGGATACACGGGGTGGTCAGGACTGATCCTGCGGTCGAAAGATGAAGCTGCGCTAACGGCTCAAGCGTTTAAGTCCGCAAGACGGGTAGCGCTGGAATCGAAAGGCTACGAACTTGTATTAAATGTTGGCGACCAATGGAGCGACTTGAAAGGCAAGGCGCCGGCGGAATACTCCGTCAAGTATCCTGACCCATACTACTGGCTTCCTTGAAGGATCTTCGCTTTCGGGAATGACCGCTCATCTAGTGGATCCGGATATCACCTGATCCAGTCTGAATGTGGATCAGGGGGCCACCCCCACGCACCCTCCCCGTCACATGGTGGCGATTCATCGAACCTTGCATGGTGATGTCTTGATCGGTTTGAACTGTTCCTGAACCTGTGGAGGCATCGAGTGTGAAGCCTGAACCACTCAGCGTAGCGTCGATTGAGCCGGAGCCGGATTGAAGCCGCCAGGATGCGGCCGGAGTGCCTGTGACACGAATCCTGCCTGACCCAGATTCCGCGGACAGGCCACCGCGAATGTTCTGCAAATCGATGTCGCCGGAGCCGGTCTGCGCTCTGACGTCACCCGCAGAGAGCTGTGAGGCGACGATGCTTCCTGATCCTGTATGAATGGTGAACGACCCCTGGAGTTCTTTTGCCCGAATGTCTCCTGACCCGGTGGAGAGCCTGGAGTTCCGGCCGACGCCCTCGTCATGTAGATTTCCGGAACCAGTGCTGGCATCCAAGTGGGTGCCAGCAGGCGCCTGAACATCGTAATCGATGCTGATATTGCGCAGGTGCATCGGCTGCGTGCCCACGCGCACGATGTTGCCGGTCTGTTCAATCGGCGGATTGGCTACGATGGCGCGCACCTGATCTTCGCTAGAGCCCCAAGACGAATGGACGTGGCCGACAATGCGGATCTGAGTATCAGAGCCACGAGTCAGACGAATCTCTCCCGATCCCGTGGCGATGGTGAGGTCTGGAGGTCCGTTCACTGAAAGCGTGCGCTCAAAAGAGGACTCTGCTGCGAGTGCGGAGAGGGAGCATAGCAAAATGCCGATGGCAGAAAGCCACATTTTCTTCATTGCATTCCTCGGTTCCTAGGTTGAGTGATGCGAGCGATGGGTCCGATTATTGTTGAAGGACAACCTGTTCGCCTTCCTTAAGTCCGCTCGCAATTTCTGTGACAGAGCCATTTGAGAGGCCGACCTTGACAGGAATTTTTCGCATGCCCTCTTTCTGGCGGCGGTCAGGAACGTTAACGAAGGCGTTCTTTTGATTGTCATAGGTTACGGCATTCTCCGGTACGGTGAGCACGCCCTTGTGTTCATTCAGAAGGATCTCCGCATTTGCCGTCATATTTGCTTTCAGTTCGCCATTCTGGTTGTCGATGGAAACGCGAACTTCGAAAGTTGTTACGTTGTCCTTTTCGACTCCAAGGGGAGCAATCTTCGTGACTTTGCCATTGAAGACCCGGTCGCGGAAGCTTTCAACCTTGATTCGGGCGGGCTGGCCCAGGTAGACATGCGCGATATCGGCTTCATCCACTTTTCCTTTGACGTATACCTTGGTTGTGTCTCCCTCGGTCATAATTAGCGTCGCTGTGGATCCGAGCACGAGAATCGAACTCACGGCATCTCCAATTTCGACATCGCGCGAAAGGATGACGCCATCCATAGGTGCCAGAATTGTTGTGTAGCTGAGTTGCTCCTCCAACTGCTTGAGGCTCGCCTGATTCTGCAGTACCTGGGCGCGAGCCTGCTTGAGCCTTGCCATGTCGACGCCAATCTGTGCCCGTGCGGCGTCTCGCTTGTTCAAGGCGGCGAGGTAATCACGATTCGCATTATCCAACGCCTGTTGGCTCACGACGCCTTCCTTTTCCATTCGCAGCGTGCGGTCAAGCGTCTGCTTGTACATCGGTAGGTCTGGAGCGGCTGCCGTGACCCTATCCTGCTGCACATTGGCTTCGTACACGGCTACATTGGCCTGGGCGGCAGTCAGTTGAGCGCGCTGCGCCTCAACCTCGGCAATAATCTCTTCCTGATCGAGTTGAGCCAGTTCCTGCCCTTTGTGGACGTGCGAGTTGATATCGACGAGGAGTTTCTCGACAATCCCTGAGGCCTTGGATTTGACCTCGACTTTGGTGATCGGCTCGATGGTGCCAGTTGCAACCACGGATTGCGCTACGTCGCCACGTTGCACCTTGGCCAGACGATTTGGATCGATCTGCGTGCCGCGTGCAAGATGGGCGACGGCCGCGGAGGCAATCAGCAGCACCGCGACGACGGGAATGCTAATCCAAAGCCAAAAGCGTTTACCTTTACGTGATCCAGCCACGGTCTTCCTCCGCTAGATGCAGATACGGTGCAAGAGACGCTCTGGTTCCATTGGTGCTGCATGACGTGGCGGCCGTTGCGGAGAGTGCTATGCTCACAGGCAAGATGCACGGCCTATTGCTGCTGCAATTTGTCTCAGTCGCGTTGCTGATCCTGGGAAATGGCTTTTTTGTCGCTGCCGAATTTGCCCTGGTAAGCGTGCGGGAGACGCGGATCGAGCAGATGATCGCTGCCGGGATCCCTGGCGCGCGGGCTGTTCGCCGGCTGCAGCACGAAATGGAAGAGTTTTTACCCGCAGTTCAACTTGGCGTGACCCTCTGCTCTCTGGCGCTGGGTTGGATTGGCGAGCCACTGGCCGCGAGCATTCTTTTGGGGTGGCTTGGCGCCATCCCTCATGCGCATCTATATGCCCATCTGGGTGCGATCGTTCTGGGCTTTGCAGTGATTACTTATCTTGAAGTCGTTGTCGGCGAACTTGTGCCCAAGTCGCTGGCTCTGCGTAGGGCGGAGGCTCTGGCGGTCTCAGTTGCGCCGGCAATGCTTTTGTTTATTGCGTTGACCCGGCCCGCGGTGCGCTTGTTACGTCTGTCTGCGGCCCTTTTGCTGCGTGGCTTCGACGTTCCGATGCATGAGCGTGCGTCAGTGCACTCGCCGGAGGAACTGAAGCTGATTGCCACCGCCGCACGTCGGATGGGGATGCTGCCGCAATTTCAGGAAAAATTGGTACATCGAGCGCTTGAATTGGATGACGTGCCCATCCGCGAGATTATGACGCCCCGGCAACGAATCTTCTCTTTGCCATCGAGTCTTCCGATTGAAGAAGCGAGTGCACGGGTGATTGAGCGGCAGGCTTCTCGCGTGCCTGTTTACGACGAAAGCCGGGGGCCGGAGCACATCGTCGGT
>JAKAJO010000103.1 GCA_021813745.1 Acidobacteriota bacterium
CCTTTGCCGCAGATGAACTTAAAAGCCGCTAGCTGTTCCGGCGTAAGCATACCGAGCAAAATCTTCGCGTGCGCCTTAGTGAATGCCATTCTGTGCCTCCTTCTCCCATGCTTCGTTCGCTTGACGAACAAGTTGTTCGACCGCCTTGCGATCCGCTTTAGACAATCCCCAACTGCTAGCGATCCATCCGCTAGATCTGGGATTGCCGACCTCTCGTATCACAAAGCACATGCTGCATCGACCACCGCCATCAACTATTTCATATTTCCTCAATTTCCGACTCATCGCTCCTTCTCCCTCACCCTCTGCAACTCCTGCGCCAGCAGCCTATGAGCGCATTCCTCCGAGCAGATATGCCGCGCAGCCTTTTTGTTGAACGCCGAGAACCGCAGCGTATCCTTCGCGCAGGAGAACCACTTGTTCGCCTCGCCCTTGAACCGACCGCAGACGTTGCAGCGAATGGACTGTTCGATGCTCATATAGACCTCTTGCGATACAGCTTTTCTTTGATTCGCTCATAGCCCAGATGCGCCAAGAGCTTTCCTGTGATCGGCGCACCGTTGATGGCCATGAACACTACCTGCTTGCTGACGCCCGCTTCCCGCGCCAACGCCGTCTGTGTGCCATGATTAAGCGCTTTGCGGAGCGCCTGGCGGACTTCGGATTCTGCATAGAGCTTAGCCATGACGGGATACTCTCAAAAAAAAATCCTTATTGTCAACTTAATTCGCTTGACGCGTCGCAGCGGCGCGTATAGACTCTCGAAAAGAAGGGGGAATACAGGCAATGCCAAAAGCTAATGCAATCGCTTCAGAACTGCGGAAAATCGCAGACTTGCTGGACAGGACGCCCGATGCCGAGATTACCAAGCCCAATCTTGGCTTCTATCATGTAGGCACGGAACCCAAGGAGCAATTCATCGCTCTCGCCAAAGTCTTTCCGCGCCCATTCGACAAGGGCGACGGATATTCGCACGATCAGTACACACTGACTCATGAGACTGACAATCTCCGCGTCTACGCATCAATCGACCGCTCAGAAGTATGCACGCTCATTGAGCCAGCACGGCCCGCACGCTATGACTGCGTACCGCTGCTGTCGCTGGAAGAAGAGAACGCGCTCGGCGAGTTTTAGTGCGATATTGCACCACACCACACAAGTGAGGAATCAATGTCTGGAGAATTGGAACTGGTAACGCAACCGATGAGCGCCTTGGATGTACGCGCTCAGGTCAATCTGATTCAGGAAGTGATGAAGTCCGTCATGAAAGGCGGGACTCACTTCGGAATCCAACCCGGAGCAAAGAAGCCGTCTCTCTGGAAACCCGGAGCGGAGAAGCTGGCATCAACTTTCCGGCTTGCTGTCGATCCTGTCGTAGAAGAGCTTTCTTACGGCGATGAGTTCCGCGTGCGCGTCAAGGCCAATATCACCGAGATGGGCAGCGGGAGATTTCTTGGCGCAGGTGTGGGGGAATGCTCCAGCGCAGAGACGAAGTATCAGTGGCGGCTGGCCGTCTGCGAAGAGGAATACAACGAGACGCCTGAGCACATGCGGCGCGTGAAGTGGAATCGCGGTGACCGTGGACCCTACAGCCAAAAGCAGGTCCGAATGAACGTCGCGGATGTTGCCAATACAGTCCTCAAGATGGCAAAGAAGCGGGCTATGATTGACGGCATCCTGACCGTGACCGGCGCAAGTGACATCTTCACGCAGGACATTGAAGACTTGCCAGACGAGTACCTGAACCAGAGGGAGACGCGGCAGAACCGTTCTGCGGACCCTACGCCTGCCCCGAGTGCGGAATCACGTACCGAGGCTACCCACCCTGTCCAAACTGCAGAACCCTCATCCCGTTCTAGTGTAATCTCGCACGAACCCGATATAAAGCCCAAGAGCCAGCGGACGGCCCAAACCACCCCCCAACCACCGACGAACGCTCCTGAGCCAACGCAGGCCCGTGGCGAGGCATTGCAGGGCGAAGTGGTAGCGGAGCCGAGCATCACGAAGCCGCAGGCGGGGCGCTTCTTTGCCATCGCCAAGTCTGTAGGGCTGGACGATAACGGCATGAAGGCGGCTCTGGCGTCCATCGGGCTGCACTGTCACAGGGACAGCATTCCGCGCAGCCGGTACGAGGAAGCCGTCAACGCAATCGATCCTGAATTTCGCTACCATGCCAAGCAGTAGAGGAGGATCAGTGTTGGAAGTTCCCGAAGGTTCAAAGATTATCCCTTTGTCGAGTGACAAGTACGCTTTAGTTGACGCTTCTGATTACGAGTATCTGATGCAATGGAAGTGGTCAGCTATCAAGGCCGCCAAGTCTGAACATTGGCAAGCAGTGAGAATGACCTCTCGAAGAGAACCGCACAGGAGGCTCATAAAAATGCACCGTTTTCTTATGGGACTCGATGTTGGAGACAGTATGGAGGTAGACCATATCAACTGCAATCCACTCGACAATCGGCGTTGTAACCTCCGCATCTGTACTCATAGACAAAACATGAGAAACAGAGCCGGAAAGCCCAATCGCTCAGGTTTCAAGGGTGTGAGTTGGAAATCCTCCCACAAGTCATGGAGGGCAAGAATCTATATCGACGGTAAGGAGGTGTTGCTCGGTTATTTCAAATCGGCGGCGAAGGCGCACGAAGCGTACTGTCGGGCATCGAATCAGCACTACGGAGAATTTGCAAATCACCATCAAACGAAGGGGTAAAGCATGGAATACTGTGTCATTCGTGACCCGAACGGCAAGCCTGTACTCGCGGAGAAGGTGCGAGAGGTTCGGCTGGGCGAGAAGGCAATCATGTTCTACGTCTGTCGCGTAAGGGTCAGGCAACCAAGCACGCCGGAAGGTGAGTTCACTTTCTCAATCACAGAGCCGCTGACGGGAGCAAGAATCGGCAATTCGGTTGATATGGGGTTGGCCATTGCCGAGGCGACCAGCAAACTCGCGGCACATACTCACGAAGCATTTGAGGGCGGCATCCAGAGTGTGCTGGACAAGTTCGGCCCATTGCCAAGTGTGGAAGAAATGCAAGCGCAACAGAAGGGATGAGCGATGCAGATGCGGAGTTTGCGCGGCAAGAATCTAGTAGCGGGATGCTACGACCCCATCGCGGAAGTTCTTGCCGTGCGCTTCGCCAAGTCCGGGGAATACCAGTACACAGGCGTACCAGAGAACATCTGGGTTAGCCTTCAGCGCGTACCGTATCCAGACAAGTACTTCACTCAGACAGTGAAGGGGAAGTTCACCAGCAGGAAAATCGAGGTGGAAGATGAATCATGGATTCGAGAACGAGGAGAAGGAACCGATGGCAGTGCACGAACATCGGGAACCTCAGAAGACGCTGCGGGACGAGTTCGCAATGGCAGCGCTGACGGCGCTGATAAGCAGCCATATGATGCAATTGAAGATGACAGGAACCGCCTTTATTTGCGAACGAGCGTATCTGTGGGCCGATGCGATGCTCAAGGCGCGGGAGGTAGAGTAGTGGAAGTCTATCTACCACAGGATGGCGTGGAGTTTCATGAGGACGGCCACTACTACACCCTCAACGGTGAGAGGATTCCATTCTCGCTGACGGGTGCCATCAAGCTGGCAGGATTCTCACGGCAACCGCAGAGCGCACAGGAAGCGGAGGCGTGGGCCAAGAAGGCCGTACTCGGCACGAAGGTACATCAATACAGCGATTGGCTAGACAGGGGCGAGATTGAACTGGACGACCTGAAAGCCTATCCAGAGTACTTCAACCGCGTACTCGGCTGGCAGCAATTCCGGCAGGACTTCAAGTTTGACCCTGACCTGACACTCTGCGAGGTGCCCATTGCGGTGAAAGTGAATGGAATGCTGTACGCCACCAAATGTGACGCATTCGGCGTGATGGGCGACGAAGAGAACCTGGTCATGGCGGTCATCGACAAAAAGTGCAGTGTCAACATCGAGCCGCACTACGCATTGCAGACCATGGGTGAGGCGCTATGCTTCAAGGGACGTGCCGAGGCGCTGGGGATGCCGCTCAAGCGCTACATAGTGCAGTTGCTTCCTGAACCCAACGGCGGCGGCAAGTGCTACCGCGCAATTGAACACACAGACCGCAATGATGAGCGCATCTTCGTCGGCGCGTGTCTGGCTAACGTGTACAAGCGGCTCGAATACGGGACGCTGAAGGTGGGATGATGATTTCTGAAACTGATCGGCTTCAAGTAGATATTTACTGGCCGAATGATGGGGGCTATGGATGCCCGAAGACCGTTCACTCACTCGAAGAAGCTGCAAGGGAAGTCAAGAATCTACGCAAATGTGGCTACGGCGGTCCCGGAACTCATAGACCTTCAGTGATTCAGGTGCGCCGCATTCGTATTGACCTGATTCCGATTGAAGATTTACCGAAAGTCGAGGATTAACATGGCAACCACGGCAATCACAGTACAGCAGCAAGTAGTTGCGCTTCAGACGGACATCCGGGAGACGCTGGAGGCGTTCTTTGCCAGCCTGCCGGAGATGGAGCAAAACATCAACATGAGCACGGCGCTGGTTTCTCAGTCCAAGGCCATCACCGTGTTCCAACGCGACAGCCGAGGCGCAATCACCGTCTCCGACGCGCAAGCATTCGTAGCGGCCAGCGAGCAGGTGCAGGTGCTCAAGTCTGTGGCCGACGAGATTGAAGGGCTAATGAAGCCATTCATCGACCGGCTGTACAAGGCGCATCGGACGGCAACGGCGATTCGTGCGCAATATCTCACTCCCATCGACGCGGAAGTGACGCGGCTCAAATTCGAGCGCGAGCAGTTCGCGGCGGAAGAGGAACGGAAGCGCCGGCAAGCGGCTCTGGCGGCTCAGGAAGAGGCGCGGAAGGCAGAGGAGGCCCGATTAATAGCCGAAGCGCAGCAAGCCGCAGCGGAGGGCGATTCTGTGGCAGCAGCGGCCATTATCGAAGAGGCTGCAACGGTTGAGGCGCCTCCGGTCGTGTTGCCGTCTACGGTGCCAGATGTGCAGGGAACCAATTTCTTCACGTACTGGAATTGGGAACTGAAGGACCGCACGAAGCTCAAGGACGAGTTTGTCAAAGTGGACGAAGTGGCGATAGGGAAAATCGTTCGTTCGATGCACAAAAGTGCGGAAAAAATCTGCGGCGAGGGCGGTATCCGCGTGTGGGATGAACAAAGGATCAAGGGGTGAGGCGATGGCGTTTCCACGCACATGGGATGAACTGATTGCAGCGGGGTATGTTTGGCAGAATGATGCCGAATGTCGCGGATGTGGCGACCCGATCATGTGGTTCAGAACGCCATCGGGCAAGAGCATCCCCATGAATCCGATGCAGCGCGGCTCCGACGAAGCTGTGGCACATTGGGCCACCTGCACAGAACAAGATTCATTCAGGAAGAAGGGCTGAGACAATGGCAGACTATGATTACGTCCGCAAGACCTATGGAGTTCCGGCATACGCAGGAGTCCGCGTGAATGCAAACTGGAGCGAAAAGAAAACGATGGGCACCATAGTGCGCGGTCACGATGATAATTACGTTCATGTGAAATTTGATGATCGCAAATCCCCAGTTCCTGTTCATCCTCACGACTTGGAGTATCATCCGTGACTCTTTCGCTCCGCGACTACCAGCTCGACTGTCTCCAGCGCAGCCTAGCAGCCTACCAGTCTGGCATTAACCGGCAACTCGCCGTTCTTGCAACGGGATTGGGCAAGTGCCTCGGAAAGGGCACACCTGTGCTGATGTTCGACGGCACAATCAGGCCCGTCGAAACGATTGCCGTGGATGAACTGCTCATGGGTCCAGATTCACAACCGCGCCGGGTTAAATCTCTGGCGCGGGGCCGAGAAGAGATGTTCAGAGTAATTCCCATAAAGGGCGATGCCTACGTCGTCAACCGCTCTCATATCCTTTCTCTGAAGATGACGCCACGGGGAACAAAGTATCCGTCCTACCTTGGTAAACGGATCGACATTTCCGTGGACGAGTACCTGAAAAAAGGAAGCACATTTAGGCACATGGCGAAAGGATGGCGGGCACCTGTAGATTTTCCGCCATCTAGAGAACCCATGTTCCTTGAGCCTTACTTTCTTGGAGTGTGGCTGGGAGACGGGTCGTCTGCGGGGCCAAACGTCACGAGCGCAGACTCGGAGATCATCGACTATCTTTATTCTCTTGCTGAGCGGCATTCGCTTCAGGTCCGCGTTGATCAACAAAAAGACAATAAGGCAGCCACATATCATCTGCATGGAAAGAGAGGAAAGCCGGACCAGAATCCTCTTCTAAACGCGCTTCGATATCACCGATTGACGGGAGACAAGCATATTCCGATGTGCTACAAGCGTGGAACTAGGGAGCAACGATTGGAAATCCTTGCTGGCATCATTGACACTGACGGATACCATGCAGACAGAGGATTCCAATTAACTTTGAAAAATGAAGAATTGATGGACGACGTGATATTTGTAGCGCGTTCATTGGGATTTTCTGCTTACAAAAGTCCAGTCAAGAAGCGGTCGCAGAATGGTACGGAGGGAACATACTATCACTGCAACATAAATGGTCCAGTCGATACAATTCCTTGCCGTATACCGCGAAAGAAGGCACAGCCAAGGCGACAGAAGAAAGACCATCTGGTAACCGGGATCAGACTCGAAAGCATCGGCGAAGGAGAGTACTTCGGATTCGAGATTGAAGGACCAGATCGCCTATTCCTTCTCGGAGACTTCACCGTTACACATAACACGGCAATTTCTGCCAATCTCATGGCGCATCATGGCTTCAGGGGCAAGCTGCTCTTCGCTATACACATGGAAACGCTGGCCGTCCAAGCTGCCAATGCAATGCAGAAGTGGAACCCGAATGCGCGTGTCGCCGTAGAGATGGCAAACAGCTACGCGGACATGGACGGCTTCTACCCGCCAGACATAATTGTGGCGTCGATTCCAACTCTGGGCCGCAAGGGATCAGACAGGATCAAGCGCTTCAATCCTGCCGACTTTAGCGCCGTCATCCAAGATGAAGCCCACATTGGGCTGTCCGATTCGTTTAAGCGCGTCTATCAGCATTTCGGACTGCTGGAGCCGAATCCTGAAGGACCGTTGTTTCTCGGCATCACGGCTACGCCGAATCGGACGGATGGAAAAGGGCTCAAAGAACTCTTTGACATGATCGTGTTCGACATGGGAATCGTGGACGGCATCGAGAAGGGATGGCTCTGCGACCTCCGCGGATACCGCATTGACGGAAAGGCGAAGCTCGATAAAGTCCATACGAGGGCCGGCGACTTCGCGCAAGACGAACTAAGCGATGAGGTAAACACTCCAGAGCGCAACGCCATCATTGTGAAGGAGTGGTACAAAGTCGCATACGGGAAACGCACTTTGGCATTCACGGTCGACGTGCAGCACGCGCTTGACCTGGCAGAAGCATTCAGGGTTC
>JAKAJO010000134.1 GCA_021813745.1 Acidobacteriota bacterium
AGCACAGCTTTCCCCTCTTCCTCAGAGAATGCGAATGGCGCTTCAATACTCCAAACCCTAAACTGCAACAAACACAACTAAAACAATGGGTTACACGATTCATGGCATGATTATCTGGTACAGCCCCTTCTTTTCAAAGTGATGGGTTACTAAACGCAGAAAGCGCCCGTGCAAGAATTATGCCCGGAATGCGCTCGCGTGTCGCTTGACCGGAATCGCACTTCCGTAAACAGCGCCGTCCTTATCCTTCCTCACGCCGGTCCGAGATTCACGAAGCCGTTGAGAAATGCTGTTGCCCGGCATTTCAATCTTGCTGTCGTCTTGTCCCGTCCGCAAAGGAGACAGCTCAGAACATCCGTCTCTTTATTATTCGGCAGGCATGTTATCTATGAAGCGAATTTGTGTTGAAAAGATCGACGCAAAATTCTGCCTCTGAATCATCGTTCTACCTCTCTCATTCGCAGCTTTCCGACTTTCGATGGAGAATGCTCCCAGCCTTCCAGTGGAGAGATGGCTATTGCGTGCAAGATTTGTGACTTTAGTCGCTTTCGATGCATTTGCGGCGCCCTTATGTTGACTGAGTTTCCCTGAGGGGCCCGATGCAATCCAACATTGACAGAGATCAATCCCATACCGGTTGGTCAACGATTCTTTCACGCGGAATTGGCGCTGCCCTTTTCTTCGAACTTGTTTCCGGACTCGCAGTCACCTTCGGGCCATTCCATCCAGCCATTGAGTGGGGCCTGATCTTCCACACGGTGCTGGGAATCGTGGCAGTTGGACCCATCTGCTGGTATTTCCTTCAGCATTGGAGGTCGTATCGAAGCCAGGCAATGTCCGATGTGTTGCTGCTGGGGTACGCAGGCGCCTGCGTGCTTGCAGTCTGTCTGCTCTCTGGCCTGCTTTTGACTGGGCAAGGTCTCTTTGGAGTCAGGACTTGGGCGTGGCTGCGCTACGTTCACCTGATATCAACGCTGCTTGGCGCCGCGGCCACAATGCCCCACCTGGTGCTAGCTTTCTGGCGTCGCCGAAATCAGGAGACTTACCGGGCTGCACTTGGCTGGATCTCTACGCTTGCCGGTAGCACCCTGGGGGCAGTGGTCGTTGTGGGACTGTGCACGTCGTCCTACTCCGGCACTCACTATCGGAACAACTTTCCCGCTGATTACAGCTTTGCCTACGGTGCGAATCGCCCCTTTGCGCCGAGCCTTGCGAGGACATCCACGAACGGAGCCTTCGATCCTCGCTCGCTGGCTGGCTCTGAAACCTGCGGCGAGAGCGGCTGCCATACCGAGATTTACAACGAGTGGAAGGTCAGCGCACATCGGTACGCAGCCATGGACCCCATCTTTCAGGGAATCCAGAATGTGATGGCGAAGCAGAACGGCCCCGAGTCGACGCGCTATTGCGGTGGATGCCACGATCCGATCTCGCTGTTCTCGGGAACGAAAAACATCTTTGCTGCGAATCTCACCAGTCAGCTCGGATACAACGATGGAATCTCCTGCCTCGCCTGTCATTCCATTCAGAAGACGGATATCCAGGGAAACGCAAATTACATCGTCGCGCAACCAAAAGACTATCTGTGGCAGTGGAGTGACGATCATACCTTAGGTGCCGTTGCGCGCAACTTCCTGATCCGTACGTGGCCGGCGCAGCATAACCGGCTCAACAAGCGCGTCTACAAGACGCCCGAGTACTGCGCCGCGTGCCACAAGCAGTTCATCGATGCGGAAATCAACCGTGTGGGCTGGGTGCAGTTGCAGAATCAGTACGACAACTGGGCTGCCAGCCATTGGAATCACAAGGGAGATCCGAAGACGACCATTGAGTGCCGTGAATGCCACATGTCGCTGGTCGTCTCCACGGATCCCGCGGCGGGGGACGCAATGGACTACAACCGCAGCTTGGACGACCACCGGCATCGCAGCCATCGCTTCCTTGCCGCGAATAACTTCGTTCCGGCGCTGCTTCAACTGGATGGCGCGGCAGACCAGGTACGCATGACCGACGCCTGGCTCCAGGGTCGCGTCGATATTCCGGAGATTCGCAGCAAGTGGGCGCAGGGGCCTGTGGTGAAAGTTCGGATTGAAGTACCACGCAGTGCCACACCGGGAGAATCGTTGCCGGTTCGCGTTGTGCTCACATCGAACAAGGTGGGGCATGACTACCCGACAGGTCCGCTCGACATGATTCAAAGCTGGGTGGAGTTACGCGTGACGGATGGAAGCGGTCAAGTCATTTACACCTCCGGCCAGCGCGATGAAAAGGGCTTCCTGCCACCGGGAACGTTCCTCTTCAAGGCAGAGCCAGTGGATCAATACGGAAATCTCATTGATCGCCACAACCTGTGGGAGATGGTCGGTGTGCGATACCGCCGGTCGCTCTTCCCTGGATATTCAGACACGGTGGAATACGACATTCTATGCCCAGCTGGCGCTCGGGCGCAGCGCCCCGCTGCTCTTCCGTCAGGATCGACTCGGGAATACGCAGTCCCGGTCAAATCTGTGCATGGGAACCTCCGCATCAACGCGGTTCTCCATTACCGGAAGATCGATCAGTTTCTTCTGAATTACGTGATGGGTGCGAAATCGAACCTGACCGCACCCGTCGTCGATGTTTCCCAGGCAACAGCCACGGTGTGTGTAGAAGCGAAAGGGGATGCAGTCGCATGCCAGTAGCTACATCGCCTGACCGGACGCGCCGCGCATCGAAACGCCTTCGCCGTCTCACCTGGACAGTGACGTCACTTGTGGTGCTTTTGGTTATCACCGCCATTGTGACCTGGAAGATACGCAAGGACGCCCAACCCGACGAATATGTTCCGGGAGAAGCATCGAACGATATTACGAATATCGTTGCGGATCGCGGCGCGAAACGATCCACTGAAGCGGCTCCAGCAGCCAGCAAGGTTGTGAGTTCGCAAAGAGCCGATCCCCTGCTCAATCCAGGCAGAAAGTTGCCTGCCGGTGCGCCTGCGCCGTACTTCACTGATGTGACAAAGGAGGCTGGGCTTGCATCCTTCAAACAATTTGCTGGAGGACGCACATCGCAGCTTCCGGAGGACATGGGCTCGGGCCTTGCATGGGGCGACTTCGACAACGACGGGCTGGAAGATGTGTTTGTCGTGAGCGGCGGAGGGCCTCTGAACGCGCCGGCATCACAGCTTGCTCCTTCTGTTCTTTACAGGAATCTGGGCAATGGACGCTTTGAAAAGGTGAAGGGCTTTCCTGACCTGCGCATCCACGGCATGGCGGCAGCGTGGGGCGACTATGACAACGACGGGCGGCTGGATCTTGTCGTCACGAGTTACGACCGCATCGATCTCTTCCACAACAATGGCGACGGAACGTTTACCGACATGACGCACAAGGCCGGCCTCGACCGCTTTCGGGGGTTCTGGGCCGGGGCCGCATGGGGTGACTACGACCGCGACGGCCATCTGGACCTCTACATCTGCGGCTATGTGAAATACAAGTCTGACGCGGCGAAGAATGACACGACATCAGAGCAATTCGGAATGGATGTGCCGTATTCTTTGAATCCGGCATCGTTTGAGCCGGAGCGCAATCTGCTCCTTCATAACAACGGGAACGGCACCTTTACGGAGGTCGGAAAGCAGCTTGGCGTCGCGAACCCTGACGGGCGCAGCCTCGTCGCGCTCTGGCACGACTTCAATGGCGATGGCTGGCCTGATTTATATGTAGCCAACGACATTTCTGAAAATAAGCTCTACATCAACCATCATGGCAGGTTTGTGGACGCGGGCAAGGATGCGTGGGTCGAGGAATATCGCGGCTCAATGGGCCTGGCGGCGGGAGACTTCGATCGCGACGGCGATGATGACCTGTTCATCTCGCACTGGATTGCTCAGGGCTTTGCCCTTTATCAGAATCTGCTGGAAGATCAGAAAGGCAAGAACGGGAAATCAGAGCTGCACTTCACCGACGTGGCCGCCACAAACGGCGTGGGCGAGCCCACGATGCAGCGCATTGGCTGGGGCACGAGCTTCGTCGATTTCGATTCTGATGGCTGGCTCGATCTCATGGTGGCCGATGGTAGCACCTTTGAGCTGAAAGGAAATGCGCCGCTTCGCCTGACTCCCATGCCGTCGTTTCTCTTCTGGAATGCGAAGGGGGATTTCTTTCAGGACCTGGCGCCGTGGAACCGCAACTTTGCGCAGCCGCATGTCAGCCGTGGACTGGCAGTTGCCGATTACAACAACGATGGCGCGATGGACGTAGCGATTGTGGATCAGGGCGAAGGAGTGCGGCTGCTGCGAAATGACATTCCGCAGGGGCACTGGGCCGAATTCCGCCTGCACAGCCGCGTGCCGCCCTCGAATGCTCCGCTGGGCTTTGGCGACGGCGCGACGATGATTGCATGGGTAAAGGGCGTGCAGCTGCGGCGAACCGTGGGAAGCTCGTCCTACCTGTCCCAGGACAGCCATCGCATCCACATCGGACTGGGCTCTGCCACTCGCATCGATCGCCTGGAGGTGCACTGGCTTCGAGGCGCGCCAGAGGTTTGGAACAACGTCGCCGCCGACCGAATCTATGACGTCACGCAGGGTGAGGCCGAAGTGAAGCCCGCTGTGCTGGCTGGCACGAAATCCAATCAGCCTGCGCCGCGCACCGGCCCGCTGGATAAGGCTGCCACCGAGCAGTTCTGGACGAAGCAGCACGCGGCCATGGATGCAATGAAGCGCGAGGGTAACTTTGCCAAGGCGGCCCAACTCTTTCAGCAGGCGCTGGCCATCAATCCCAATCAGGAAGACTCGCTCTATTACCTGGCTAGTTGCCTGGCTGAGATGGGAGAGATTCCTTCGGCCATCGCCGAGCTCGATACGCTGATCCGCGTCAATCCCCAGAACCATCGCGCCTTTCAGCGGAAGGGTGAATTGCTTGCCGCATCCGCAAACTCAAGGAGCGAGCTCACCCCGCCACGTCAGGCGTTGGACGCGGCGTTGAAGTTGAATCCTGAGGAGACGGGAACCCTTGTGCTTCTTGGAGAGGTCAAACTTGGCGAGGGAGACCTTGCGAGAGCAGATCGCGACTTTGCGCACGTCCTTCAAGCGAACCCTCGTGCGGCCAATGCGTGGTATTTCCGGGGATACATCGCGTGGAAGCGAGGCGACTCTCGCCAGGTTGCCAACATGCTGGAGGCGGCGCACACCGCTCTTGGCCCCGACTGGAAGCCGGCCGGCTCTGTGCTGGAAGGGGATGTGCGCCGTCGCATGTATTCGGAATCAGAATTTCTGGGTGTCTTCGCCCAGCAGTGGGATGGGAGTATGAACCCGGCATCGGCCTACTCGCAAATGGACGCATACCTTCGCAGGATCCATTGAAAAGACGCAACGGAGTGACAAAAGTCCCTGCGACAGAATTTGCCTCTGGCTACCTTCAATAGTGAAGGAGGTCTTCCATGGCCACACCAACACAGACTGTTCGCGACATTGCCACCGAGAATCCCGCCTCGGTTCGCGTATTCGAAAGACTTGGAATCGACTACTGCTGCGGAGGCCGAGTGCCACTGGCCGAAGCATGTGCAACCAAGGGCCTTGATCTGGATGAGGTGGTTGCGTCCCTCGCAGAAGCCACTCCGCAATCCGTACCCGGAGCGCCGGATTGGATGAAAGAGTCACTCAGCCGTCTCGCAGCACACATTGTGAAGACGCACCACGCGTACGTGACGCAGGAAGTGCCGCGCCTGAATGGGCTTGCCATCAAGGTCGTGAGCCGTCATGGCGATACACGGACGGAGCTGGCCGTTATTCAGTCGAAGCTGGAAGATCTCAGCGAGGAGCTGATCACGCATCAGGGAAAGGAAGAGGTTGTGCTCTTTCCCTACATCGGCAAGCTGGAGCAGTTCGTCTCCGGAAACGGAGCCATGCCGCGCAACTGCTTCGGGACAATTGAAAATCCGATCCGGATGATGACCCAGGATCACGATGTGGCGGGCCATTTGATGGCAGAGATTCGCAACCTGAGTGAGGACTACACGCCTCCTGCCGGAGCCTGCCCTACCTTCCGTGCGTTCTATGCTGGCCTGCATGAGTTCGAACAGGATCTGCACCAGCATATTCACTTGGAGAACAACATCCTGTTTCCACGCGCGATCGCCATGGAAGCGTCAATTGCTTAAGGCGATCCTAAGCACTCGGACTCATTGCTGCTCGACGTGACACCCAGGAGAGAGTGGGCCTAGAAATAGGCCACTCTCCATTTTTCTTGCAGATAGACCTTCATGCGGGCGCAGCAGATCGAACCTGATCAGCTCTTTAGCTCTTTTTTCGCTTCACGGTCGAAGCGGAAGACGTAGCGCAGAAGGCCTGTGTTCAGGGCGAAGAGGCACGTCGATGCGATGGCTGCCGGAACGAGCGTTGTGAAGTGCCCGCGCAGCAGAGCTTCCATGGAGAAGGTGAGCAGCCACAACTGCAGTACGACCGTGGTTGCCACCAGCACGAGGACGGCACTGAAAAGAGTTGTACCCTGAGTGCGCAGGCTCATCTAGGCCTCCCATCCGGTCGCAAAGATCTGGTCGCCGCGCTGCTCCAGCGTGACGCGAGGAAGCGCGCGCGTGGGTGGTCCGGCAACCGGTGTTCCCTCTTTCACCTCAAATGCGCCGCGGTGGCATGGGCAAAGGAGCTGGTTCTCGCTCTTGTCATACACCACAGCACACGAGAGATGTGTACACACCTGCGAGTAGGCGACCAGTTGCCCTTCCGGTGTACGGATGGCGATGCAGGGCGACTCCGGCGTTGGATAGCGAAAGAGCAAATGGCTATGCTCTTCGAGTTCCTCAATCGGCCCGATCAGCTTGACGACCTTGGATTCCCTGCGCACGAGCCTCCTGCTGAAGGCCATGGCCCAGTTAGCAATGGCCAGAAGAAGCGATCCGAGCGTCAGGAATTTCACCATTTCGCGGCGGGTGACATAGTGATCGCCTTCCCACTCGATGGGAAAGTCCTGCTGATGACGGCTCATCCCATTGGCCGCGGCGCTTTGCTTCGATGTCGCTGCTGATTCAATCTGCTGCATCACGCTTCAACTCCTTCCAGCATGAGGGCAATGTCGTATGGGTCGCTGGGCAGCGGCTTGGGAGTGGTTTCGATCTGCACCAGATTCACTTCGACCCGCTCCACCTCCCGCGGCACCATCACATAGACCTTGGTCCGGACTTCTTCTCCGCCGAACTTCCACGAGTTGACTGGAATCCCGCGGCGGGTGCGCTGAATCTCTTCCATCGTGGTGTAGGTCAGTGCGCCCGAAGGGCAGACCGTGGCGCACATCGGCTTCTTGCCGATGCTGCTGCGGTCGTAACACATGTCGCACTTCATCATCTGCTCAAACTCGGCCATGTACTTGGGAACTCCGAAGGGACAGGAGACGACGCAATTCGAGCAGGCGATGCAGCGCGGCTTGAGTGAGCTCTGCACCACGCCATCCGGAGTCTTCTTGATGGCATCGGCAGGGCAGACACGGGCACAGACAGGGTCTTCGCAGTGCATGCACACCTGTGGCGCTGTCTGCACACTGTCGATGCGCTCGATGGTTTCGAGATGAATCATGCTCGTACCGCGATGGGTGTCGCACTCCGCGCATGCCTGCACGCAGGACTGGCATCCGATGCAGCGCGAGTAGTCAATAAAGAACTGCATTTCGGTCATCGCGCACCATCCGCGTTGCTGAAAGATGGGTCTGTTCCCTGCACCGCATCGGCAATATCAAACAGCAGATTGCCAAAGAGATCACCGTCGTCATGGGAAATCAATCCGGCGCTTGTATGGATCTTCTCGCCGGCAGAGGTCCAGTCGCGAAGAATCATGCCTTTTCGCTTCTCCTCTGCCTCTGCGAGGGACGTGAACGCAAGCGCGCCAGTAGGGCACGCTGTGACGCAAAGCGGCCTCTCACCACCCAAGCAGCGGTCGTAGCACATGTCGCACTTCATCACCGTGTTCAGACTCTCCACGTACAAGGGCACTTCGAAAGGGCAGGCCTCGACGCAGAGTTTGCATCCCGTGCAACGGTCCCTGTCAATGCCCAGCACGGTTCCGTCAGCAGCAACAGGAATGGCGTTGACTGGACAGACACGGACGCATCGAGGGTCTGTGCAGTGCATGCAGGCCTGTGCAAAGCGGTTCGACGTTCCGCCGGGATAGGTTGTCGTGAAGTGAATCATGGTGATGCCGTGATGGTCATCGCGCGATGCACACGAGGCCTCGCAGGTTCTGCAGTGGATACATCGGGTTGGATCGATGAAGAAAATCCGCTCGCTCATCGGACTCCTCCCGCCTGCACCTCGAGCATCGCGATGGGGTCGGTTGGCTGGTCAACCTTGCTGATCCGAACTGCAGCCACTTTGAATTCCGGGATATTCGATACGGGATCGATGGCCCGAATGGTGCAGTTGTTTGCGGAGCGGTCGAGCGGCCAGTGATAGGGCACAAAGACCGTGTCGGGACGAATCGTCTTGACCAGCTTTGCGCGGACGACCACGTTGCCGCGGCGGCTCTCCACCTTCACGAAGTCCTCATCGGCAATTCCCAGCTTCTCGGCCAGGCGCGGATGTATTTCGCACACAGGCTGAGAATATTGCTCGATCAGGCTTCCAATCCTGCGCGTCTGTGTTCCGGAAAGAAATTGCGAGACGACTCGCCCGGTGGTGAGAAAGATCGGATACTCGGCATCAGGCATCTCCGCAGAAGGCCGCCATTCCACGGGCATGAAGTGCGCTTTGCCATCAGGATGCCCGAACTTGCCGCCTTCATAGAGGCGTGGCGTGCCGGGATGCGCTTCGTCGGGGCACGGCCAGAAGATGCCGTTATTGTCATCGATGCGCTGCCATGTCATGCCGGAGTAATCGGATGTACTGCCCTTGGAAGCACGGCGCAGTTCTTCGAAGATATCCTTCGGCGATGCGTAGTTGAATTTATCCGGCTGGCCCAGGCGCGCTGCTAGATCGCAAATGATCTTCCAGTCTTCGCGCGCTTCGCCCGGAGGCGAGACCACCTTGCGATGGAGAATGACGCGGCCTTCCACGTTGGTGGTGGTCCCTTCATCCTCTTCCATCAGGGAGCCGGGAAGAACGATATCCGCATAGCGCGCGGTTTCCGACAGGAAGAAATCGATGTTGACGTAGAACTCAAGCTTCGAGAGCGCTTCGCGTACGAAGTTGGCGTCGGGCAGCGAAACGGTGGGATTGAAGCAGATGGAAATCAGCCCCTTGATGCGGCCATCGTGAATCGCCTCAACAAGCGGAACGGCTGAGAGCCCTTTGCCGGGAATGCTCTCCTCCGGAACTCCCCAGATGTCGGCGATGAACTTGCGATGCTCCGGATTGGAGATGTCGCGGCTGCCAGGAAGCTGGTCGCACTTCTGCCCCTGCTCACGCGCGCCCTGTCCGTTGCCCTGGCCGGTAATCATTGCATAGCCGCAGCCCTCCCGGCCGATACGGCCGCTTGCCACCACAAGATTGATGGCGGCCAAGCAGTTGTCCACACCCTTGGAGTGGTGTTCGATGCCGCGCGCGTGAAGAAGAAAGCTCGTCGGCGCCGGCCCCCACATTGCAGCGGCTTTCACGATCATCTCGGCTGGAACGCCGGCGATCTTCGCGGCGTAGTCTGGCGTGTACTTGCGAACAGCTTCCTCGACAGCGTCGAAGCCGGTTGTATGCTCGGCGATGAACTGCCGGTCAATCCAGCCGCGCTCGATCATCACGTGCAACATGCCATTGAAGATGCCGATGTCGCCGCCCGGTCGAACAGGAATGAACAAATCCGCATTTCGTGCGATGGGCGTCATGCGCGGGTCAATGACGATGAGTTTTGCGCCGTTCTCTCGCGCCTGCCACAAGTAATCCGTCGTGATCGGCGCGCACTCGGCAACATTGGCTCCGGCAATCAGGATGACCTTTGCCTTGGGAATATCGCTCCAGGGATTCGCACTGCGATCAACGCCGAAGACCTTTTTGGATGCCGCTCCGGCTGAGACCATGCACAAGCGTCCGTTGTAGTCGATGTTCGCGGTTTGCATGGCAACGCGGGCGAACTTGCCCATCAGGTACGCTTTCTCATTGGTGAGCGAGGCGCCGGTAAGAATGGCAAAGGCATCTTTGCCGTTGGCCGCCTGGATGCGGCGAATCTCTGCGACGATGCGCTCCATTGCGGGTTCCCAGCCGATGGGTTCGAAGCCGCGGCCTTCGACGCGCTGCAGCGGCGTTTTCAGCCGGTCGGGATGCTCATCCTGCATGTAACGCTTCACGCCCTTGGGGCAAAGCTTGCCGCGATTGAAGGGAAAGTCTTCCCATGGTTCGAAGCCGACGACTTTGTTGTCGCTGACGCGGAGCTGAATGCCGCATTGCTGGCCGCAAAAGCAGCAGTGCGTCTTGACCATCTTCTCTTCGTGAGAATTGCGAATCCAGCCGCCCGACGGAACCGTATGAAGATGAGGCCCGAACTCTGCGACGATCTCCGGAATGCTTTCAGGTAGCTTTGCCATTTCTATTGACCTCGTGAGTTCAGTGCCTGGGCCTTCCAAAGGCCGTCCTGGGTGAGCGCAACATTCTTGCGCCGGCACGTTGGGCAAATGTCTTGATAGTGCGTACCGTCGGCTAACTGATAACGAATGCCAAGCGCGGCCTGCACCTGCTTCAGATCCTCCACATGCATGCGGCTTGTGAAGGGCAGGCCGCATCGTTTGCAGAGAGCCTGCTCGCCCGCAGCGCCCGCTCGCTTGTAAAAGTTGACACCGAGCTGAGCTGGACGCTGGAAGATGTGGAAGAACTTGCCAAACGGCAGGAAGAGCAGCGTCAGGATGACCGTAATCGCATGCAGCTGCGAGAGGAATCCATAGTAGATTCCGCCCATCAAGTGTGTGGAGATGGTGAGGAAGAGCCCCGTGATGGAGATCGCAAACAAGAGGATCAGCGGCAGCATGTCATCTGCGAACTGCTGGACCGACCATGCGCCATGATCACGCCCGCGCCGCCAGAAGGCGAAGAAGACGCCAATCAGAACCATGACGGCCGCGATGTCGAGGATGTTGAAGGTCAGCTCGGCTACCGGCGTGCCCAGATGAAAGCTTCCCAACGGAATCCCGAAGACAAACGCGCGATAGATGTTCTGGTTATGGATTGCGCTCTCAAAGCGGACCCAGCCGAAAGAGAGCGGGAAGGTGACAGCCGCTGCCAGGATGCATCCCCATGCGAGGAACCAGTGAGCCGTCCAGCGCAATTTGGAGCGACGCTCGATGAAGCTCTGCAGTACAACGGCGTTCCAGAAGATGTGTGCCAGGTGAGCGAGATTGCGCGGCAGGTCTCGCGGCTCGAGGAAGATTTTCCATCCGCGGTACCAGTAGAGTCGTGTTGGTGCACGGCGCAGCCACATCGCGTACCGGTAGCCCAGGCCGAATCCAGCAAGCACGGACGCGCCCGCATAGGAAACGAGCGCGGGATCAAAATCGCGCAAACCACGGCTGCCGAGCAAAATGCCGGCGATGAGGACTCCGGCAACAGCGAGACCGCATAGCATTGCATGCGTCGCATCTGAAATCCGAGGGAAATTGTATGTGTCCCTCATTGTCATTGGGTCACCGGATTCTGTACAGGTGAAGCTTTGCACCCGGCAAGGAGTACAGCCAGGCAGATCCAACAGAACACAGAGAGCATGATAAACCCGATCAGAAAACTCCCAGTCCGCTCCTGTACGAATCCAAGGATCAGTGGCGGGAAAAATCCACCCAGTCCGCCCGCTGCACCTACGAGACCCGTAACACTGCCAACCGACTGCGGAAAATACGCCGGAACCATCTTGAAGACTGCGCCGTTGCCAAGCCCGATGGCTGCAGCAGCTCCCAGGGCGCCAATGGTAAAGGTGATCATGAGTGGACAGGCCATGAAGATGGCCATAATGGCGGTGAATGGGAAGACCCACTTCAAAATCCTGGGTCCACCGACTCTGTCGGCGAGAATTCCGCCGATGGGACGTAGCGCAGTTGCGATAATGACAAAGCCCGCGGTCCTGAAGCCAGCATTCTGTGGTGATAGGTTGAACATATCGGTGAGGAAGATGGGCAAATAGATCGCCATTGCGACGAAGCCACCAAATGTTAGGAAGTAGTAGAGACTAAGAATCCAACTGCGACGGTCCTTGAGTGGCCGGATGGTTTCCTTCATCGACTTCGCGGGGCGACGGCTGGGGGCATCCTTCGCAATCATTGCGAAAATGGCGAGCCAAACAGCCAGAATGATGCCGAACATCCAAAAGCCCCAGCGGAAGCCAAGAGCTGCGGCAATCAATGGAGCACCGAATGCGGCCAGAGATTGGCCAACATTTCCGGCTCCGTAGACACCGAGAGCGAAGCCCTGCTTGTCCGGTGGATACCATCCACTGACGAAGCCGACGCCGACCGAAAAGCTCGCTAGGCCGATTCCAATTAAAAATCCGTAGGCAAGCAAATGAACATAATCCTGCACGTCGCCCATGAGGAATGAAGGAAGAAGCAGAAGCGTCATCAAAGCCATGAACACCCTGCGTCCCCCCAAGCGATCTGTTAGCACTCCGAGAGGGATTCGACCAATGCTGCCGAGCAAGACTGGAACGGCTACCGCGAAACTCTTTTGGGCAGGGGAGAGATGCATCTGCGAGCTCAGGATCGGCATCATGGCCGACAATGACCCAAACACTGCAAAGCACAGAGAAAATGCACCAGTGCCGAGCGTAAGTTGCATTCTGGCGGACGAGGATGAAGTCATTCGGTGATTCCCTCTTCGATTCTGACTGCAAATCTAGGATTTGCGATCGATCTCGATCCCGCAGTGACTTAAGTCATTCTAGTGGATATGCTTCTGAAACACTGAAAGAATGTGGCGCGCGCTCGTTTGGTACGGCATGCATCCCGTACCATGTGGAGAGAGGCTTCCGTCCCAATGTCAGATCCAGCGCCATTCCCAAATCATATCGCGACGATGCATAAGCATCTGTGCCCGCGTCAGGTTTTGGGAGTGCGCATGGGCCAGTACGCCGGCAACTTGCTGTGTCTGGAGTTACCGCAGCAGGATAAGCGGCTCTACACGTTCGTCGAAACAGATGGCTGCTTTGTCGACGGCGTTACCGTAGCGACCGGCTGTTCTGTTGGACATCGCACGTTGCGAGTGATGGATCTCGGCAAGGTAGCCGCCACATTTGTTGATACGCAAACTGGGAAGGCAGTTCGTATCTGGCCCCATGCGCAATGCCGGGCACGTGCAGAACGCTACGCGCCGGCTGCACCAAATCGCTGGCGTGCGCAGCTGGAAGCCTATCAGGTCATGCCGGCAGAGGAGCTCCTTTCAACATGCCATGTTGAATTGCTGATTGACTTGAAGGCACTCATTGCCATGCCGGGAGGACGGGTCAACTGCAGCAAGTGCGGAGAAGAAGTCCTCAATCAGCGCGAGGTGATTCGCGATGGTCATCTGCTTTGTCTAGATTGCGCAGGGAGTGGCTATGTGCGACGTACTGATGCAGGTCAGGCAATGTGACGACACGAACCGTACGGGCATCCTATTGATACGGCCCACCATGGGCAGCCTGAAGCGTCGTGGTCATGCAGTCGAAGATACCGCCAATTCTGCTGGCCCACTTTGATGAGACGGCCGGCATTGCGCCATTTGAAAAGAACGTGCGCAACTGCCCGTCGCGCCAGAAATGGTCATGGCGCGGCGGAGGAAGAGCAAAAGTACGAAGACGCCGCTGCCGCCAACATTGATCAACATGGCAAACGACTTGGTCAGATGATCCAAAGGTTGGCTTCGCAAGGGGCGTAGTGGACCTGTCTGAGTTCGGCAATGTCACCAGACAGGAAAAGCGAATGCCAAGAGCTCTTCCAAAGCGCCGATCGTGTGCCGATGAACTGGACTCAACAAGCCAAGACTCATCACTTACCGCCTTTCAGAGCTTCCTTCGTCCGCAAGGCATCAGTCAAAAACATGGCGCGAAGGGACTGTTCCAGCGGTTCGCCTCTTCGCGCTCGACCACCCCGAGCAGTGCGGAAGGATCGGAATCAGCCAACGTGCTGGTCGCTATGAAGCGTCTTGAAGATGTCGCTGCGTCAAGCGCCATGAAGTGGAAGCAGGTTCAACTGCGCCGAAGATCTTGCCTACTTCTCAAGATGGCGATCAAAGAACCG
This sequence comes from Acidobacteriota bacterium, assembly GCA_021813745.1. Classification (GTDB taxonomy): domain Bacteria; phylum Acidobacteriota; class Terriglobia; order Terriglobales; family Acidobacteriaceae; genus Telmatobacter. Next base: position 14,169 of record JAKAJO010000134.1, read on the forward strand.
GCTCATGATTGCGAACGCGTCCTTCGATTCCGGCACATCAGGGTTGTAGAAGAAGCCGTGAAAGAGACCGTCCCACATGTGCAACTCGGTTTCAACTCCCACGCCAGAAAGCTGAATGTCAGTATTGATCGCTCCGCTAAAGGCAAAGTCTCGATCCCCAGTGATCAGAAGTGTCGGAGGAAACTTGGCAAGGATTGATTTGGACGTTACCGGAGACACCATAGGATCGTTGGGATCCGCATCGCTGAGGTATCCGAGTTGCACGCCACGATGCCCGGAGTGTCCCGCAATCCGGGCTTCGCCAAGCGGAAGCGCGACAAACGATGCGTCGCCTCCAAATCGTCCGGCAGATGCGCAGTAGATGCCAATTGCGCCCGGGCGAGGCAGGCCATGCGTCTGAAACCACGCCACGGACATCGCCGTTAGCATTCCTCCTGCAGAGCATCCGTAGATGCCAATCGCGCCGGGCTTGTAGGTCTTCAGCAACTCGCGATAGACCGAAGCAACATCTTCGCTTGCTGCTGGAAATTTGTACGCAGGCCCTTCGCGGTAATCGATGCTTACCACTCGAATGTCCATCGTCGCGGCCACAGGAATCGACTCTAGTTCTGCGCAGCCGGGCCAGCAGCCGGAGAAACCTCCACCGTGCAGGTTGATGAGAATGCGCGTCTGATTCTGCTTTTGGATACCACTCTTAGGCCGATAGTCATAGACATGCACCCCACCAATCGCTTCATCCTTACGATCGACCGCAAAGAGCTCGTAATCGCGATGGAGCATCGGCTTCATGAATCGCGGTACGCCATTGTCCTGCTTCAGGATTTCCGGATCCTGCATCTCTCGCAGATGTTGAGCAACATAGGCCTTCGCTTCAGGACTCAAAAACTCGGATGGTGGCACGGCCTGAGCGGGCATCTGCACTGTACCGTCGTTATCAATCAATACCCGTGAGCTGGCAGAACCTTGTACCGCCTGACCGCAGAGCGACAGTGTTCCAAGCAGGAACGTGCTCAACACAAGATATCGGGATCCGCTGTGAGTCATCTACATCTCCTGAACAAGAGCCTTGCCTTCAGCCTTTCCCTAATCCTGCCGGACGCGCAGGATCAACATCATGACAACCCGGCTGTCACGCTCAATGCCGTTCTCTAAAGTAGCGATTTGTGGATCCAGGCGTAGAGATGTTTCCCGTTACTGCCGCATCACCTGCATGTGCACGGCTCAAAGGTGACACCAGCGTGATGCCTGTACCAGATACCTGAGCGCCCGCCGCATGCGCATAAGTAAGTGGCGCGGCAACGGTGATTGTGCTGTCCCACGGCGTGACAAAGGCGACCTTGGCGTCTTCAGCGTCCTTACCACTGCCAATGCGAATGCTCTGACCATCACTGAAGCCCACCGTGCTGCCGAGATGCACAACCGTTGAGCCGGCCCCAACAGACGAAGTGACCGTCGTGGCGCCCGCCGTGCCAACCATTTCAATCACGGCATTTTCGAGATTGCTGCCTGCGTCAATACGAATCGTCTGACCGGGCCCAAATCCTTCCACGCTGGCGACCTTGATGTTGGTGGTACCTGCATCGGATGCGGCAGCAAGTGTGGTTGCGGGGGATGTAACGAAATCATCACAGTTGCTATCTGTGTCAAGACCATCAGGGAAACGCCCCGCGCTGGTATTGACCGAACTGGCATCGTGCCCGGATCTGAATCGGCTTTGCAGCCCAGGCGTCGTCACAAAACAGCCGCCCTTGCCCATGCCAGATGCTGCCTGGTAGCCCTCAGCAGCCCAGGGATCCACGAGTCCGCCGTAGTTCAGGCTGTCGACCACGAGTCCGGAAGCATCCCGCAGAATCATGCTGCCTTCCCGTACCGTGATGATGTGCCCAAAGAGCGGCGAATGGGTTACGAACTCAGGCCCCCCAAACCATTGATCTGGCTCAGGCGTGCCTTGGTATCCCGCCTGTGTGTCGCTTGCATCCCGCACGACCGCGTTGATTGCATGATCCCGGGTCAGAGCACTTTCCAGCGTGATGCCGGTTCCCAGCGCCTGAATCGGTTCGTTGCTCAAATGCGTGAATGCAGTTGCGGGCTCGAAGCTGATGCCGGTACCGCGATCACTGAAAGGAAGATTTGCCGCGTGGTTGAACTTGAGCGGCGCGGTCAATTCGAGCCCCGTACCAGGTTCCACAATCCCCTCGTCGCGGATGTGTGCGTTGCTGAGCGCAGGCGTGAACTCGATCATCGCATTGCGTGAGCCTTCGCTGTGAATCGACGTAATCGTAACTGTCTGCCGGTTTGCGGGTGTGCCCAGAATGATTTTGTTTCCAGCCGAGAATCCGCGGGCGCTCCGTACCTTGATCTGAGTTGCTCCGGCCGGCACATCCGCAGCCAGGTTGGTTCGCTGTGCCTCCGTTCCAACGTGTGACACCTTCACCGTCTCAATGCCGTGTCCAACACTATCGATGTCCAGCCGAATCATATCTCCGACGGAAATATCGGCAACGGAAGTCACGTTGATGTTCGTTGCGCCGGCCGCTGCGTCGGTCGCCAGATAGGCTTGGGTTCCTGGCTTTCCCACCGCGGTTACGGTCGCCACTTCGTACTTCTCCATGCTGTCCGGCACGGTCGGATAGGTTGCGCCGTAACCCAGGGCGATCTTCTCGCCAATCCTAAACCCGTCGGTGCTCATGACGGGCACGTTCGTCGCGCCTGAGGGAATCGTGATGACGGGTCCGTCGGGCAGTGGTTGCCACAGTGTTGTGTGATTGCTGGCGGCCGTCCCCACGGTCACGATCTTGCGGCTTTCTTCATGCGCACCGGAACCAACACGAATCGTGTCGCCCGCATGCATTCCTGTCGTCTCTCGGACGTAAATTGTGCGACTGCCCGCATGGGCCGCCACCGCAAGTCCGGAGTTGGCGAGGCCAAACAGATAAAAGCCATGCGCCTTCAGCTTGGTTTCTGAAGGGACCTGGATCGTTGAGAACGTGGCCTGCTGTGTCGGATGCACCGTCAGTGTCCAGTGCGATATGTCTACGGGTGACTCGCCGGCATTGTAGATCTCGATGAACGAGTCGGTCGCGTTGGTTGGAGGTCCCGAACTGATCCGAAACTCATTCAATTTGACCGGTTGTGCATTCCGTACCTTTTCAGCAAGGGTCTCAGTCTGTCTTTTGCCGCTTGCCTGGCTCGTCCACGAGGCCTTCCCGATGAGATCGCCATTCCAATTGAGCGATCCAGATGTGACTTTGAAGGTTGCGCTCACGCTCGCCCCAGATGCAATTGACCCGCTGAAGCTCTTTTCCTTCTCCGTAGTTCCCGCAACCTCGGCGGACCATCCATCCGGTACTTGCAGACTCAGCGTCACATCGGCCACCGCGACGCCGGTTGTATTCGTGAAAGTCACCGTCGTATCTTCAGACGTTCGAGGCTCAAAAGTTTGCAGGCCAGTCGAGTTCGTCGTCCCTGAAGACGCTGCCACGCTCACAGGAAGCACACCATAGCCTGCCGCCACGATATTCGCCTGAACCTTCTGGTCTGTGGCGTCAGTTGGGAACGTCCCAGCCGCCGTCATCGCGCCCTCATAGAAGGTCCCTTGAGATCCGTTGCTATTATCCCCGCCATTACCGAGGAGGATCGCTCCCTGTTTGCGCATCGGGTCATACGTCGCATTCACCCGCTGCCCGCTGAACATCACCTGTAAAGGCCCGTGTTGCGCGTCCCCTCCCATCGATGTCCAGTGGTGCGGTTCCCCTTTGGCGATCGCGGTCACGAAGCGCCAGTCAATCTTCGGAAGGTCCGTGCAATGATTGGATCCATCGGGATTCACGCATCCGACGAGGTTATTCTCCTGGTCGGTCATGATCCATGGCCCGGGAAGCGTGCCATGGTACCAATAAGGAGCGTCGCCATAATAGGTCGCTTCCATCGTTCCGTTATCGTCATCACGGCTGTCGATCTCCGCATTGCCGTAGTCGAAACAACAGCCGGAGTTGAAGTGCAGTCCGTTGATCACCCAGTACTGGCCCTCCGCCTGGTCATCCACGGCCGTACCCTTTGGGTCGTCATTGCGCAACCCCATCCCAGGCTCAATAAAGACTCCGTAAACCTTGTGGCCCATCACCGTCACCGGAGCCATATCTGCGACGGGTACGTTGTTGAATCCTCCGAGCGCGGGACCGCTAAAGCCTCCGCGAGGCGCCTGCGTCAAATCGTTGTGCCGATTCGATTGATCGTAGATCTTCGTAATCCAGCAGACCGTGTTCGCACAAAAGGCGTCTTGCGCTGCGGCGTCTGCGTACCCGCCCGCATCCGGGGCCGGCGACGCCGTCGGTTGCACAACGCCAATCTTCAGGCTCTTCCCATCCGATTGCCGCACGATCTCGTACAGTGGGCCGTTATAAGAGGCGTATAGCGCGCGCGTCGTGCTGTGAGCTGCGACGCATGGGGCACCGGCTGCGGCATAAATATCGCATGGACCCTGCGGCCGAACCGGAGGGTGATCCTCGGCAGCACCAACGGGTCGCGCCATCAACAGCGTTGCACCTATCATCACCGCATAGGTAGAAGGCAATACCCATCCAGCCAGAAGTCTTTGTCTCATCTTGATCTTGTCCGCCTCGCCGTTTCGTTAACGGCCTCTTCAGGTCCCACCACTACGGAGCCTCTTCTCAACTTGCTTGCGCGGAAGCGATTGAAGCCCCTTCCGCCTTCATTCTTCGTGCCGTCAGAAGCCGCAGCCGGTGCATGCAGACCGCCCTCGCCGGTGGTTCACATGCCGTCCTAACTGGCGGCATCACAACGCCATTGCATCTCAAATCGAGCTTGCGCCGCGAAGGTCTTCAGAACGCTGCGATGCAGCTTGTACGCTCAGGACAAGAGGGTAAACGGTTTCGCGCAGGAAAGCTAGTCCTCTTGCGCCGCGGCCGGGAAGCAGACGAGCGGGATCGTGTCTGGCCTCAATGCAGTGCCCGCCTCCGCTCGGCTTGAGCCTCCATTCAAGCCTGACAGATGCAGCAAAAGTCCCAGCCTCATCGCCTTAGAATCTGCAATCTTAGCCACGTGGCTCCCAGAAACTCTGCCGCCCTCTTTCCATCACCGCATTGCAACATCCCTTTGCAATGCGCCAGACGGCGCGACGAACTCAATGTAGAGGTAACACGAGCCGTCATCGGTAAGCGTATTCTGAAACGCCTTCATCTGAATCCGGCCATTCATGACCCGCCTCATTGGGTTGGCTTTTACCTGTCTTTCTTTGCGTAAAGCTTTGGCTGAATTGCCCGGAAAAGCACCAAACCGCAGGATTGCCTGAAACGCGCACAATACCCCTGCCAGGAATAGTTCATCTCCGCGCTGCCTTCCTCACTGCGTCGCGTATTCCCACTCGCGCGCGCCCAGTTCGAGCAAAGCCTCTCGGTCCTCTGCCAAAATCCACCGCTCTGCGACGAGTCTGTCCACAGCCTCTGCATATCGGCCCATGTAGTCTTCACGGCCCGCATACCGCTCGGCAATCGACCTGCGCGGATCGCCTCTCGCAATGCGCTCTGCTGCTGTGCGTGCGAATGGAATGTACGAGAGCTCAAAGCTCACCCGCTGGTCCGGCGCGCCGATCGACGGATCGCGCAGGTTCCAGCTCGCATAGGTCGCCAGAGGAACCGTAATCTCCGGCAGCCGCACGCCGTCTCGCTCGTTGCCGTCTCCATCCACCTGTGGCACCAGGACCGGATAGGGCTTGCCCACTCTCGGCGGCTGAATGGTCAGAATGCCGCGCGTCCACTCTGACCCAAAGTCAAGTCGGTAAGCCTGATTCGCCTCTTGCGGCAGGTTCACGCCGGGAATCCTCGGAAACGCATAAGCGCTCAATGGGACTAGCGTGCCATCGGCAATCTTTGGATAGCTGCTGGGCGGCGGCGGCGTATTCTTGCGCACCCATGCATCCATATTGGTGATCATCGCCCGCCAGAAAAAGCGCACTGGCAGAGGCGACTGTGGCTCCTGGCCCATCAATTCGCCCACACCCTTACGCGGCGGAAACGGTCCCGAAAAGTGTTGCAACCCCGTGAAGTGGTAGATACGCACCGTGTCACTGATGCGCACGTCGCGCTTGCCGTCCGCACTGGTGTGAATTAGCGACGCCACTCGACCCCAATACTCAAAGGAGGTGTTGGAGAAAAAGATCTTTGGTACCACGTGTTCGGCCATTGCCTGATCGAGCAGCCCGCCGATCTCGCCCGTTACCGGGTCGTGCTCCGGCAGGTCGGTGAAGGGAAAGATGTCCGTGGGATAAAAGACCGAAGAGGTCGGCTCCGCATCGCGCGAAGGCTGCGCAAACCGGTAGTTAAAGCTGCCGCGCCCCGCACCGGCCACATGCGCCAGTACGCCGTCCAGCGCCATCCTGCCCTGCTCGTCCGCGTTGAATCCCTCATAGAGAAAGTCGCGGAGAAAGCGCCCGTCCTGCGAGATACCCTCTCCGTAGACGCGCGCTGCAGGAGCCACTGCATTTGGCGCATGTTTCGCATAAGAGGCAAAGTCGCGCACTGCGGCAAAGCCCAGACCCGCGACCACCGGATCCGCCGCGACATACACATACTCATACAGCTTGCCCGGCCTGAATCCGCCTTCCAAATGAATGAAGCGATCGCTCGGCACAAGCTTCCCGTCCACGCTATGGGCAAACTGCCATTGCGCGCGCGGAATCACCGTGCGCTCGCCCTCGCGTGAGTCGCGCACCGTGAGCACATTGCGCGGGTCGTCCGCCGCGGCTACCGGATACTCCGTGCCGCCGATATGCCCGACGATCAAATGTCCCAGCGGAATCTCCGCCATCACCTGCGACGGCATCAGGTCGCCACGCACCAGACCGGTGATCGTCCTGCCGTGATCCTTCGCAATGGGTGCGGTAAGCGCCATCGCATTGGCTCCCGGCGCATCCCACTGCCATCCGATCGACGCAATCGTGTACCCATTGCGCAGCAGCCATCCATCGCCCGCATCGTCCGCGAGGTTCCAGTCGCCGCCGTCCACCAGAGAGATCAAACCGCTGTGGCCTCGGTTGGGGATCTCCAGCATCATGGTGCCGTTGCCCTTCTTCACATCTTTCGGCCGCACCACAATGACATTGGCAGAGAACGCAACCTCGCCTTTCTGCAAATTGACCGCATGGTCCAGATCCACAATTCCCCGATTGTGCTCGTTGGCGATCGGAACGGAAAAATAGACGCGTCCCGTGATGCGCTCGTAGGCGCCCGCCGATCCAAACGTCTTGCCGTCAAGCACGTCTGTTCGGCTCTGCACCTCAACACGGACCACCCGCGCGGCAAGCGGAGCCGCGCACAGCACCAGCACCAGAAGCACGCCCAACACCGCTCTCAACCCACGCAAGCGCCCGCCTCGATCCCCGAGCCCACCGCATCTCGTCTTGGATCTGCCCGCCCTTTTCATTTCCATTACGCCAGCGAGATCCGCATTCCAGTCGCTCGCGACACCGTCAGTGTCACTTTGCCCCCGCTCACCGCACGTCCCTTTTCCGGTTCAATCCGCGCTTCGCGGCTTTCCAGAGCAGGCGCATGCAACGTCTCCACATTCACTCGGCCTGCCCTGCCACTTCCAAAGTCCAGAGTTAACTCCAGGTCGCGCGACGCATCTTTATTCAGCACAACGACAGCAGTTTCGCCACTTGTCTGCTTTGCTGCGTACGCCGTTGCATCCACGCCGGTCGCCTGCAAGGCCCGCGTCAGGTCCGCCTTTATGAGCCTTGCTCCGCTCAGCGACCCCGCAAACTTCAGCCCGTAACCCACCGGCATCAGGCGGTACTCCGACCCGAACGTTGCAATCGGCGTGTAGAACGGATGCGGATGGCTCGCAATCTGTTCGGGCGTTTCGCCTTCGTCCTTCAGCATCACGTCACCCGGCAAAAATCCTCCCACTGAGTTCGCCACGGACTTGCCCGTTCCACCGTGCAGATTCACGCCGGAGTAGTTGTTGCTCGCCAGCAGCAGCGCGTAATCCGCCGCCCACAGCGCAGCCGCAAATACATCGGACACGCCCGGCTTGCCGCCACGATAGCAGGTGTTTCCTTCCGTCATGCGCACCCGTGCCCCCATCTTGTCCGCCGCGGCTGTGGCAATGTCTGCCGTGCGTTGCACCTTTGCCATCGTCTCCGGCTTCAGCAGGTTGGGGATGTTCACCTCTGGATTTGTTGCCGGCCCGCCGAAGTAGTAATGATGCGTCAGGGTCGTCACATGAGGAGGGTTCTGAATCGACGGCCACAGTGCAGCAATCTCTGTCAGCCACTCCACCTTTCCCGCGACATCCGGCATACCGAACTTCGCCTGCGGTACGCGCGCCACAATCGCTCGCGCCAACGTCAGCCATTCGTCCAGATACGTCTTTGCAGACCAAGTCTTGGGATCGCGCAGGTGCCGGTCAAAGAGATCGACCTCATTTCCAATCTGAAAATACTGCAGGCTTGATCCCAGCGTCTTCGCCACAAATTCGGCCTCAGCTGCCGCGCGCTCCGGAGTATTCGTGCCCATGCCAATGCCGTAGAGACACGTCCAGCCTGTTGCCTTCAGAAACTCCGCCAGGTTGCGCACTGCTTCCGCCGTCACCGCGTAATACTGCGGCTTCGGCTCACCCACCACTTCTCGCGTCTGCGGATGCTCGGGTTCGGGTGACTCCGGCGTCGGCTTCCAGTAGCCAAACTCGCTCGTGTTGCCGCCCAGCCGCAGCACTCCATGCGGCGAAAGCGCCTTGCACTCGCGAATCAGCCCCGCATTCTGTGCGGAGAAGAAGCTTGGGTCGGTCAGCTGCTGCACCTCATACGACAGCCCCACAAAGTCCACTGGCATCTGCGGCCCTGTTGCTTCCGCGGGAATGGTCAGTGTCACCTGGGTTGGGTTCGACGCCTGGGCGCGCAGGCGCGTGGCGGCAACGGTAAGAGCAGTAGTGGCAAGAAATGTGCGTCGGCTGATGGTCGTCATTGGATTCGTTAGAACACCCGTTGGATTTGCTTCCGCGATGCACGCCAAGTATAGCGGCTGAACGCGCATCACCTCACCGCGCCTTGCGCCCCGGTCCCTGAGACCGATAACGTGGGAAGAGCACTCGAACTACCTTGGGAAAGGTGCGAATGGACGTTCTGGCAGCGCTTTTCGAGCGGCACTTTCATGCGGCTCCACAATCCATCGCGCCCGTGCAGGGCCAGCTTGGCGGCTCCGGGCGTGCCATCCTGCGACTCACTGGCGCAGGACATACCGCCATCGGCATCGTCAATCCAGTGCGCGGAGAAAACATCGCCTTCCTCGAGTTCTCCCGCCACTTCCGCCGCCATGGCTTGCCCGTCCCACAGATATACGCAGAAGACCTGAACAACAGCGCGTATCTGGAAGAAGATCTTGGCAGCACCACTCTCTATGAATTCCTCGGCCGGCATCGCGCCGCCGATGCCATCGCGCCAGAGGTGATCGAGGCTTACAGAAAGGTCGTCACTGCATTGCCCCGCTTCCAGGTCGAAGCGGGCCGCGATCTCAACTACAAAGTCTGCTATCCGCGTGCCAGCTTTGATCGCCAATCGATCGCCTGGGACCTGAACTACTTCAAGTACTACTTCCTCCGCCTGGCCGGAATTCCCTTCAACGAGCAAGCCCTCGAAGATGACTTCGGAAGGCTCACGCGTTTTCTCCTGACCGCCGACCACGACTATTTCCTCTACCGCGATTTTCAATCGCGTAACATCATGCTGCGTGGCGGTGATCCATGGTTCCTCGACTACCAGGGCGGCCGCCGCGGAGCGCTGCAGTACGACATCGCATCGCTGCTCTTCGACGGCAAGGCCGACCTGCCACCCGACCTGCGCCAGCAGTTACTCGACGACTACCTCGACGCGCTCCGGCACCACATCCCCATCGAGCGCGCCGCTTTTCTGCATCACTACTACGCCTACGTCTACGTACGCATCTTCCAGGCACTCGGAGCGTACGGCTTCCGCGGCTTCTACGAGCGCAAGGCCCACTTCCTTCAGAGTGTTCCCTATGCTCTCAAAAACCTGCGCTGGCTTGCGCATCACGTTGAGTTGCCCGTTGCCCTGCCCACACTCATGGATGCCCTGCAGGGCATGCTTGCATCTGAGAGGCTGCAAAGCCTTGCCGCGCCGGCGTCCGAGCTCACCGTGCGCATCTTCAGTTTTTCCTTCCACCGGGAACTGCCCACTGACCCTTCCGGAAACGGCGGCGGTTTCATCTTCGATGCGCGCAGCCTCCCCAACCCGGGCCGCGAAGAACGCTTTCGTTCGCTCACCGGCAAAGACGATCCGGTCATCGAATATCTTGTGCAGCAGGAGAGCGTGCACCGCTTCCTCGCCAACGCTGAGGCGCTGGTCGACGCCAGCGTCAGCGCCTATCAGCAGCGCGGCTTCCAGCACCTAATGGTCTCCTTCGGCTGCACGGGCGGTCAGCACCGCTCTGTCTTCCTCGCCGAGCAATTGGCAAAGCATCTGCGCAACCGCAGTGGCGTGCGGGTGGAGCTGCATCACATCGAGCTGGAGAAGATGGGCCGATGAAGGCCATGATTCTTGCCGCCGGACTGGGCACACGCCTGCGGCCACTCACGAACGACCGCCCCAAGGCGCTCGTCGAGGTCGCCGGTCACACGTTGCTTGAGCTCACCCTGCAACGCCTTCGCTCGTTCGGTGTTCAGGAAGCCATCATCAATACGCATCACTTCGCTGATCAGGTCACGGCGTTCCTCCGCACGCACCGCAACTTCGGCATGAGAATCGAGATCTCCCACGAAGAAGAACTGCTCGACACCGGCGGCGGCCTGAAGAAGGCGGCCTCTTTCTTTCTCGACAGCGTCGACCACGACGAGCCCTTCGTACTGCACAACGTCGATGTTCTCAGTTCCGTCGATCTCGCCGACATGATCCGTTTCCACCGCGAGCACTCCGCACTCGCCACGCTCGCCGTGCAGGATCGCAGCACTTCGCGCTATCTGCTTTTTGATTCCAGAGGCCTGCTCTGCGGCCGCCGCGCCGGTCAAGATGGCGCGCCCGAATGCTCTCACCCCGTGCGCGACGCGCAGGCTCGTGCCTTCTGTGGCATTCACATCCTTTCGCCGCGCATCTTCTCGCTCATGCAGGAAGAAGGCGCATTCTCAATCATTGACGTGTACCTTCGCCTGGCGGCCCTCGGTGAGCGCATTCTCGCCTTTTCGGCACAGGATGCTTACTGGCGCGACCTCGGCCGCCCGGAAAGCATCAAGCTGGCAACGCGCGAATTCGAAGATGGTCTCGATTTCCAACGCGATGCAAAGGCTCCCCGACATCCATATTGAGATGGCAAGATAGAAGTTATGCGGAGAACCGCCACTCTTTTTCACGCCATATTTTTTGCCTCAGCTTGTTCGGGGCTGGTGATTGCGTCCCCTGCGCAGTCGATGAAGGTAACCCCCGAGATGGTGCAGACCGGCAGCGATATTCCGGCCAAATGGGAAGAGCCACATCCAGGGTATGACTACGAGAAGCGTGAAGTCATGATTCCCATGCGCGACGGCGTGAAGCTCCACACCGTCCTTATCGTGCCGAAAGGAGCCCAGAACCTGCCCATGTTGCTGGAGAGGACCCCGTACAACGCGGAGTTCTTCACCTCGGACAAGCCCCACATGCGCGATGCGGTCTGGTCGGCGCAGCGCGCTTGGGCCGATGACGGCTACATCATTGTGGATCAGGATATTCGTGGCAAGTATGGCTCGGAAGGCGACTACATCATGACCCGGCCCCCCATGGGACCCCTGAATCCGACAAAGACCGATGACACCACGGATGCGTACGACACCATCGACTGGCTGGTGAAGCATGTGCCGGAATCTAATGGGCGCGTCGGCATGATCGGCTCATCCTACGACGGGTGGACCGTCACCATGGCGCTGCTGGGACCCCATCCGGCGCTGAAAGTCGCCGCGCCTGAGAGCCCGATGATCGACGGCTGGATGGGAGATGACTGGTTTCACTACGGCGCCTTCCGCCAGGTAAACCTCGATTACTTCACCGAACAGACCAGCAAGCGCGGCGAAGGCAGCACCGTGCCGCGGCCAGGAGATGACGACTACCAGAACTTCCTGGATGCCGGCACCGCCGGCCATTGGGCAGAGGAGCATGGCTTCGGGCAACTGCCTTGGTGGCACCGTCTCTCCGCGCATCCCGCCTACGACGTCTTCTGGCAGTTGCAGGCCCTCGACAAACTCGTCTCTGAAAAGCCCTCGAATGTCCCCACAATCTGGCTACAGGGGCTATGGGATCAAGAGGACATGTACGGCGCCGTTCACACTTGGGAGGCGCTGAAGGCCGCAGGGCACGAAGAGAATAATCACCTCGTCATGGGACCCTGGTATCACAGTCAGGTCAATCGCTCGGCAGAGACTCTGGGTCCGCTCAAGTGGAAAGGTGACACCGCGGCCGACTTCCGGCGCGATGTGTTAATTCCATTCTTTGATACCTACTTGAAGGATCGCAAGCCAGCTGAACCCATGGCACAGGTGATGATCTACAACCCGTCCGAAAACCATTGGGACCGGTTTTCTGACTGGCCCGGAGTCGATGAAAAGCACCTAACGCCCATGTATCTGCAAGCCAACTTCGCGCTTGCGCGCCAGAAGCCCAACGGCGGCGAGGATCGCTACGTCTCCGATCCTGCCAGGCCCGTGCCTTTTCTGACGCCACCGGTGGAGAAGGATGGAGGCAAACGATGGTCCACCTGGCTGGTGCAGGATCAGCGGCCGGTCGGAACGCGCACCGATGTGCTGAGCTACGAAACTCCAGTGCTGGACCGCGCTGTGCGTCTTCAAGGGGCCCCATTTGCCGATCTCTTCGCAAAAACAACTGGCACCGATGCAGATTTTGTCGTCAAGATCATCGACGTCTACCCGCCGACGTATGCGCAGCAACCTGATCTCGCCGGCTACGAATTGCCAATCAGCATGGACATCTTTCGCGGTCGCTATCGGAAGAGCTTCGAAGCACCGACACCGATTCCATCTGGCACGATACAGGAATACAAGTTCCGGTTGCCTACAGTGAACTACGTCTTCAAGCCTGGGCATCGAATCATGGTGCAGGTGCAGTCATCGCTCTTTCCGCTCTACGACCGCAACCCGCAAACCTTCGTGCCAAATATCTTCTTCGCCCGGCCTGAGGACTTCAAACCAGCGACAATTTCGCTCGAACACGGGCCTCAGGGGGCAAGTGCTGTCCTGTTGCCGATTGTCGCAGCCAGCACCGCCATTCAATAGATTCTCGCTTGTGCGTGCGACTCCGGAAGGGAAGAGCAGCTTCGTTCTGAAGTTGTCTCTTCCTCGCCGCTGCCCGGCATCTCTTGCCCGGCTCAACCCGCTTGCGGGCGCGTCTTCAGCCGTGTGTAGAGCCAAGCGCGCGCCATCGACCACTCACGTTCCACGGTGCGCACGGAAACCCCCAGCACTTCGGCCGTCTCTTCCACCGTCAGCCCGCCAAAGAAGCGCATCTCGACAATCCTCTCCTGCCGTGCATCCAAAGTAGACAGTTCATTCAGCGCGTCGTTGACGGCGAGCACGCCGGCAGGTTGATCGGTTCGAATCGCGTGGATATCCATTAGCGTGTCAATTTCCTGTGCGCCGCCGCGCTTGGCCGCCAGCCGCGCACGCGCGTGGTCTGTCAGGATGCGCCGCATCAGTTGTGCGGCGATCGCATAGAAATGAGCGCGATTCTTGAAGTTGGGCTCTCGCTGCTGCACCAGCTTGAGATAGACCTCGTGCACCAGCGCCGTTGGTTGCAGCGTGTGATTTGCCCGCTCCTGCCGCATCGACTGGTTCGCCCGGCGATGCAGCTCCTCGTAGACCAGCGGCATCAGGCGGCCAATTACGCTCTTGTCCCCGCTCGAAAGGCGGGTCAGCAAAGCAGTGACTTCGTTCGGCGAGGCCTCCATGGGCGCTGGGCTCCACTCAAAATGAAAGGGACTGCCAATCATTTTATCGCGGTCGCGGCTGTCAGATCCTGCCGCTCGCGCCAGCGGTAGCGGCTCAGTGCAGGCCGCGATACTCCGCCTCCGCTTCTTGCCGCAGCCGGAATCCCGGTTGGGCATCCTTCCACAGCGCGAACAGATCCTGATACGCCGTCTTGCTCGCCGCGATGTCATGGGACTGTGCCAACGCGCGCGCAAGTCCCAATTGCGCCAGCGCCGACGTCGGACAGTTCAGCACCAGTCCCCGGTGGCTTAGAATCTGCCGAAAAGCATCCGCTGCCGGCTGCGGCTGGCGCTCGGCAAGCAGCGCTTCGCCGCGCACATACGCCGCGTCCATGCACTGTCCAGGCGTAAAAATGCCCAGATCGTACGGATCGGTGCCCTGCAGGTCTTCGACGGCCTGCGCAAAATTTCCCTGCGCATACGCAATGTGTGCTCGCAGAATCGGCGCCCAATAGGACTGGATCAGCGTATCAACTGGCCGCTCCGCGCTCACCGCGCGCAACAGCGTCTGTGCCAGTCCCGTCTCGCTCGCTTGCGCCGCAGCCAGCGCAGTCAGTACTTGCACGTCACTTCCCCTCGCGGCCTTGGGATTCGCGGTCGCCTGGGCAATGAGCCGCCTCGCCACCGCAGGCCGGCCCAATTCCGCCTGCCGCACCGCCTCTTCGGCCAGCCACGTTGCACTCGTCTCCGGTGCGCCGCTGCGCAGCGCCACAGCGCCAGCCTTCGACGCATACTCCATGCCCGCGTCGGGCCTCCCGGCTCGATCTTCGGTCGCCGCCTGTTGCGCCAGCAGCGTATCTTCCACACCGGGAAACTGTGCCGCTCCTGCCAGCAACTTGCTGATCGTGGCAGTGTCTTCCAGATAGAAAGCCAGCTCGTATTCATCCAGTTGGATATTGACATCGTGCAGATTCAGTTGCGTTGCCTGGTCCAGGACCGCGCGCGCCTCATCCGGCTTTTCCACGGCCAGAAAGTACTGCGCCAGGTTGCCGTAACTTGGCGAAAGCCCCGGAATCTCACGAATCGCGCGACGTTGCAGGTCGATCGCTTTGTCGTACTGGCCGGTGAATGCGTAGTCCACGCTCAGGTTGATCGTCCACGCCATGTCGTGCGGGTACGCCTTGGCCCACTCTTCGTAGGTCTCCATCTCCTTGTCGATCTGGCCCGTTACAAAGCCGTAATAGTGCGAAACAATGTAATAACGCTCCCACTCCGTCACCCGATCGCGCCGGTCAAATGCCTGCCGCATTGCTTCATTGGCGCGCTGCGTCTCGCCCATGTTGCCGTATACCGTGCCCAGCCGTGCATAGGCCATTGCAAAGTTGGGATCAATCTCCGTGGCCCGCTGGAAGTAGGGAAGTGCCGCTGCTTCGCCACGCTCGTTCCATACCTCGGTCCCCTGCGCAAACGCGGTCACTGCCTCAAACGACGGCGTTGTCGCTTCTACCAGAGGCACATCATACTTGCGGATTGACTCGTGCGGCTCGCCCAGCATCGGACGCATCTCTTCCGTCGTCCGATCCAGGGCCTCCAGTACGGAGTCGCGAAATTCTACCGGTGTCTGGCGCGAGGCCATCTGCTTGCCTGTGGCGCACTGGATCGCGCGCAGTCCCACCGTGTAACCCTTGGCATTATTCGCAATGAATCCCTGGAGCACCACCTGGCCCGCTTCCCGTTGGCACACTTCCAGTGCCACCTGTTCGGTCAGATGCTGGCGCGCAGGCATGCCCATATACTGAAGGGCGCTCCGAATTTTCTGCTCCGGCATCAGCGTCAGATAAGGTGTCTGCTGCAGCTTTGCCGCCAGCGCAACATTCAACGATTGGTCAAAGGCCGGTTCCCCGGTCGTGTTCACAAAGTCCGCCAGCACCACGGTCAGCTCTCCTGCGTCTGCTGCTTTCCGATGTAATCGACGGATCCCGATTACTCCGCCCACAGTCAGCAGCGCGGCCACCACGCCCAGAGCGGAGGCTAATCGCCTGTGCCGCACAATGCGCGCAGGCATCTCCGTTCTCCAGCGCGACATCCTGCTTTCCCTCGGATGTACGTGCTCAATTGCCTGCAATGCCGCATCAAACTCGGCCGCAGAGGCCAACCGCTTTGCAGGATTTCGCTCCAGGCTTCGCGTGATCAATGCATCCCAACCCGCGTTCAGCTCCGGCCTGCTCCTGCGCGGTGTTGGTGCCGATTCTGTCAGCCGGCGCAGGGCCGCGTACAGGGGCGTCTCCGCGTCAAATGCCCGCACCCCCGTCAACATCTGGTACGCCACCAGGCCCAGCGCATACACATCCGATGCCGCGGAAAGATCCTTGCCCTCAATCTGCTCCGGCGACATGTACTCTGGCGTCCCAAACGCAACTTGCCCGCTCGCTGTCCACGTCATCGACGACCGCGTATCGCCGCGCAGGGCCATCCCAAAGTCGGTGATCACCGCGCGAACCGTGCCCTGCCGTCCCGGTTCCAGAATGATGTTGCCCGGCTTCAAATCCCGGTGCAGAATCCCCGCTGCGTGCGCCGCTTCAAGGGCGGATGCCAATTGATGCAAAATGACAATCGCGTCAGATTCAGGCAGCTTGCCCACTCGCTGCAGCCGCTCGGAAAGCGTCTCGCCTTGCAGCAGCTCCATCGTCAAAAACAGAACATCGACTCCTTCCTTGTTGTGGTGGAAGATGTCGAAGATGCGGCAGACATTCGGATGGGTCACCTGCTTGGCCAGGTGGACCTCGCGCCGGAAACGGTTCAGCACGCCGGGTAGATCCGCAATCTCCGGACGAATTACCTTGATCGCCACCGGCATGTGCAGTTCAAGATCTTCCGCCTCATAGACCTCGCCCATGCCGCCCCTGGCGCGAAACAACAGGACTTTGAAGCGGCTCGCCAGCACCGTCCCCACGGCAATACGCCCCGCGGACGAGCCATTCACGAGTGCGGAAGCGTGCAGCGCCTGTGGATCCAGAAAGCTGCCTGCCTCGTCATGCGCGTGCAGAAGCTCCTTCAGCGCGCCAGTCAATTCCGGCGAAAGCGCCTGCTCGTCGAGGAATCTCAGACGAGATGCGGCATCCATCTCGATCATGGATTGAAACAGCGACTTGACCCTGGACCAATCCTGGGACCCTAGCTCCATCGCAACGTTCCGGCGCGCCTGCTTCTGGGGTGAATTAGGAACACTAAACTGCATCTCACCTGCTTTGTCAAGAATTGCCACCGCGCCACGTGCGAACCCACCCAGCAACGCGCAGTCTTGCCGTCCGTTACTTTTGTGCTTCCTCCCCGCAATTCAACCCCCTTTTCCACTGGCGGACTTTACTTCACTTTTCCGCGTACCACCTCAGAGATGCACAGGACCAGACGCAATCGATGCGTTGGCAAAGTGCAGCTTTTCGATCTCCTGGAGGATGGTTTGATGCAAAGGCTGGCGAACGGGCAAAAGACCTTGGGCATGGTCGCAGTTCTGGCGACCCTTGTGTGGTTCGGAATCACTTGTGGACTCGTGGGCTGCGGCGGAGGTTCTGCTCCCATCGGAGTGGCCATCACGCCATCCAGCGCAACCGTTGACGGCACAGACTCGGTGAAGCTGTCGGCTTCCGTCACCAACGACTCCAAATCTGCCGGCGTGACTTGGGCTGTCACCGGAGGTTCGCTCTCCAGTCAAACCACGACATCCGCCGTCTTCACCGCGCCTGCGGCCACCAGCACCGCACAAACCGCAACCGTCACTGCCACGTCCGTTTCGGATACCACCAAAACCCAGTCGGTGACCATCACCATTCCCGCAGCGCCCAGTGTCACAAATACCGGCCTTGCGGTGGCCACCGTCGGCACCGCATACTCCGCCTCGCTGACGGAGTCCGGCGGAATCAGCCCCTACACATGGACCCTCAGCAGCGGGACTTTGCCTGCCAGCATGACCCTGTCCTCCGCTGGCGTCCTTAGCGGAACTCCCATGGCCACCGATGCGGGCACATATAATCTGACCTTCAAGGTCACTGACTCCGGCACACCCACGCCCCTCACTGCCACCAAGGCTCTCTCGCTCACCATCAATCCAGCCCCCGCCATTACCTTCTCCACAACCTCTTTGGCCAATGCCACCTATAAGACGGCTTATTCGGCCACAGTCAGCGCCTCAGGCGGCGCAGGTGCGCTCACTTACAACCTCTCGACCGGGCCGCTGCCCGCAGGCCTTGCCTTGTCCACCGCCGGTGTCATCTCCGGAACGCCCACCGCAGCAGGCACCTTCCCCATCGCCATCACCGCGAGCGATGCCTTTGGCGACTCGCAGACACAGGCTCTCTCGCTCAAAGTGGTTTATCCGCCTATCGCCATTGCGCCCACCGCGCTGCCAACCGCCTACGTCAATTCCAATTACTCCCAGACCTTCACGGCGACCGGCGGCTCGGGCACGGGCTATTCCTTTGCCGTAGCCAGCGGTACCACACTGCCGGCAGGGCTCACGCTGTCTCCTGCCGGACTTCTTTCCGGCAAGCCCACTACGTCCGGCACGCCGAGCTTCGGGGTGACCGTCACCGACTCAGCCTCCAACACCTTCACCGCAACCTATACTCTCACCATCAATCCGGCGGTGAGCATCACCACAAATACCACGCTACCCACCGCCTACGTTGGTTCGAACTACACGCAGACCCTCGCGGCAACCGGTGGCTCCGGCTCCGGCTACACCTTTGCGGTCGCCAGCGGCTCTTCGCTGCCTGCCGGACTTGCGTTGTCGTCCGCAGGCGTTCTCTCCGGCAAGCCCACCACCGCCGGACCGGCCACCTTTGGCATCACCGTGACGGACTCGGCCTCCAACACCGCCACCGCGACCTTCAGCCTGACTATTGCTCCCGGTGTCAGCATCAATCCCATCACGCTGCCCGCGGGCTACCAGGGTACTGCGTATCCCGGCGCCACCTTCACCGCCACCGGCGGCACTGGCACGGGATACTCCTGGTCCTGGGCTCCAGCCAGCGGCAGCACGTTGCCCGCCGGGCTTAGCTTGTCGACTGCCGGCGCCGTTTCCGGCACGCCAACCGCAGCCGGCACTTTCAACCTTGTCGTGACCGTCACAGACTCCGCTTCCAATACGGCGTCTACCACGGTCACGCTCACTGTGCAGGCCACGCTCAGCGTCTCCAGCACCACACTCGCTTCCGGTACGGTCAACGTCGCCTACAGCCAGACCCTCACCGCCGCCGGCGGCAGCGGCACCGGCTACACCTGGTCCACGAACTCCGCGGGCACAGCAAGCCTTGCCGCTGTGAACCTTACACTGGCGAGCACGGGCGTGATCTCCGGTACGCCGACGACGACGGGCACAGCCACCTTCACCGCGACCGTGACTGACTCTGCGAGCCATACCGCAACCGCCACGCTTTCCATTACGGTCTACTCGGCACTGACCGTGACGACGACATCACTGCCTTCCACAGATGCCGGAGTCGCTTATGCGCAGACACTCGGCGCCGGGGGCGGCAGCGGCACCGGTTACACCTGGACCGTAACCGCAGGAGCCGCCAGCCTTACCGCAGAAAACCTTGCGATCTCTTCAACCGGTGCCATCAGCGGCACTCCATCCGCGGCCGGTACCGCCAGCTTCACCGTACAGGTCAAAGATTCCCTCGGGAACACGGCAAGCGCGAATCTCACCATCCAGGTCTACGCAGCTCTTACGCTCTCCCCGCCCAATTCGGGTGTGCCAGGACCCGGCACAGTGGGCGGCGTGTACAACTCCTCCATCGCGGCTTCGGGCGGCAGCGGAACCTACAAGTGGACCATCACCGGGCTGCCTTCCGACGGCCTCAGCGCGACCGTCTCAGGCGGAGTGGTCACCATCACCGGCACTCCCACCACGGCAACGACAGTGACCTTCACCGCGTCCGTCACCGACTCGACCACCAATCAAACAGTCGGCCCCGATACCTACAGCATCGTGGTCAGCAATCCATCTCCGCTCACGCTGCCGGCGCCCAATCCAGCCACGCTGCCTTCGGCCACGGTCAACCAGACCTACAGTGGGGTGATTCAGGCCTCTGGCGGCGCTGGCCCCTACTCCTGGACCGTGAACGGTGTTGCGGTCACCGGTGCAGGCATTGCCTTGTCGAACGGCCTCACCGCATCCAACACAGGCAATAACACGCTGCAGATTAACGGCACACCCACCACCACCACCACAGTTCCGTTGACCAATGTTGCCGTCAAGGACAACACCGGTGCTACGGCTGGTCCCACCTCCTACAGCATTACGGTCAACACCGCAGGTTCGCAGGTCAGTGGCCAGGTCTCCCTCACGCAGAGCTGCGGCAGTTCCTCGACCGTGCCGCCCATCACGCTAAGCATCAACACTTCACCGGTGCAGACCACCACCACCAACAACGGCAGCTACTCCTTCGCAAGCATTCCGAATGGCACCTACACCATCACGCCGTCCATCGCGGGAGCCAGCTCCGTCTTCTATCCGGCCACGCAATCGGTGACGGTCAACAACGGCGCCGTGACCGCCAACTTCACGGCAACCCTTGGCTACACGGTTTCCGGCAACGTGAGTTACAGCGGAACCAGCAAGGGCCAGGTCTATCTCTTCCTCTACGGCAGTTCATCCTGCACAGGAACCGAAGAGGGAACCAGCATCACCGAGTCAACGCTCGGCTCTGGTGGCGCGTTCACCATCCGCGGTGTGCCACCGGGTAACTTCACACTGCTTGCTGGCATGGACACCATTGGCGAGGGGCATCGCAACACAATGGATCCGTCCGGAACCACGACCGTCTCGGTGACCAACGCGAATGTAACCGGCGCTAGCGTCACCATGACGGATCCCACGGTGACCACGCCCACTACCGGTCCCACGCTCAAGGCCATCTCCCCCACCGATCAGGGCGTCATCATCTCGTACAAGCCCATCATGAGTACCAGCGGCATCGAGACTGTCAGCTCCTACACCGTGCAGTGGAGTACCAGTTCGTCCTTTACCAGCCCGTCTTCCGCCACCTTTACGGCCAACGGCGATAACACCAATGTCTGGATCCTGAACAACGCCACCACCGGCATCACCGGCAGCTTCACGAACGGTACGGCTTACTACTTCCGCGCCTGCGGCAACGCGGCCGGCAGTTGCGGTTCGTGGACGGTCTGGGGCGGCAGTTCGCCTGCTGCGGTGACTGCGGGCGCGCCCTCCGGCTCCGGATACTTCACGGTAACTGGAACGGTCACGTTGCCTTCGAACATCACTCCTACGGGACCGCTCTACGTCGGCTTCTATGACCAGAGCTCCGGCAATGCGTATGCAACAGCCATCGCAAGCCCATCCAACAGCTCAGCCAATGCCTACACGGTCCAGGTGCCGAGCGGAACGACCTATTACTTCTTCGGCGTCCTCGATCAAAACAAAAATGGCATCATGGACGCAGGAGACGTCTCCAACACAGATAGCGGCAGTACCACCACCACCTCAGTCACAGGCAATATGACCGGCCTCAACCTCACACTATCGGGCGCCAACAGCGTCGCGACGGTCACCACCTACAACATGCAATCCACGAACAGCGGAGGCAGCAGCACCTCGTATGCGCTGAACTTCAATGTGCGTGAGCACGCCAAGCTTCCGGTCTCGGTCACGCTCACGGCTGGTCCGAATGTGCTCTCTCCGCTCGACATTGCTCATTGCAGCGGTTGCAACAACGCCGGCTATGACTACTTCATCAACATCGCCAATGCACAGCCAACGGTGGGCGACACCTACAGCTTCCTCGTCACCTACAGCGACGGCACCTCGGAAACCATCACCGCATCGGTCACCGGTCTGCTTACGAACTTCGCTACTGCGCTCTCGCCCTCCGGCAGCGTGCCGGGCGACACGACACCTACCTTCACCTGGACCGACCCGGCGAACGCCAGCAACTACACCTACCAGTTCTACATGAGCGATAACAACGGCAACACGATCTGGCAGATTCCCGGCAACAATTCGAATCTGCTTGGATTCCCAAGCACAATCACCTCCATCACCTGGGGCACCGATCCTACAGGCGACAGCAGCAACACGCCTTCGGTTCCGAACCTCACAACCGGCACAACCTACAATTGGCAGATCAACGTCCAGGACAGCAATGGTAATGTAGCCCAGCAGCTGGTCTCGATGACCCCCTGAGGGTTCGCACGACGGAAAGAAAACCTGCCGCAGTAAAGTTCCGGCGCAGCAGTGACAGGCTGCGCCGGGCTTTGTTTGCATCAATCCATTCGCCACAGCCGCAGGTGTACACCGTATCTTCCAGCTCGTTTGACGCGGCCCGTCAAGGTGCAAGAATGTCCCCATCAATAAGTCAATAACGATGCGAGCGGCTCTCGCGCTGTTTCATTCGGTGCCACGCAACGGGAAGAGTGCGTCAAAGATTCTCCCAAGAATTCGCTGCAGTCCCCGCTCCGAAAGGAGACCCGGCTCAAAGTGGCTTTCGAGGATTAGCCCAGAAAGAATCGGCCCCAACGCCACAATCGCCAGTTCATTGTCCATCTTTTCCTCCCCGCTTAGCGGTCCAAAGATTCCTTCCTCGTCCGCTTCCCATCGCGGCCCCTTCGCAAGCTCAAACGCCTTGCGAAACCGCTTCTTCCACTCCGGGTGACGTAGCGCAAAAAGCTTGAACTCCATCGTCAGAATCGGCCAGGCCTTGTCCTCCAGAAGCTCCATGAAAAAATCGCGAAAGGCGTCCATGCTTTCCTTCTGCGTCCTGCATTGCTTCAGTCTCGCCACCAGCCGCTCAACATACGCCCGCGTCCGGTTCTCAAAGAGCGCCAGAAACAGATCCTCTTTGCTCTTGAAGTGCGTATAGACCGCGCCCTTGCTGCGCCCCGCCGCAGCCGCAATCGCATCCAGCTGAGCGGCCTCATATCCGTCCCGCACAAAAACCTTCTCCGCGGCATCCAGCAGTCGCGCCTGCGTCTCTCGGGTTCGAAGCTGTTGTTTCCCCAGCGTTTCCATCCGCACGTCCTCGCTTGCAGCACCATTCTACCGGGCCGCCATTTTCTCATGTTGACAGCAAACTGACTGGTCGGTATGTTTTGAGTATGTCACAGACCGCTACCCTGGATCTCCCCCTCGAAAGGAAATCCGGAATTCGGCCCCGGCGCATCGCGCTCGCCGCCCTCGCTGGCTTTCTTCTCTGCGCAGGAGCCACCGGCTGGGCCGTCTATACACATCGTTTCGAGTCCACCGACGACGCGCAGATCGATGGCCACATCAACACCGTCAGCCCGCGCATCAGCGGCAGCATCGCCCACGTCTACGTATCGGACAACCAGCGCGTCGAAGCCGGTCAGCCACTCGTCGATCTCGACGACAGCGAGCAGAAGGTTGCCTATGACCAGGCCAAGGCGCAATATGATCAGGCCCTAGCGCAGTTGCAATCCCAGCGCCCCAATATCGCCATCACCCAGGCCGACAACTCTGAGGCTGCTGCAACCGGCGACGCGCAACTCGCGCAGGCCCACGCCGCACTCGCCGCCGCTTCTCAAGATCTGGCCGGCGCCTCAGCACGCCTTGCCCAGGCTTTTGCAGCCCGCACGCGCGATGACGACGACTTCGAGCGATATAAACAGCTCTTCCAGGCCGGCACCGTCTCCCGCCAGGACTACGAACGCGTCCTCGCAACTGCAAAGGCCTCCGACGCCAACGCCACCGCCTCGCAGGCCGCCGTCGCATCCGCGGAAAAGGTGGTCGAAGAGCGCAACGCCGACGTGCAAGCCCAGGCTGCCAGGCGCACTCAGGTGGCCCGCACCGCTCCGCGCCAGCTTGCCATTCGCCAGGCCGATCTGGCCACGGCTGAAGCCAACGTCGAAGTCGCCGCAGCCCAGTTACAGCGTGCCGCACTGAATCTCAGCTTCTGCCACATCCTCTCGCCTGTACGCGGCATCGTGACACAGCGCAGTGCGGAGATCGGCAACCGCGTCAGCGAAGCGCAGCCCCTCATGATGGTCGTCGAGACCGGCGACACATGGGTCAACGCCGACTTCAAAGAAACCCAGCTCGCCCGCATGCACGCCGGCCAGCAGGCCCGCGTCCATGTCGACGCACTCAACCGGGACTTCACCGGCTCGGTGGTTGGATCTCCCGCCATCACCGGCTCCCGCTCAAGCGTATTGCCGCCGGAGAATGCCACCGGAAACTTTGTCAAAGTCGTCCAGCGCCTCCCGTTGCGCATTCACCTCGACGCCGGCCAGCAGGATCTTGACCGCCTCCACCCCGGCATGTCCGTTGAGGCCACGGTATGGCTCAGGTAGCCGCGCCCAGATTCAATCCGTGGGTCGTGGCCATGACGGTCACGCTGGCCACGTTCATGGAGGTGCTCGACACCTCCATCGCCAACGTCGCCTTGCCCCACATTGCCGGCAATCTCGCCGCCACCGCCGACGAAAGCACCTGGGTCCTCACCAGCTACCTCGTCTCCAACGCCATCATCCTTCCCATGAGCGGCTGGCTCTCCACTCAACTCGGCCGCAAGCGCTTCTACATGACCTGCGTGGTCCTCTTTACGGTCAGTTCCATGCTCTGCGGTCTCTCCACATCCTTGCCCATGCTCATCTTCTTCCGCGTCATGCAGGGCCTCGGCGGCGGAGGCCTCGGCCCCAGTGAGCAGGCCATCCTCGCAGACACCTTTACGCCCGAGCAGCGCAACATGGGCTTCGCCATCTACGGCATGGCCATCGTTGTCGCTCCCGCCATCGGCCCCACGCTCGGCGGCTGGATTACCGACAACTACAGTTGGCACTGGATCTTCTTTATCAATGTCCCCATCGGCATCCTCTCGCTCCTCCTCACGCAGCGCGTCGTGCAGGACCCGCCATACCTCAAGGCCGCGCGCGGCAGCAACCGCGCAAACGTCGATTACCTCGGTATCAGTACCATCGCCATCGGAGTCGGTGTTCTCCAGTACGTCCTCGATAAGGGCCAGCAGCTTGACTGGTTTGACTCCCGCATCATCACCTTCGGTGCCGTCATCGCCATCACCGCGCTCGTCGTCATGGTCTGGCGCGAGTGGACCCATTCCAATCCCATCATTCATCTTCGCCTGCTCAAGCAGAGAAACTTCGCCTCCGCAACCATCTCCAACTTCACCCTCGGCATGGTCCTCAACGGGTCCACCATTCTCATCCCGCAGTTTCTCCAGCTTCAGCTCGGATACACAGCGGAGCGCGCGGGATGGGCTCTCTCGCCGGCAGGCGTCGTCCTCGCTCTGCTCATGCCCGTCGCAGGTATCCTCGGCACCAAATTCGATCCCCGCAAAGTCATCGCCCTCGGCTTTCTCCTCACCTCCGCCAGCATGTTCTGGATGATGCGCATCACGCCCGACATCGACTTCGCCCACATCGTTTGGTTCCGTATCTTCCAGGTCGTTGGCCTGCCGCTCATCTTCATCCCCATCAGCACCCTCTCCTACGTCGGCATGCGTCTTGAAGACAACAATCAGATATCGGGCATCAGTAACTTCGTCCGCAATCTCGGCGGTGCCATTGGCACATCGTTTCTTGTCACCTACCTCGCCCGCCATCGCCAAATCAGCCGCGTCGCGCTCGTCGCCCACCTCAACCACGGCAACATCTTCTTCGATCGCTACTTCGCCGCACTCCAGCAATCGGCTGTCCTCACCGGCACCAGCGTCTCCGATGCCGGCCGTCACGCTCTTGCTGAATTGCAGCTCATGGTCGACGCTCAGGCAAACATGCTTGCGTTCATCAGCACCTTTTTCGTCCTGGGCGTCCTCGTCGCGCTGCTCATTCCACTGCCCTTTCTCATGAAGCGGCCAGCCAAGGAACAAGTGACCGCTTCCCACGCAATGCACTAAGATTGCAAATCGCAAGTGAAATTTCAGGAAACTCATTCGGTACACGCCAGAAAGGCATCCCCCTTTATGAAACGACGCATCGCACAAACGCTTGCTCTTGGACTCGCAGTCCTCACGGGAACCTGCGCAGTCGCTCAGCTGCCTTGGATGAATAAGCCCAAACACTACGCGTGGTCAGACTCCACCCTTTCCCCTGATCAGCGTGCCGACCTCGTCATCAAAGAGATGACTCTTGATGAGAAGATCTCGCTGCTGCATGGCCAGGGCATGCCCTTCTTTTCCAACGCGCCTTCAGCGTCCAACGGCGGCGCAGGTTATACCAATGCGATTCCGCGACTCGGCATTCCCGCCATTCAAATGGCTGATTCTGCCTACGGCGTCACCCGTGGCCAGGCTGCAGGACGCTACTCCACCGCGCTGCCCAACAACCTCGGCGCTGCCTCAGCCTGGGATACAAAATCTGCCTACGAGTACGGCGCGCTCATCGGCCGCGAACTGCGCGATGAAGGTTACAGCATGACCCTCGGCGGTGGCGTCAATCTGACCCGCGAGCCACGCAACGGCCGCACCTTTGAGTACCAGGGCGAAGATCCGCTCCTCGCCGGAACTCTCGACGGCTGGGTCGAGAAGGGCGTGCAATCAAACAACATCATCGGCGACCTCAAGCACTACGCTGTCAACGACCAGGAGAGCGGCCGCAACTCCGTCAACGCCAACATCAGCAAGCGCGCCATGCGCGAGACCGACCTGCGCGCCTTCGAGATTGCCCTCGGCATCTCCAACGCCGGCGGTGTCATGTGCTCCTACAACCGCGTCAACGGCGACTTTGCATGCGAAAACAGCTACCTGCTCACCGATGTCCTGAAGAAGGACTTCAACTTCAAAGGCTTCGTGCTCTCCGACTGGGGCGGCACCCACTCGACTGTAAAAGCGTCGCATGCCGGTCTTGACATGGAGCAGCCCGACAAAATCTTCTTCGGCGACCCCCTCAAAAAGGCCGTCGAGAGCGGTGAAGTCTCGCAGGACGAGATCAATGAGCACGTTCACCGCATCCTGCGCACCATCTTCGCCAGCGGCCTCTTCGATCACCCGGTCGTCAAGCAGGTTCCCGATGTCGAAGGCGGCTATCGCGTCGCCCAGCAGATTGCCGAGAAGAGTATCGTCCTGCTGAAGAATCAGCGCAACGTGCTTCCGCTCTCCTCCTCGGTCCACTCCGTCGTCCTCATCGGCGGCCACGCCGACGTCGGTGTCATCACCGGCGGCGGCTCCGCGCAGGTCGACGCTCCTGGTGGATCTGCTGTGCCGCCACCCGCGCCCAAAAGCATAATGGAGTCGTTCATGCGCGCTCAATGGCTGCCCAGTTCGCCACTGCGTGCTTTGCAGGCGCAGATGCCCGCGGCAAAGGTCACCTACGTCTCCGGCGATGATCCGCAGGCCGCGGCCTCTGCCGCAAAGTCCGCCGACGTGGCCATCGTCTTCGCCTATCAGTGGGAGTCAGAAGGCATGGATCTCCCCACGCTCGATCTCTCTGCCGCGCAGAACCAGCTCATCGAAACCGTCGCGGCCGCCAATCCCAAAACCGTCGTCGTGCTGGAAACCGGCAGCCCCGCCACCATGCCCTGGATTGATAAGGTCGCTGGCGTCGTCGAAGCCTGGTACCCCGGCATCCGCGGCGCAGAGGCTCTGGCTGAGATCCTCACCGGCACGGTCAATCCCACCGGCAAGCTCGCCATCACCTTCCCGAAATCCGATGCTGACCTGCCCCATCCCAAACTTGTCCTGCCGCCGCCCGAGTCTGAAATCAACTTCAGCGCTCCCGGCGCAGACATCTCCAACATCATGAGCCGCATGGCCAAGGGCCTGCCCGCGTTCCAGACCTACTACGACGAAGGCCTCAAGGTCGGCTACAAGTGGTACGACGCAGAGAAGAAGACCGTCCTCTTCCCCTTCGGCTTCGGCCTTTCCTACACCACCTATGCCTACTCCGGTCTCTCGGTCACGCCCGGTGACACCACCAGCGTCTCCTTCACCGTCAAAAACACCGGCAAGCGCGCGGGCACTGAGATTGCGCAGGTCTATGCCTCGTTCCCTGACGCCGCAGGTGAGCCGCCCAAGCGCCTCATCGGCTGGGCGCGCGTCGAGCTCGCCCCAGGCGAGTCGAAGCAGGTCTCCGTTCCCGTCAGCCAGGATCGCCTCACCGTCTACGACGAAGCATCCGACTCGTGGAAGCTTGTCCCCGGCAAGTACGCGATCCGTGTCGGCGGCTCCTCGCAGGATTTGCCCTTGCAAAAGACCGTCTCGTTCTAACCACAGCCTGCGCGCTTCGTCAGCCTCAATGCTGTCGAGGCGCGCCAATACAATGCGCTCCGTCGCAGGAATCTGTTTGAAAGGTGACAAACTCCCATGAAAGCCCTTGCAGCTCTCTCCACCCTGCTCTTTGCCGCTTCTGCCGTTGCGGCAACTCCCAGCCTCACCGGACAGTGGTCCGTGCACAACAGCATCGCCGGAAATGAAAGCGATCAGACTTGCAAATTTGTCGAGACCGACAACAAGATTACCGGCACATGCAGAGCGGAAGACGCTGATAAGGATGTCCAGGTAACGGGCAGCGTCGATGGAAACAAGGCGACGTGGAAGTACGACATGGACTACAACGGCAGCCCGCTCACACTCACCTACACCGCCACGCTTGATGATTCCGGCAAGGTTGCAGGCAATGTCGAAGTCGATCCTTTCGGCGTCACCGGCGACTTCACCGCGACCCCGGCACCGGCGACACCCGCTGCTGCTCCGAGCGATACCGGCAAGTGATCATTCCCTGCGGAGCGTACAGAGCCCGCCACTCCGGGAATAAACCTCGCCGCACGCGTCCCGACCCTCGGCAACCAGCGCGTACTCGTCCCCATTTGTTCCCCAGCGCATCGACCCCTCTGGGCCAGATCACCGCGTCCCGAGGCGCCTGGGCTTTCTTTGTGGGAGAAAGCCCAGGCGCACCCTGGTGACGTATCGCCTGGCAGCTATGCCTGATTGGTCGCGTCCTGCAACGCCTGATCGTAGCGGTTGCGCAGCTCGCACTCCGTGTCGAAAATCATCGTCGCATTCGTCTCTGCGGTCAGTGGCGCCCAGTGCGGTAGTCCCGGATGATTTGGATCCCCCGTGCGCGCAAAGTGAATCCATGCTTCGCTCATCTTCGCTGCCAGCGCTCGCGCCGCGGGACCACCGCCCGTCATGTTCTCGCACCGGTCTGTGTTGTCAAACACAAAGGCCAGCTCGGAGCAGTGGAAGGCCATCGGCCTCCCGTTCAACACAGGTGCCTGCCATGTGAACTGGTAGCAGTACGCCGGCGCTCCACCCTGCGCCGCTTTCACCCGGGCCTGCGTCAGAGCCGAAGCACGCACCCCGCTCACCGCAATCACGGACCACAGCTCGAACGGATTTGCATTCGGATACACCGACTTCGCAGCTGCAATGATGTGGTCCGCGTTCTGCCCAAACCCCTCCACCACTCGGCCATGCAACTGCGTCTCTGTCATCTCCATGAACTCCGGATGATTGATCGCCGTCACAAACTCATTCAGGGTCGTCCCCACCAGCAGCGGTACATTGGCAGAAATTGCCGGCGCATCCGGTGTAAAGGGCTGCCGCGGAAGCACGCGGCCGTCTACCACCGGCGCCCAGCCCAGCATCGCGCCAATGCGTCGGAAGTCGATAATTCCAGTCCGGGGCATCGGATGCTCCGTCACTGCCACCGCTGCTGCCTCCAGCTGCTCCACGGGAATCTGTTGCAGCTTGTCCACGGAAGCACCGTCCAGACCCAGCTTCGCAAGCAGCGCTGCCGCCAGCTTGGATGACGCCTCTTCCGTCTGGCCGAACGCCAGCGAACCGCTCTCCACAATCGCGCGATGAAACAGACCCTTGGCTGAGGGCATCGCCATCAGCGCCGTCACCTTGCCGCCCCCGCCCGACTGCCCAAAGATCGTCACCACGTTGGGATCGCCGCCAAACCCGCCAATGTTGTCGCGCACCCACTCCAGCGCCGCCACAATGTCCAGCATCCCCACGTTGGCCGAGTCCTGGTACCGGCTTCCATATTGCGCAAGATTCAGATAGCCGAAGACATTCAGCCGATGATTCAGCGTCACCACCACCACATCGCCGCGCCGCGCCAGGTTCTCGCCGTCATACGAAAGCAACTCCTGTCCGGACCCTGCCGTGTAGCCCCCTCCGTGCAGCCACACCATCACCGGTCGCTTCTTCCCATCGTTGATGCCCGGCGTCCACACATTCACGCGCAGGCAGTCCTCGCCCGGCACACCGTCATTCCAGCTAAAGAGCCACGCCTCCTCGTCGTTCTTCCATCCCGTGCGTGCCGGCTGCGGACACACATCGCCAAATTGCATCGAGCTCCGCACTCCGCTCCATGGCTTCGCCTTCTGCGGCGGCATAAAGCGATTCGCGCCTCCCGTGTCATCCGCGTAAGGAATGCCCTTGAACGTGTAAATTCCACGCCGTGTGTAACCCCGCACCCTGCCCGATGTCGTCTCCACCACCGGGTCTCCGCTGGTGGCAAAAATCACGTCCCCTGCTGCGGATGGTGCCGCCGGATATCCTGCATTGGCCTTCTCCGCCGCATGCGCCTGCGACGGCATCGCAGCGTACAACACCCCGCCGCTCACTCCCGTGGCCAGCCCCTTCAACACATCACGCCTGTCCAGTCCCTTTGTCGCCATCGAATCGTCTCCCTCCTGAGAACCCGGCAGGACGCTGCCCGGTTGGATCAAAAATTCAGCGCGCGTGCAGACTCCTCTCCACACGCGCGCTCAGTTGTAATTCATTCACTTGATTTCACCAAATCGATTTTGGTCGCCCGCGTAGCGGGCGCCGCCATCATCGCACCGCAAGACCTCCAGCCGCCCCTGTCCGAGCTACTTCCGATCAAGCCGTGACAGCACCAGCACAATCCCCAAAGAGGCCAGCACACACATCCACGCAAAGAAGAATGCGCTCCGATAGCCATACAGTCCGATCAGTGTGCCAGCCGTCGGCCCCACTAGGAAAAACGACACATCGGAAAAGCCGGTGTACACACCCAGAGCGGTGCCGCGATTAAACTCCGGTACACGTTTCACTGCCTCAACGCCCAGCGCCGGAAACACCAGCGCAAAGCCAAAGCCCGTGATTCCCGCCGCAGCAAACGCCGCCCACGGAGACCATGCCTGCCACATCAGCATCACGCCCAGAGACTCGATCGCGAGGCACGTAATCCCTACCGGAAATCCGCCAAAGCGATTGATTGTCTGGATAAATGCCAGCCGCGCCAGAATAAATGCCACGCCAAACGACGTCAGGCACAAAGCCGCGCCATCCCAGTTGCGATGGGCATAGAAGAGCGTCACAAACGTCGCCAGAACGCTGTAGCCTACGCCGCCCAGTGCCAGGCCCATGCCATGCGGGGTCACTCGCAGCGCCACGTCACGAAAGGGAAGATGCTTGCCTGGCACCACCGGCACCGGCGCCTTTGCGCTCGCCGCCAGCACGCTTGCCCCGCAAATCACCATGGTCAACAGACCAATCGAGTTCAGCCCCCACCACTGCATCAGGACCACGCCCAGCGGTGCGCCCAGCGCCAGCGCCCCATAGGTGCTGATTCCGTTGTATGAAATCACTTTGGCCATGTGCTCTTGGCCCGTCGCCGTAATTCCCCATAACGTCGCGCCCGTCGAACCCAGGCTCTCGCCCGTCCCCAGTGCCAGCCGGCTCAGCAGCAGGATCGCCAGGCTCAGCCAGGCTGGCCCGCTGTGTGCAATTCCTGCCACCAGCAGCATTACGCCGCTCACCGAGCAGGCGCCCATGCCCCACAGAACAGATACCTTGGCGCCATGATGGTCTGAGATGCGCCCTGCCAGCGGTCGGCTGATGAAGGTCGCAATGTACTGCACGCTGATTACCAACCCCGCCAGTGCCGCGCTGTAGCCCAGCCCCAGGTGAACATACGGCGGCAGAATCGCCAGAGGCAGCCCAATCGACAGGTAGCAGATGAACGTGAACGAGGTGAAGCTCAGAATCAGCCATGTGTTGCCGCTCGACGCATCTTGCGCCGCTGCGGAAGAAGTCTCGGTGGCTGAATTCTCCATGAGTAAAGGCAAGCCGTCAGGCGTTGCGCACTGACCGTTTCAGTATAACGGAGCGTGAATTCTCGCGCTTCAGGCCGCGCTTTCCGCTTCCATCTGGCCCCGTTTCCGCCAGATCAACAGAAGCGTCTCCGCCGCGCTGAAGATGATCGGCCCCAGAATCAATCCGCTCACGCCAAACAGCACCACGCCACCCAGCATCGACAGAAAAATTGGTGCCGAGTGCAGTTGCAGCCGCGTTCCCACCAGGATTGGGTACAGCACGTTGTCCAGCGTGCTGATAATCAGGGCCCCAAATCCAAGCAGGATCAACGCCTGCACCCAGTGATGAATCGCAAATAGGTAGGCCACGACAGGCAGCCACACTACAAAGGCGCCCACGGCAGGAATCAGCGCAAACAGCATGGTCAGTGCGCCCAGCAGCGTCGCGGCGCCCACGCCCAGAAGCCCAAACCCGATGCCCGCCAGCAACCCCTGTAATGCCGCCACAAAGAACCGACCCAGCACCAGCGCCCGCACCGCCGATTCCACCCGCGTCATCAGATAACGGGTCTCGTCGGCGCGCAGCGGAATCAGCCGCCGCGTCATTTCCAGCGCCGCCTCTTTGTCACGATACAGAAAGAACAGCAGGAATAGCATCACCACCAGCTGAGTGACCGCATCAATGGACTTGCTCAGCAGCGAGCCCACATGACCCGCCACCGCGCCAGCCGCCTTCTCCGTCGCCGCATCGACATCCACGTTGTTCATCACATACTTCAGCGCATCATTCAGTCGCGGATGGCTCGCCACAAACTCTCGCAGATTCTGCTCCTCGGGTGCGCTTTGCACGCTGTGCAGTAACAGCAGCAGATGATTCCCCGCACTCAGCATCACCATCAGCGACGGCACCACCAAAATCAGCGACACCACAATCAGCGTGACTGTCGATGCCAGAGACGGGTTCTTTAGTCCCGTCGCAAACCACCGTCGTACCGGCTCCGTCACAATCGCCAGGACCACCGCCCAGGTCACGCCCGCCAGGAACGGCCGCACAATCCAGAAGCACAGCACAATCACGCCAATCGTGATGAGGTACAGCGTTATTGAAGCCCAGTTCAACTCGCTATGCGCTGCCTCCGGTCTTTCCCCGTCCATGCTCTTGCTCTCCCCAGAGCCTGCGCGGCCCTGGCATCGAGTCTAGCGCCTGTCTGCCTCGCCTTTACACCCACTCCGCGCAACTTTACCCTTGAAGAGGCAGATTCTTTCCCGCAACCAAACACCCAACGGAGCAGCGCCCTGTCCTTCCACATCGAAAATTTCGGTTGCAGAGCCGCCCGCGCCGATGCCGAGGCCATCCGCACCGCGCTCGCCGCGGCCGGTCAGGCCGATGCGCTGCCCGCTCGCGCTGACCTGGTCCTCGTCAATACCTGCTCCGTCACCGCAGAGGCCGACCGCGCCGCTCGCGCCTACATCCGCCGCACCCACCGCCGCAACCCAGACGCGCGCATCGTCGTCACTGGCTGCTACGCCCAGCGCGCGCCTGGAGAACTCGCCGCCCTGCCCGGCGTCGTCGCCGTCCTCGGCAACAGCCACAAGGCATTCGCTCCCACCGTCGCACTCAACCTGCTCGGGCATCCTCCCGCGCAACAATTTGTTCAGATCACTCCGTCGGAAGCCGTGTCTGCCGCACCGCAAGGAGGATCGCATCAGTACCTGCCTCCGGCGTCGCAAGCCGCGTCTGCCGCACCGCAGGTGCTGGTCTTGGCCGACGAACGCTTCGCCCACTCCTTCCTGGAGGAAGCGCCCATCCATCCCGGCGCGCAGACCCGCCCCAACATCAAAATCCAGGAGGGCTGCGGCAATCGCTGCTCCTTCTGCGTCATTCCGGAAACGCGAGGCCCCTCGCGCAGCCTTCCCGCCGGGCGTATCCTAGCGCAGGTTCGCAGCTTCGTCGCCGCCGGGGGCAGGGAACTCGTCTTCTCCGGCATCAACCTCGGCCGTTGGGGCCGCGATCTCACACCCGAGCCCGGCCAGCAGCAGCCCACGTTGCCGCGCCTCATCCGCCAGATCCTCAACGAAACCAATCTCCCGCTCCTCCGCCTCAGCTCCATTGAGCCCATGGATTGGGACCACGACCTCATCGCGCTGCTCGCCGAGTATGGCGGCCAACAACCGGGGTCCCCAGCGACGGGTCCTGGTCGCTGGGGTGGTCGTCTCGCCCACCACGCGCATCTCCCGCTCCAGTCCGGGTCCGACGCCGTCCTCCGCCGCATGCACCGCCGCTATCGCCCCTGGCACTACGCGCAAAAGGTCGAAGCGCTCTTCCGCGCCGCCGGTCCCGCGCTCACCCTCGGAGCCGACGTCATGGCCGGCTTCCCCGGCGAGACCGATCGCGAGTTCGCCGAGACCCTCAGCTTCCTCCGCGCCCTGCCTTGCGGCTATCTCCATCTCTTCCCTTTTTCCCCGCGCCCCAACACCCGCGCCTGGGCCCTGCACGCAGCCGACCCCGTGCCAACCCCCATCGTTGAAGAGCGCATGGCCGCTCTCCGCCAGCTCGCCCAGGAGAAGCAGCGTGCCCACCGCGAGCAGTTCCTCGGCACCGCGCTCCCCGCCCTCACCCTGCACACACCGCCTGAGCTCGCCGCTCGCGGACGGACGGCCGCCCTCACAGAAAACTTCCTCCCCGTTGAACTTGACACACAGCTCCCCTCCAACCAGCCCGTCGTCATCCGCGCTCACGCGCTCACTCCGGAAGGCGCCCTGTTCGCCCACGCACCCGCACCCCACCGCGCTCCTGAACCGAAGCTCGCCGCCGTCTGAACGCCCCGCTCCGCAGTACCCGCGTACCGCCCATCCCAAACCGCACCAATGCTATACTCAGGGTGCATCCGCGTAACTGGCACGCCTGCCAGCTCCAACCGCAGGCAAGGCCCGCGCGGCACTTTGGGAGGAGCACCATCGCACTCGACAAACGTTCGGCCAAGTCCTTTATCCGCATCAACGACCGCATTCGCGCACGCGAGATTCGCGTCATCGACGAAAACGGCGAACAGCTCGGCATCCTGCCACCCTTTGAAGCCCTGAAAATTGCCCGCGAGCGGGGCTTGGATTTGGTCGAGGTTTCTCCCAACGCCGTCCCGCCCGTCTGCCGCATCCAGGACTACGGCCGCTACCTCTACGAGAAGGATAAGAGCGAGCGCGCCGCCCGCAAGAAGCAGAAGGTCATCGTCATCAAAGAAGTCAAGTTCTCCGTCACCGTTGACGAGCACGACTACCAGACCAAGAAGAACCAGGCCATCCGCTTCCTCCATGACGGTGATAAGGTCAAGGCCAGCCTCCGCTTCCGCGGTCGCCAGATGGCCCACCGCGAGCTTGGCTACAACATCATCAATCGCCTCATCCAGGACATCGGCGACGCCGGCATGGTCGAGTTCATGCCCCGCATGGAAGGCACCATCCTCCACGCCATCCTCGCCCCCACGAAAAAGGACGCGCCCAAGCCCAAGCCCGCCGCCCCTGCCCCGCAACCGCAGCAGGCCGCCGCGCCAAAGGCTCCGGTGCCGCAGGCCTGATCGACTCAACAGCCCGGGTCCCTTCTTCGGTGGGGGTCCGATGAAAATGGGCAACTTCGTCTGTCCATCCCCCATTCTGGCAACCGGGCGGGGGCTAGATGATTTGCCACCGGCGAGAGACTGCGCCCTACATCACAGCCAGTCTGCCCCAAATCGCGGATAATCATGGCTCCCGCTGTGCCGCGAGCAGGGTTTCACTATGCGCGAGCCTGCGGAATAGCAGGTTCGCATGAACCTACGAGGGTTTTCTTGCTGGCTTTGCTTCTCCTTTCTTGTCTCTTCTTCCCTCTGCGGATGCTTTTCGGTCTCAGTCAAGGCCAAGCCCGTCGTAATGGCCCCCGATTTGAAAGAGATCCAGCCCCCGCCAGCGCCCGTCGTCGGCACCACCACCAGACAGCAGGTGGAAGCGCTCTATCGAGACTTCCGCGTGGACTCCGGCGTTCCAGAACTCTACTGGGCTCGTATGTCCAGGTCGGATAGCAAGGAGTTTTGCCCCGGCTGCAGCCAGCGCAAGTGGCAAACAGTCAACATGGTGGCGACCTTTGACTCCAATCAAGTGGTGCAGTGGGTCCGTATCTTCTCCGACGTGACCCTGCCCGCCGCAGTTGCGTCCATGGTCCAGCAGGGACAGATGCCTTCCCTTAAATTCTCGTCACCTGTCACAATCAACGCAGTACGTTACCCTTGGACATCGGACGAGCGCTATCTGCGGGATGACCAGATGCCCGTCACGGTGGTGCTGGAGCCTTTGACCCTCACGGTCTCGGCCACCCGCCCCGGAAGATGGGTGCCGCCCAGGTCTGCCCGCCTCGTAACAGTCGTCGCTCCAAGGGCGAATGCCGGCACAATATCGGTGGAGTACCTAGGGTTCGAACGGCCCCACTCAGGAAAAGTCTACCGGATAGATCTCTGGTTCAAGTCAAAGAACGACCTCGCACCCAGCATTCACTTCGAAACCACTTTTGCCGAGGCACTCATCCTGGCCCGCTGGATGGCGCCGCCGCCCACCGCCCAGTAGCCCAGAAATCTCACCTGCTGTATACTGGATGAGTTCGTCTCCCGGCGCAGTTTCTGTTTCGGGAAAGGCGCAGGGAAGTCCCTGCCCTCCAACGCGAACCCGGCCCGAGGACTCCCCTCTGCCGCCGGCAATGCAAAGAGAAGACAATGCCCAAGTTGAAGACCCATTCGGGCGCGGCCAAGCGCTTCAAGAAAACTGGCACCGGCAAAATCAAGCGGGGCCAGACCAAGACGCGCCACATCCTTTCGTCCAAATCGCCCAAGGTCAAGCGCAAGCTCGGCAAAATCGTGCTTGTCTCCGACGGCGACTACGCAAAGGTCGCGCGCATGATTCCCTACGCCTGATGGTTGTCGGGCCTCAGTGGAGAGGCCCCCGGCGGCGCGCAACACCCCCGCCGAGAGATCAGGCATTGAACGAGCGAGTGAAGAGGCCCGGACCGCCATCATGGCCGTCTCTCCTGCCTCCAGCCGCGTAACCGCCACCACCACCCAAACGGAGAAACACCATGCCTCGCGTTAAACGCAGCACCAAGCGCCATGACCGGCGCAAAAAGATTCTTGAGCGCGCAAGCGGCTACTTCCTCACCAAATCCAAGCTCTACCAGGCAGCCCAGGAAGCCGTCGAGCGCGGCCTCAAGTTCGCCTACACCGGCCGCCGCCAGAAGAAGCGCCAGTTCCGCTCCCTCTGGATTGTCCGCATCTCCGCCGCCGCCAAGCTCAACGGCACCAGCTACTCCCAGTTCATCAGCGGACTCAAGAAGGCCGGCATCGAGCTCGACCGCAAGGTCCTCTCCGACATCGCCATCAAGGACCCCGCAGGCTTCACCGACCTCGCCAACAAGGCCAAAGCCGCCCTCGCCGCCAAAGCCGCATAACCACGGCCCACCAGCGAGACCGCAAGCCAACGATCCAGCAAAAAGCCCCGGAACCCTCCGGGGCTTTTGCATTGCCACTTCACGCCCCTACCACACCGCCTGACATCTTGAGCGGCCAGAGCGCACAGCGCAGCGAGTCGAAAGATGTGCCGGGCGCCCCATCCAAGGCGTCTGCGCAGTAGGCGCCATGGGTGGGAAAGCACCAACCCCACCCAGCCAGACGGAATCTGCTGTCAAGCCCCAACCGCCACCCATTCCCGCCAAGCTCTTCATTTCATTGCGCAAAGACTCCGCCCCGTTTTGCATCTTCATTCCATTGAAACGCGCATACTAAGAACATCAACCTGAGAACCGCGCCCACCGGCCCACGTCTCAGGCATGTTCATTTTCAGGAGACTTGCGCCATGCCATCGGTTCATACCCCAAGAAGAAATAACCCACCCCCCCTGCGAAATTTTTCTTTCCACAATTCCCTTGCATGTTTTCTCCCGCTCGTATTTGCCCAGTCTTCGCTTTTCACTCCAGGCCGCACATCCTCCGCAAACGCAAATGCCGCCAACCCGCAACCCACGCGTGGTTTATCCTGCTAGTACCGCATGACGACTGAAGCAATCCCTACGTTGATGGCATTTGACGATGCCTCGCTGAATCAGGCATTTGCCGCGCTCGAGCAGCAGGCGCGCGCCGACGCGGCCGCGCTCGCCACACCCGACGCTGTCGAAGCCTTTCGCCTCCACTGGCTCGGGCGCAAGCAGGGCCGCCTCAATGAGGTCTCTTCGCGCTGGCTCAAGGCCGCGCCGCCTGAGGCCAAAAAGGCCCTCGGCCAGCGGTTCAACGCCCTCAAGGCCATCGTGGAAGGCCTGCTCGACGCTGCCTCCGGCGCCGGCCCGACCGACGCCACCCTTGCTGCCGAGGCCATCGACATCACCCTGCCCGGCTCCCGCCGCCTGACCGGCGCAGAACACCCCATTACGAAGACGCTCAACGAAATCGTCAGCGTTTTTGCCGCGCTTGGGTACTCGGTCGGCGTCGGCCCCGAGGTCGAAACCGACTTCTACAACTTCGAGTGCATGAACTTTCCGCCCGGCCACCCCGCGCGCGACACGCAGGACACGCTCGTCGTCGCCAATCAGGAGCGCCGCGCCCAGCGTGATCGTCTCCTGCTGCGCACCCACACCTCGCCCGTGCAGATGCGCACCATGGAGCAGCAGCCGCCGCCCGTCCGCATCGTCATCCCCGGCAAGGTCCACCGCAATGACGCGCAGGACGCCACGCATTCGCCCATCTTTCATCAAGTGGAAGGCCTCTGCGTCGACACCAACATCACCTTCAGCGACCTGAAGGGCACGCTCGATCACGCCATGAAAGCGCTCTTCGGCTCGTCTGTCAAGACGCGTTTCTTCCCGTCGTTCTTCCCGTTCACAGAGCCCAGTGCCGACGTGCAAATCAGCTGCATCTTTTGTGGAGGCAAGGGCTGCCGCAAGTGCAAGCACTCCGGCTGGATTGAGTTGCTCGGCTGCGGCATGGTCGACCCCGCCGTCTTCGCCTTCGCGCAGGAAAAGCAGCCCGCCTACGACCCGAAGAAAATCTCCGGCTTCGCCTTCGGCATGGGCGTGGAGCGTATCGCCATGATGAAGTACGGCATCAGCGAAATCGACCAATTCTACGCGGGCGATATGAGGTTTTTAGGTCAGTTTGCTTAGCAAGTCAGCAGGCCAGCAAGTTAGCAAGTCAGCACAAAATGTGAATCGACAATGACACGAACACGGTACTATCGGGACTTGGCAGCATGGCAAAAGTCGATGGCGCTGGCGAAGGAAATATACCGGGAGACTGAGGCGATGCCTAAGTCAGAAATCTATGGGCTCCAATCGCAGATACGGCGCTCAGCGGTTTCGGTCCCAAGCAATATTGCCGAGGGACATGGAAGATTGAATGATGGGCATTTTCGACAGTTTCTCGCCAATGCTCGAGGTTCGCTTTTTGAACTGCAGACGCAACTTGAACTTGCCTCCGATTTGCACTTCATAGCAGGTGACAAATTTGAGGACTTAATGAAGAAAAGCGATGAAGTCGCGCGAATCATCAACGGGCTGCTTGCCACTCTGAGGGGCAACTGAACTTGAAGGGAGCCTACAGGCTCGCTAACTCGCTAACTTGCTGACCTGCTCACACGGATTGAAAAGCAATGAAGATTCTTACCAAGTGGCTCCGCGCCTATCTCCCTGAACTCCCCGTCGACGACGCCCAGCTCGCCGAAGACCTCACCTTGCGCGGCATCGCCGTTGAAGGCATCTTCGACCTCGGCCCCGGCAACGGCTCGCTCTACGAGATGGACATCACCACCAACCGCGTCGACGCCATGAACCACTACGGCATCGCGCGCGAGGCCGCCGCCATCTACGGCGTCCCGCTACTCCCGCTCGACCTCACACTGCCCGCGCCCCAGCCCGCCGCCGCAGTCTTTCCTGTGCGCATTGAAGCCGAGGACGCCTGCGGCCGCTTCACCGCGCGCGTCCTGCGCAGCATCACCGTCACCGACTCGCGCGACTGGTTCGCGCAGGCCGAAGTCGACACCTACTTCCGCTTGCTGGAGCAGAAGAAAATCTCCAGCGCCGTGGACGCCACCAACTTCGTCTGGCTCGCCATGGGCCAGCCCACGCACGCTTTCGACCTGGACAAAATTGAAGGCGGCATCATCGTGCGCCGTGCCCGCAAAGGCGAAAAGCTCAAAACCCTCGACGGCATCGAGCGCACCCTCGACCCCGAAGATCTCGTCGTTGCCGACCACGCCAAGCCGCTCGCCCTCGCCGGCGTCATGGGCGGCTGGGACTCGATGATTACGCCCGCGACGAAGAACGTCCTCGTTGAAGCCGCATGGTTCGAGCCCATGGCCGTTCGCCGCACCGCGCGTCGCCATGGCTTGCACACCGACGCCAGCCATCGCTTCGAACGCGGCGCCGACTTCGACGCCGCGCCCGCCGCGTCTGCACTCGTCAGCCGCATCCTGCTGGCAGCAGGCGGTTCCATCGAGGGCGATCTCGTCGATGTCCGCGTGCCCGCTCTCGAAGCCCGCACCGCCGCGCGCAAGCCCATCGCGCTCGCACTCAGCGAAGTCCAGCGCATCCTCGGAAAGACTGTTGACGCCGAGGGCATCACCGCCGCCACCGTCGAAGGCGTCCTCGCCGCGCTGGGCTGCACGCTCGCGCCCGCAGCCACCGACGCATGGAGCGTCACGCTTCCGTCGTGGCGACTCGACGTCGAGCGCGAGATCGATCTTATTGAAGAGGTCGCGCGCGTCTACGGCTACAACCGCTTCGCCAACACACTGCCCGCCTTCGGCGGCGGCGTGACCGCGCTGCCGTGGGTACAGGCCGAGGCCGCCGTGCGCGACACGCTGCGCGCCGCCGGCTTCCACGAAGCCATCGCCAGCACCTTCTGCTCCGCGGCAGACGCTGCGCTCACCGCACCGCAGCCTGGCCTCGTCGTGCCGCTCGGCAACCCGCTCAGTGAAGAAGCCGGCGTGCTGCGTCCGTCCCTTGTGCCGGGCATGCTGGCCATGGTCGCCGGTAACCTGCATCGCGACGTGAGCGATGTGCGCCTCTTCGAAGTGGGCACGGTTTTCAGCGGCACCACGGACAAAGTCGACGAGCGGCCCGCGCTGGCCTTCGTCGCCGCCGGTCAGCTGCCCGAGCAGAGCCCGCTCCACCCCGCGCGCCTCATCGACTTCCACGATGTCAAGGGAGCCGTCGAGCAGATTCTCGCGCGCTTCCAGACGCGCACGGTCTACTTCGATCGCTTCCCGCCCGAGGCTGGCCTCACGCCCGCGTGGCTGCACCCGTACCGCTCCGCGCGTGTCGTAGCCGAGGGCACGACGGTCGGCTGGTTCGGCCAGTTGCATCCGCACGAAGCCGCGGCCCGCAAGCTCAAAGACGCGGTTCTCCTCGGCGAGCTCTATCTCGACCGCCTCTACAAGCTGCCGCTGCGCAAGCCCGCCGCGCGCGAACTCTCGCGCTTCCAGCCCGTCCGCCGCGATTTTTCCCTCGTTCTCGACCAGAGCATCGCGTGGGAGGAGATCGACGCCGCACTCGCCGCGCTCAACGTGCCCGAGATTGTCGACTGGCGCGTGCGCGAGGTCTTCCGCGATGCAAAGCTCGGTGCGCGCGACTACTCGCTGCTGCTTGGCGTCACCTTCCAGGCGGCTGATCGCACCCTGCGTGACGAGGAACTGCAAAGCTACCAGGCGCAGGTCATCGCCGCTGTGAACAAAGCTGGTGCGCGCCTGCGCAGTTAGCTGCGGGAATGCACACAAATGGCGCTATACTTGCACGGAAAGGATGCGCCGCGGAGGGTATGAAGATGACGCAGACATTCTGGGAGAGTGAAGTCGCGGAGCAGGAGCAGCCGGAGATGAAACAAGCTGCCAAAGCTGCGGTATCGCAGACCGCGCCCGATGCGGATGAAGCCCCACTCGCCCTCAGCGCCGACGATTTCTCCGCGCTCGAAGAGCGCATCGTGCGCGCTGTTGAACTCGTCAAGCGTGAGCGCCAGGCCCGCAGCGAAGCCGAAGAGCGCGCCGCCAAAGCGGAAGCGGCGCTCGAGTCCCAGACCCCTCTCGTTAACCAGCTTCAGCAGCAACTCCGTACGCTGCGCGCTGAACGCGACCGGGTTCGTCAGCGCGTTGAGCGCCTGCTCTCTCAATTGGATGCCTTGGAGCTATGAGGTTTTGATGGCCAGGAAGAATTCCCCGCAGCAGCAGCAACCGCAAACCGCATACACCACCGTCTCCATCTACGACCAGACCTATCACCTCATCGGGCAGGATCCGGATCACATCCGCAGCCTCGCCGCGCAGGTCGACGCCAAAATGCGTGCCGTTGCTGCGCAGGGCCGCACCGTCGACTCGCTGCGTGTCGCCGTCCTTGCCGCGCTCAACCTTGCCGATGAACTCTCGCAGACCGTCGGCGCCGATGCGCGCAAAGGCCACAACCGCGCCGCCAGCTTGCGCGGATTGCTCGATGAAGTCCTCGAAGCCGATCTCAAAACCGGCTCGTAGAACGGATTCCCAATTCAGTTTGACGCAGTCCAATCCGGGGCGCTGAGGGTGTTACCACATCCGCGCACCAGCCCGCAAGACTTGCAATTCGGCGCCGTTGCCCCTACTATCCGCTTAAGTAGACCGGCCTGCAAAGCAGGTGGGTCGATAACGCTGGTTGAACCAACATTCATGAACAGGAGCTCGACTCGACAATCGGTTCTGTGTGCCGTGTCCGCCAGTCCGGAATGCCTAAGGAACCGCGGAGAGCTCCACCGTCTTAGGACGGGTTCACCAGCGCATCACTCACGGCCCAGTGGGTCGGCTTCTACTCCTTTCTCCACCTGAGCAGTTATTCTGGCTTCAGTGCATCCCGTCCTCTTCCACTTCGGTCCGGTTCTGATTCCTTCTTATGGCGTCATGACCGCACTCGGCCTGTTGTTTGCCCTCGGCCTGTGTCTGCGCACGGCCCGCATTGCGGGCCTCATGCCCGCACAGCTATGGAATCTCAGCATCATGGCTCTTTTCGTCGCTCTCGCCGGATCGCGCCTCCTGCTCATCGCCATCAACTGGACCGTCCTGCGCAGTCATCCCGCCTGGTTTCTTGGCCTGGCGATGATTCATCATCCGCTCATCGCCGTCATCGCTGCGTCGCTTGCCCTGCTGACCGCCTTCATCTATGCGCTTCGCGTTCGCCTGCCGATCCTCGACGCCGCCGACGCCCTCGCAGCACCGGTCGCGCTCGGTCTGGCATTTGAACAGTTCGGCTCGCTCCTTGCAGGTTCCGGCTTCGGGATTGAGACCAGCGAACGCTGGTCCGTCGTCTACACCAGTCCCATCGCCGCCCGTTGGAGCGGAGTGCCCCTCGGCGTGCCGCTGCATCCTGTCCAGCTCTACGCGGCTCTCGGCTTCCTTACCCTCGCCCTCGCAATGCTCGTCTGGCTTCCCTCGCGCAGTCAGCGGGGCGATATCGCCGGACTCGCCCTCGTCGCAGCGAGCATCATCATCTTCTTCACTGAACTGTTACGCGACCCCGCCGGCCGAGGGTCCTTCCTGCAAGGTGCTTTCAACGGCCCTCAGATTGGAGCCATCCTCCTTTTGCTGGCCGGTGCACTCCTTCTGCGCGAACGCCCTGCGGCGCGACTCGCTGCCCGTGCCGCATCCGCAGGGGCCTCACATGAGTGACCTCCAAACCATCTCGGCGCCCCCTGAAGCAGCCGGAGAGCGGCTCGACCAATTCCTCACCACGCAGCTTGAGGGCATCAGCCGCTCGCGCGTGCAACTGCTCGTCGACCAGGGCGATGTGCTCGTTGACGGAATGCAAGTCAAGCCCTCGCACAAGCTCCGCGGCGGCGAGAAGATCGTTGTCACCGGAGAACCTCATCCCGCCCCGCTCAAAGCCGAGCCGGAAGACATCCCCCTCCGCATCGTTTATGAGGACGACGATATCGCCGTCATCGACAAGCCGGCCGGCATGATGGTCCACGCCGGCGCCGCGCAGACCAGTGACGCCCGCAGCCGTGGTACCCTCGTCAACGCATTGCTCTTTCACTTCCACGCGCTTTCCTCCACTGGCGGGGAATTGCGTCCCGGCATCGTCCACCGCCTCGACAAGGAGACCAGCGGCCTCATCATCGTCGCCAAGAATGACCGCGCCCACGCCGCTCTCGCCGGACAGTTCTCTGGGCGCGAAGTCCACAAGACCTACATCGCGCTCGTCCATGGCGCCCTCGCCCGCGACAAGGGCACCATCACTTCCGCCATCGCGCGCGATCCTGTTCGCCGCACCCGCATGACTACGCGGCCAAGCGAAAATGCCCGCTCCGCCGTCTCTCACTATGAGGTGGTGCAGCGGCTCACAACGCGCTTCGGCAAGTTCACGCTGCTGCGCGTCCGCATTGAGACGGGCCGCACACACCAGATTCGTGTCCACATGGCCTCCATCGGCCACCCCGTCGTGGGCGACACTCTCTATGGCGCTGCCGGCCAACTCACTGAGCAGCAACCCGCCGGCATGGCCGCCACGCGCCGCAGGCCCTCACCAGAGCGTCTCCGCCTCGACCGAAACTTTCTCCACGCCGCACGTCTCGAGTTCACACATCCCGTGAGCGGTAAGCGGCTCCAGTTCGATTCGCCACTGCCTGCTCAACTCGAAGACTTTCTTGCCGGTCTTCAGCCGCCTACACAGCCCAGTTCCGCCGCGGCCGCAACCACAGGCCAGCCCCACCCGCCGAGCGAAACCAAAGTTGCGCCGACCAGGCCGGCAGGCAGGAAACGATTGATAAAATGAGGTCCATATGATTCGAAAGCAGTCCAGTCTTGCGCTGGCGGCGCTGTTGTGCACAGTTTCCCTGCAGGCGCAGCAACCCGCTGTGGCCTCCTCTACCCCTGCGCCTGCACCGCAGGCTTCCGCCTCTGCACAACGCCAGCCGCCTGCCGCTCAGGCCGGCAAGGCGCAGGCAAGCCAGCCTCCGGTTGGGCAGGATCAGTCAGGTGACACTGCCCCCGTCATC
This sequence comes from Acidobacteriota bacterium, assembly GCA_021813745.1. GTDB lineage: Bacteria > Acidobacteriota > Terriglobia > Terriglobales > Acidobacteriaceae > Telmatobacter. The sequence continues at coordinate 59,119 of JAKAJO010000134.1, forward strand.
AAAGTCGGCGTCAACGAAGTGAATCTCATCTTCACCGTGACCGACAAGCACGGCCACTACATCCCCAATCTCCAGCAGAGCGACTTTGCCCTCCTCGACAATCAGCGGGCCCCGGCGCGCGTCACTTCCTTCCGGCAACAGATCAACCTGCCCTTGCGCGTGGGCATCGTAATTGACACCAGTACCTCCATTCGCACGCGCTTCAAGTTTGAGCAGCAGTCCGCCATCGAGTTTCTGCTCGAAGTGCTCAAGTCCCGCAGTGATCGCGCCTTCGTGATGGGTTTCGACGTCACGCCCGACGTCACCCAGGACTGGACCAACAACCTCGACGGCCTCGAATCCGGCATCAACGACCTGCACCCCGGCGGCGGCACCGCGCTGTTTGATGCGGTCTACTCCGCTTGCCGCGATAAGCTCCTTGACGTCGCCCGTGGCCAGGAACCCGTGCGCAAAGCCATGATCCTGCTCTCCGACGGCGACGACAACCAGAGCCACGTCTACCCCGACGAAGCCATCAAAATGTGCCAGCGCGCAGAGACCATCATCTACGCCATCAGCACCAACTGGACACCCAGCCGCGGCAAAGGCGACGACGTGCTTGCCCGCATGGCCGAAGAAACCGGTGGTCGCGTCTTCTTCCCTCCATCCGTTGAAGATGTCTACAACGCATTCAAGGGCATTGAAGAAGAATTGCGCAGCCAGTACGCGCTCACCTACGAGCCCGCCGACTTCAAATACGACGGCTCCTTCCGCACCATCTATCTCTACTGCAATGACCGCCGCTACATCGCACGCACCCGTAAAGGCTACTTCGCGCCGCGACAATGAAGTCGCTTCTCCGCATCAAGAGCCGGTCTCGCGACCGGCTCTTTGATGGGCGCCTTTGCAATTGAAAGAATCCCATTTCGGGTCAGGCAAGGCTCCGTCTTCCCATTCCTGCGCGTATGCAGATCTCTTTTGCTGGGGCCGTGTTTGGTGCGCCAGCATCTGCGATGAAATAGGCAGAAGAGATTCCGAAACCAAGGGGACAACTCCGGTGATCCGGCAGGCCATCTCATGCGACGTCTGCGGCGCTGAAAAGCAGCACACCAACCACTGGTTCGTGGCCTACAGTCACGGTGCCGAGCTGCGCGTGAGCGGCTGGATTGCCGGCAAGCGGCTGCGCGCCGGCGCCAAGCACCTGTGTGGGCAAACCTGCCTGCACAAGCTGGTCGATGAGTTCCTGGCACGCACCGTCTCCGCGTCCGCCCAAACCGTGCCTAATGTGGATCGTGCTTCCGCTGCGCTCACCACCGCACCCCGCGGAAACTTCGAGTCAATGCCAGAGCCCCATCTTGATTTCGACGAGTTCGAGTCCTCGGCTCGCCTCATCCCCACGCCTGACCTGCTCGCTTTCGCCACACGCTACTGGCACGCCGAAGCCTGGAAGCGCGAACGCGAGCGAACCCAGCGCAGCGATGCGCGCACCGCCGCGCGCGCGCCGCATCAACGCAACATCGCGTGATGCAATCCGGCTATTCTGTGTTCTGCAGCAGCTTCAGGAGTCCCGCTTCGTCCAGAACGGGTACGCCCAGAGCTCGTGCCTTGTCCAGCTTCGATCCTGCCTCAGTTCCGGCCACCACGTAGCTCGTCTTCTTGCTCACCGAGCCCACGGCCTTGCCGCCCGCGGCCACAATGTGCGCCTCGGCCTCATCGCGCGTCATCGTCGGCAGCGTTCCCGTCAGCACAAAGGTCAGCCCGGCCAATTGCGTCGAACGCTTTTTCTTTTCGGCAGTCATCTCCACGCCTGCCGCACGCAGATGTTCCACCAGAGCGCGGTTCTTCTCCTGCGCAAAGAACTCCCGGATGGCCTCTGCGATGCGTGGTCCCACCTCCTCCACACGTTCCAGCTCGTCTGCGCTCGCGGTCATCAGCGCATCCATCGAGCCGAACTCCTCGGCCAGCAACTCCGCCGTGCGTTCGCCTACAAAGCGGATGCCCAGCCCCATCAGCACACGCGCCAGCCCCGCTTTCTTGGAGCGCTCAATCTGCTCCACCAGCGCCGTTGCCGACTTCTCTGCAAACCGTTCCAGCCCTGCCAGCTCCTCCACCGTCAGCTTGTAGAGATCCGCGACGCCGCGCACCATCTTGCGCTCCAGCAGTTGCTGCACCACGGCCTCGCCCAGGCCTTCAATGTTCATCACCTCGCGCCGGCCAAAGTGCAGCAGGCTCTCGCGCAGTTTCGCCGGGCAGTCGGCATTCACGCAGCGAAAATCCACCTCACCCTCAGCGCGCACCACCGTGCTGCCGCACTCCGGGCATTCGGTCGGAAAGTGAAAGCTGTGCTTACCGCGCGGATGGTCGGCGTCATGCACCACCTCCACCACCTTGGGAATCACGTCACCGCCGCGCTCCACCTTTACCCAGTCGCCTAGCTTCAGCCCCAGCCGCTCGATGAAATCCGCATTGTGCAGCGTGGCGCGGCTCACCGTCGTACCGCCGATGAAGACCGGCTCCAGCTCCGCCACCGGTGTCAGCTTGCCTGTGCGACCCACCTGCACGGTGATGTTGTGTACCTTCGTCGTGCCCGCACGGGCGGTGAACTTGTACGCAATTGCCCAGCGCGGCGCGCGGCCCGTGTAGCCCAGCCGCAGTTGGGTCGCGTGGGCGTCCACCTTCAGCACCACGCCGTCAATCTCATAGCCCAGCGTCTCGCGCTTCGCCTCCGCATCGTCGATGAACGCAGTCATTTGCTCCACCGTCTGCACCAGCCTGCGGTGCGGATTTACCCGAAAGCCCAGCGCCGCCAGCACATCCAGCGTGGCCCGTTGCCCGCGCGGCCAATATTCGCCGTCCACCAGCAGAAAGTAGGCGTAGACATCCAGCCGCCGCGTCGCCACGATGCTCGGCTCCAGCGTGCGCAGCGTGCCCGCCGCCGCATTCCGCGGGTTGACCGCCGGCGGAAGCCCCTGCTGCTCGCGCTCCTCGTTCAGCCGGGCGAAGGCCGCAGCGGACATCACCGCCTCGCCGCGCACTTCAAGCGATTGCGGCAAATCCAGCTTCTTCAGCACCGGGCCAGGAATCGTCAGCGGCACGCTGCGAATGGTGCGAATGTTCGTTGTGACGTCTTCGCCCGTCTGCCCATCGCCGCGCGTCAGACCCATCTCCAGCCTCGCTCCGCCGTGGCTTGCAGGACCGTAGCGCAGCGCCACGCTCAGCCCATCCATCTTCAGCTCGGCTACGTACGCAACCGGAAGCCCATCCGCCAGCTCATGCACCCGCCGGTCCCAGTCCGCCAGCTCCTCGGGCGAGTAGGCATTGTCCAGGCTCAGCATGGGCCGCGAATGCTGCGCCTTCTTGAAGCCCTCTGCCGGTTTTCCTCCGACTCGCTGGGTGGGGGAATCCGCTGAATGCAATTCCGGGTGCGCCGCTTCCAGCTTCCTCAGCTCGTTCATCCGCGCGTCATATTCGGCATCGCTGATCTCGGGCGCGTCGAGGACGTAATACAGGTGCTCATGCCGGCGCAGATCCTCCCGCAGCGCCTCCACCCGCTCGCGCACTGCCACACTCGTTCGAGTCTCGCTCATGGGCTGGATTATAGGGTGCTGCCCCGGCAGGGTAGTATGGTCAGCAGACAGCATGGAGCCCGTCACGCACTTCCTTACCGGCGCTTGCATCGGCCGCGCCGGGCTGAACCGCAAGACCGCCTACGCCACGTTCGCTGCCGTGCTGGCCGCCGAGGCCGCCGACCTTGACGTCCTCTGGAGCTTAGCCGGTCCCGTCGAGGGCCTCAAGCACCACCGCGGCATCACGCATACGTTTCTCTTCGTGCCCGTCGTCGCCGCCGCCATTTGTGGCGTCGTCTGGCTTGTGCATCGCTGGCGCCAGCACCATCTCGCCCGCCGCCCGCGCCCGGCGCCCGACCCCGAATCGAGCCTTCCTCCACCGCAAGCCGTGCGCTGGGGCTGGGTCTACTTTACGGCGCTCCTTTCCGCGCTCAGCCACATCCTGCTCGACTGGACGAACAACTACGGCGTGCGCCCCTTCTATCCCTTCAACCCGCGCTGGTACGAGGGCAGCATCGTCTTCATCGCGGAGCCGGTGCTGTGGGCGCTGCTCTTTTCCGCCATGCTCTTTCCCTGGATCTTTGGCCTTGCGGACCGCGAGATGGGCGCGCGCCGCCAGCCCTTTCGCGGCCGTGGTTGGGCCATCTTCGCGCTCTGCGGCATGGTTGCTCTGTGGTCCTTCCGTTGGGTTCAGCAGGATGAGGCCCGCACCCTCCTCAGCCAGCAGCAGGTTGCCGTCGATCCCGTCCAGCGCATCGCCCTCGAACCGTACCCCATCAATCCCTTTCGCTGGCATGCCATTCTTGAAACCGATGGCTACTACCAGACCGCCGAGATCAGCACTCGCACCGGGCTCATTGATAGTGAGGCTCCACGCGACGTCCTTTACAAGCCCACCGACACGCCTGCCGTCGAAGCCGCCAAGCGCACCTTCCTCGGCCGGGTCTATCTCGACTGGGGTCGCTGGGCCGTCGTCCGAGACGTCGGCCAGATGACCATTCCGGGCACGGATCCACCGCAACTGCCGCTCGACCGCACCTGGACTGCAGTGCAGTTTTCTGACCTCCGCTTTGACTATGCCTTTCGCGGAAACGGCGGCTCAACCGACACCGCGCCGCTTAGCGGTTGGGTCTACATCTTCGACGGCCACGAAGACGGCGGCGAATTCATGAATGGCCGTGAGCAGAAATAGCCGTGTCCGACCCGGACTCAAATCTTTACATTGCCCGGATGAACATTTTTGTTCATCGCGTATGCATCCTGTGGTTGACCCACCTGCAACTGACCCTCAGAATAAGGAGAAGCATCTCAGCCCCGGTTCCAATCCCAGGGACACCCTGCACGTGAGGATTTCATGCCCGCATATCTGCTGATTCTGGTCGCCGTTCTCAGCCGCCTGTTGCCACATCCTGAGTGGTTGAACTTTACCGCAGTGGGCGGCGCTTTGCTCTACTTTGGCGCGCGACGCTCCTGGCGTGAGATGCTGGCCCCGCTGGCTGCCCTCATGGTCACGGATTACTGCCTTACAGTTTTCACGTATCACTACGCATTCATCTGGTCAGCCTACGTCACCACCTGGGCGTGGTATCTGGCAGTTATGGCGCTTGGCCACATCCTGTTGCATGCGCGCACAACATTTGTCCGAGTCGCCGCGGGCGTGGTTTTGGGACCGACTTCATTTTTTATCGTGTCGAATTACGCGGTCTGGGCTGGCAGCGTCATGTATCCGCGCAGCTGGGCGGGGCTAACGGCCTGCTATACCGCGGCCATTCCCTTCTACCGCAACGACCTCGCCTCGACGGCCATTGTCTGCGCGCTCGCGTTTGGCCTGCCGGTGCTGGTGCGCCGCTACTCTGCCGAGCACGCTGTGCAAGCCAGCGCATAAGCGTTTTCGTAAAGACGAAAAGCCGCAGCGGCGCTTCTGCCGTCTGCGGCTTTCCTATTGAGCGAGAGATTGGTTCAGCCTACGCGGGCTCCTGTTTCTCCTGCCGCTTTTTGATCCAGAAGCCGGCAAAGGCCAGCGCCACCAGCAGCGCCACCAGGGCCAGTGCGGTCACCGCATGATGCGCCACCAGGTTCACCGCGCCCGGTCCCAGCTTCAGCACCAGCAAGGCCAGCAGCATCCAGCGCACCAACCGACCTGCAAAGACCGCAACCATGTACGGCAGCACGCGCATCTCAAAGACGCCCGCCGCAAAGACAAAAATCTTCCACGGCGTCGGTGGCGGCAACATCGAGGGGATCATAACGGCCAGAAACTCCTGCCGCTCAAAGCGGTCCCGGAGTTCCTCAAAGCGTGCCCGGTTCACCCGCTTCAGCAGAAACAACTCGCCGCCCGCCCGTCCCAGCCCGTACGGCACCAACCCGCCTATTGCGGAACCCGCTGCGGCCAGCAGGCAATACACCCAGAAGTGGCCTTTGTTCTGCCAAACAAAGACCGCCAGAATCGCGTCCATCGGCACCGGCAGGCTTGAGGAGTCCAGCAGCGCCACCGCTCCCGCACCCCAGAAGCCCAGCTTCAGAATGGCCGGCAGGGCCGCCAGCTTCCACCAGCCCAGTAATTTCACAAAAAGCGGCTTCAACCGGGTTCCTTTCCGTCTTCCTGTCCGTCCATTCCAAAAGATTCATTGTACGTTCCGGCTGCGCTCCACAGATGAGTTGCCTCTTTTGCTGGGGATGAGAGAATAGAAAGGAAGGATCCAAGAGGGGAAGTGTGCCTGTGCGCTGGCCGCTCCCACGGTACGCATGCCACCCAGCGAAACGCCCACTCCATTGAACGCAACGAACAGGCCGGACGGGCTCCCTGCGCAGCCTGAGACTGCCTCTGTGACCGCGACTGCCGACGTTTCCCAGGAGTCCGCAGCGCCGCGTCTCGTGCGCTCCACCTCCCGCTGGGTCGACTACGACACCCACGAACTTCTCGAAATGATTAGCGAGCTCGAAGACGAGCGCCGCTGGTCCCGCCTCCGCGAGGGTATCTGGCTCGCTATCCTGATCCACATCCTGCTGCTCTCGGCCATTACCTGGATTCCCCGGTATGTCTTCAAAGTGCCGCCAGTTATCGATCCCTTTGATGCCATCAAGCAGCGCAAAGATCTGAGTTATCTGGATTTGCCACCGGATGCTCTCCGCCAAATCCAGCCCAAAGTCAAGGTCAAGCCCGTCCCGGAAAAGACCCCGCAGATTGACAGGAAGACGCTGGAGGAATTGAAGAAATCCGAGGCCGCGCCAACACCGCCTCCACCGCCGCCCGCGGAGCAGCCAAAGGCCGAGACGCAGCCGCAGGCCCCGCCGCCCATTCCACCCAGCCAGCAGTCGCAATCGCAGATCAATGCACCGCGGCCTCAGGCTGTGCCCGCGCGCCCCAACTTCGCCATGCAGTCTGCCAATCCGGCGGACCAGTTGCGCGATGCGATGCGAGGCGCGGCCCAAAATCATGGCTTTAACGGCAATAACCTGCCTGCGGGTGGAGGCCTCTCAATGCACCCCGGAGCAGGCACCGGCGGCGTCGAGATTCTCTCCGATACCCAAGGCGTTGACTTCAACTCCTGGCTGCTGCGGTGGCACCGTGAGACTGAGCGCACCTGGGACCCGCTGATCCCCGACGAAGTCAATCCACCCATCCTCAAGTCTGGTGCCGTCGTCATCCGCTTTAAGGTTCTCCCCAACGGCCGCGTCATGGACGGCAGCATGGTCCTCGAGGGACGCTCCGGCGATACTGGCCTTGACCGCGCCGCCTGGGGAGCCATCACCGGATCGAATTATCCCCCGCTTCCCCACGACTTCCACGGGCCCTATCTTGAACTGAGGGCAGTCTTTCTCTACAACATGCAGCCCCCGCAATAGCCCCCGCGGGCAACCGCGCGGGAGCAGCGCGCTATCATAGAACAAGTAGTTCCCCGCCCACACTCGCCCGGGAAGAAGGATGACTGCACAATCCAACAACTTGGATCTCTCGCAGTATTTGCGGCGCGAGCCCGCGATGCTCGCCATCCTTTCATTCATCGCCATCGTGTTTTTCCTGGTGGTCACGGCGATCTCGCATCTCTATTTTGGACAGCAGGACGCGCTGGCACAGCGCTGGTCTTCGCGTGGTCTGGCGGACCTGAACTCTCACCACTATGACGCGGCCATCCCTGAATACCGTGCCGCTTTGCTCTATTCTCGCGACAACTTCGACTACCGGCTCGGTTTGGCTCAGGCTCTGATGGGCACCCACCGCACCGCTGAAGCCTATGCCTACTTCATCAATCTCTGGGCCCGGCACCCGGAGAATGGCGTCGTGAACGTCGAGCTGGCACGCATTGCCGCGGAACGGGGTGACACCGCCGAGGCCCTCCGCTACTACCACAACGCGATCTACGCCAACTGGCCAGCCGGCCAGGAAAACCAGGCTCGGGAGACCCGCTTTGAACTGGTAGAGTACCTGCTCAGGATCAACTCCAAGACCCAGGCGCAATCCGAGCTCATCTCACTTGCCGCCTACGTGGATGATGACGCAACCCAGCAGGATCGGCTCGGTGCGCTCTTTCTGCGCATCTCAGACAACGAACACGCCTTCGCCGCCTTTCACCGCGGCCTCACCGCCAATCCGCGTGACGTGATCGCTCTGACCGGCGCGGGCGATGCGGCCTACGGAATGGGTCGCTATGCCCTTGCGGTGCGATACCTCCAGCAGGCCGTCGATCTCAACCCGCATGATTACATCAGCAATGACCGCCTCAGGACCGCCCGTTTTGTGATGGAGATGGATCCCTTCCGCCCGCAGATTCGAGTCGCAGATCGCAATCGGAAGGTGATTGAGGCCTTTGCTGCGGCCGGGGACCGGCTCAAGGCCTGCCCCGTCGCGGCCAGTTACGGCGTCAAGGCGGGAGCACCCGGAAAGCCCGCCCAGGACCTGGGCGCGCAGTGGGCCAGTTTGAAGTCGCAGATCACCCCTGGGGGCCTGCACCGCGATCCGGATCTCGTAGATACCGCCATGAATCTGGTCTTTACTGTCGAGCGCCAGGCAAGTGAGTGGTGTGGCACGCCAAGCGACAAAGACGCAGCACTGCTGCTGATTGCAAAACTCCATGAGGGGAGCTGAAGTGGGCTCGATCCCAGAGGCGCACAAATCGACGACGGTGGCAGAGACCGTCAGCCCATCCCAGGCGGTCTCCGTGGAGGGACTCACCCCTGCCCGCGTCCTGCGCTCTGTCTTTCGAGAAGAGCGGTTCTTCCTTATCCTTTCGGTTTTCATTGGCGTCTTTTCCGGCCTGGCTGTGGTTTGCTTCCGCTTCGCGATCGATTGGTGCCGCATTTATCTGCTTGGCACCGGTGCCGAACTTTCGCCCTGGCGTTTAATTCTGGCGCCGACGCTGGCAGGGCTGGTCATCGCTGTCCTCGCGATTCACGTCTTTCCTGCGGCGCGCGGCAGCGGTGTCAATCAGACCAAAGCGGCACTCTACATTTACGACGGCTACATCCCCTTCAAGACTGCAATCGGAAAGTTCATTGCCTCCTCCGTTGCAATCGGTGCCGGCCATTCGCTCGGCCCCGAGGACCCATCCCTGCAGATTGGCGCCACGCTGGCTTCGGCCATTGGCCGCCGCATGAAGCTCTCGCGAGACCGCATGCGTCTGCTGGCTCCCATCGGCGCGGCTGCCGGCCTCGCCGCAGCTTTCAATGCGCCCATCTCAGCCGTGCTGTTTGTCATTGAAGAGGTCATCGGCCGCTGGACAGCGGGCATTCTTGGCTCCGTCGTGCTTTCAGCCGTATCCAGTGTTGTCGTCATGCGTTGGTTCCTGGGCTCGGAGTCGCTTTTTCGCATTCCTCCCGTGGAGTTACGCCGCCCCTCCGAGCTGATCGCCTACGCCATCCTGGGCATCATCGGCGGTTTCGCCTCGGTCGCATTTTCCACCGGCATCAGCGCGCTGCGTCCCCGCTGCCGCAATATGCCCCCATGGACGCAGTATTTTCAGCCTGCCGTTGCAGGACTGCTGATTGGGGTCATCGCGATGCTGGGCGCGCCGCAGGTGATGGGCGCGGGCTACGAATACATGGACGAGGCGATGCACGGCCAGTTCACCTGGCAATTCCTGGCGATTCTTGCCGCACTGAAGATCATCGCGACCCTGTTGTCGTTTGTCAGTGGGACGCCTGGTGGCATGTTCGCTCCCACGCTCTTCGTTGGCGCCATGCTGGGCGCGGCTGTGGGCGGCGCGGAACATGCCCTGCTGCCCCACTTCCATTACGCAGCCGGAACCTATGCCCTGGTGGGCATGGGCGTGCTCTTTGCCGGCTTCCTCCGGGTTCCCATGACCTCCGTCTTCATGGTGCTTGAGGTGAGCCAGAACTATACGATTATTGTGCCCGTCATCGTGGCCAATACCTTTGCCTACGTCATTTCCCGTACCCTGCAGCCGACGCCGATCTTCGATCTGCTCAGCCGCCAGGACGGACTCGATCTGCCCTCCATGGAAGAGATTCGCGAGGAAAACATCCTCCGTGTAGAAGATGCGATGCAGCCCGTTTCCGGTCCAGTGCTCAACGCCAAGGATCCGTTGGATAGCGCTATTCTGGCTTTCCAGGGCTGCGCTGCGTCCGTCCTGATGGTTCGTATGCCCGGCCATTCCTGGGCCTGCATCGAGCGTGAGCAGGCCCAGACCCTGTTGAATGAAGGAAAAGGCGCTGAAACCCTCGGTACATTGCTCAAAGAGTGCGAGATTCCCTATGTGCATCCCGACCAGCCTCTCGACACGGTGCTCCGGTATGTGGACCGCTGGCCGCAGGTGCCTGTGGCCAATCGCGCCAACCTCAGCAAACTCGATGGCATGATCTCCCAGCGCGATGTCCTGGAACGGTATCGGGATCTGGGCCGCGAGTAGCCGTATCGGCCAACCCGACGCGCATAGCTGGTTCCCCGCAGAGCGCCTGCCACGATAAAATTCCAGCGGAGACAATGCGCAGATACTTCGCCATTCCATCCGCACCGCCGCTCAAGCGCTTTCGTCGCGGGCGTCACGACCGTGGACGCTGACCCCGCCCGCTGAGTAATCTATATCCGCCGAAATTCCAGTTTCCGAGCTGCGCCCAGGGCCGGCCCGTGGAATTCACGCGGGGCAAATCCAAAGTTCTTTTCGAGTTGAAGAGCCCATCCGCCCTCGGGTGGATAGAAAGGTCCCCAATGAATAGTTTCAAGAGTCGTGCCACTCTGAAATCGGGCAACAAGTCCTACACCATCTTCCGCCTGCCGGCGCTCGGCGAGCGCGGCTTTAACCTCAGCCGCCTGCCGTTCAGCCTCAAAATCTTGCTCGAAAATCTGCTGCGCCGCGAAGATGGCGTGAATGTAACCGCCTCTGACATCGAGTTTCTGGCGAAATGGGACGCCAAGGCTGAGCCCAGCCGCGAGATTGCCTACATGCCCGCACGCGTCCTCATGCAGGACTTCACTGGCGTGCCCGCCGTGGTGGATCTGGGCGCGATGCGCGACGCCATCAAGACGCTGGGCGGCAATCCGGAGCGCGTGAATCCTCTTGTGCCCGCCGAGCTGGTTATCGACCACTCTGTGCAGGTGGACGAGTTCGGCACGCCCATGGCCTATGAGGCCAACTCGCTGCTCGAGTTCCAGCGCAATCGCGAGCGCTATGCGTTCCTCAAGTGGGGCCAGACGGCCTTCCGTAACTTCAGCGCCGTGCCGCCGGGCATGGGCATCTGCCACCAGGTCAACCTCGAATATCTCGCCCGCGTGGTCTTCACCGCCGATGCGAACGGCGAGACGGTGGCCTATCCAGACACGCTGGTCGGCACCGACTCCCACACCACGATGATTAACGGCCTGGGCGTGCTGGGCTGGGGCGTGGGTGGCATTGAGGCCGAGGCCGCCATGCTTGGCCAGCCCGTCTCCATGCTGGTGCCGCAAGTGGTGGGCTACAAGCTCACCGGCAAGCTCCGCGAGGGCGCCACGGCGACGGATCTCGTTCTGACCGTGACGCAGGCCCTGCGCAAGCTTGGCGTTGTGGGCAAATTCGTCGAGTTCTTCGGTGACGGCTTGGCGCACTTGCCTCTGGCCGATCGTGCCACCATCGCCAACATGGCGCCCGAGTATGGCGCCACTTGCGGCATCTTCCCGGTGGACGCCGAGACGCTGCGCTATCTGCGCCTGACTGGCCGCAGCGAAGAGCAGATCGCGTTGGTCGAGGCCTACTACAAGGAGCAGGGACTCTTCCACACGGCCAGCTCGCCGGAGGCCGAGTACACGCAGACGCTGGAACTCGACCTTGCGACAGTCGAACCAAGCGTAGCCGGCCCCAAGCGCCCGCAGGATCGCGTGCTACTGAAGAATGCGGCAACGAGCTTCGCGGAGCAGCTCCCCGGCCTGCTTGCTCCCACGGCCAAGCCGCTGGGCACGCGCAAGGCCACTGCGTGGGAGCGCAAGGCTGTGGCCGACGCGGGCATCGCGGAAAAGAGCCCGCTGCACGTGACCACGACGGTGAAGGAGCGCTTCGGGGTCGATCCCGATCCGTATCTCGATCATGGCTCCGTGGTCATCGCTGCCATCACAAGCTGCACCAACACCTCGAACCCCTCGGTGATGATGGCTGCCGGGCTGCTGGCCAAGAAGGCGGTTGAAAAGGGGCTCAGCGTTCCGCCGTGGGTGAAGACCTCGCTGGCGCCGGGCTCGCGCGTAGTGACGGACTACTACGAGAAGGCCGGCCTGCTGCCGTATCTGGAAAAGCTGCGCTTCAACGTCGTGGGCTATGGCTGCACCACCTGCATCGGCAACTCCGGCCCGCTGCCCAGCGATGTTTCGAAGAGCATCGATGAGCACGGCCTGGTGGCCGTGAGCGTGCTCAGCGGCAACCGCAACTTTGAGGGCCGCGTGAACGTGGACGTCCGCGCCAACTACCTGATGAGCCCGCCGCTCGTCGTGGCCTATGCGCTGGCCGGCAAGATCGGCCACAACTTTGACACCGACCCGCTCGGCAGCGACAAGAATGGCCAGCCCGTGTATCTCAAGGACATCTGGCCGACGCAGAAGGAAGTTGCCGACGCGATTGAGAAGGGCGTCAGCAGCGAGGGCTTCCGCAAGGAATACGCCACCGTGTCAAAGGGCGATGCGAGCTGGCAGGGCCTGAGCTTTCCTACCGGCGACGTCTACCAGTGGGAAGCCGATTCGACCTACATCCGCAAAGCGCCGTACTTCGATGGCATGGGCAAGACGCCCGCCCCGGTCAGCGACATTACTGGTGCGCGCGTGCTGGCGGTACTGGGCGACTCCGTCACAACCGACCACATCTCGCCCGCGGGCAACATCAAGGCGAACGGCCCGGCGGGCAAGTACCTGGCCGAGCACGGCGTGAAGCAGGCCGACTTCAACAGCTACGGCTCGCGCCGCGGCAACCATGAAGTGATGGTGCGCGGCACCTTTGCCAATGTGCGTCTGCGCAACAAGCTGGCTCCCGGAACGGAGGGCGGCGTGACGCGCCTGCTGCCCGAGGGCGAGCCGATGTCGATCTTCGACGCCAGCGTGAAGTACGCCGAGCGCAACGTGCCACTGGTGATTCTGGCCGGCAAGGAATACGGCTCCGGCTCATCGCGCGACTGGGCGGCGAAGGGTCCGAAGCTGTTGGGCGTGCGCGCGGTCATCGCGGAGAGCTTCGAGCGCATCCATCGCTCAAACCTCGTCGGAATGGGCATTCTTCCGCTGCAGTTTGAAGAGGGACAGAATGTCGAGTCGTTGGGCCTGACCGGTGAAGAGGTCTATGACTTCCCGGGCCTCACCGCGATGCTGAAGGCTAAGTTTGCCAGCGGCAGAACGCTCGACGTGACAGCCACGGCTGCCGACGGTAAGAAGAAGACGTTCAAGGCCAAGGTTCGGATCGACACGCCGCAGGAGATCGAGTACTACGAGCATGGTGGCATTCTGCTCTACGTGCTGCGCCAGCTTGCTGCGAAGTAGGACCGCTTGAAGGACCACAATGCCTGAAGGCCACTCCGCACCGGAGTGGCCTTCGTGTTGCACCGCGTGAGATGGATGCTACTTCCGGCGTGCAGGTGCCTTTGCCGGCTTGGCGGCAGGCCGCTTTGCCTTAGGGGCCGCTGGCGTCGGCGCTTCCTCCAAGGCAGATTGCGGAGTGGCAGCCAGCTTCGGTTCTTCTTCGTGAGTCGCGAAGAAGCGGCCACCCTCCAGGCTCTGCTCGCCGAGCACATGCAGGCGGAGGAAGTTGGTCGAGCCCGACTTGGTGCGTGTACCGGCGACGATGGCGATCACCTCGCGCGCGCGCACATAGCCCAGCTGCTCCAGAAGACTCTCCGCCACTTCGACCAGCGCTTCGGTCGTGGTGACTTTAGGACAGCGAATTGGCGTCGTTCCCCAAAGCAGATTCAGGCGATTCACCGTCACTTCAAGGGGGCTGAGTGCAAAGATCGGGGCAGCGGGGTGATATTTCGAAAGCTGGCGCGCCGTGGTTCCCGATTCAGTAAAGAGAGCGATGCCACGAAGGTCCAGATCCTCCGCTGCGTGCGCCGTGGCCTCACAAATGGTTTCCGCAATCGACAAGTGTGTGGCCCGCGAGCGAAGTTCCCTGCGGGAGTCCTTGATGTGGCGCTCTGCTTCAGAGACGATGCGCGCCATCATGGCAACCGCGCCCACGGGATATTTGCCCACGGCGGACTCACCGGAGAGCATCACGGCATCCGTCCCGTCGTAGACGGCGTTGGCGACGTCAGAGACCTCGGCGCGTGTGGGCCGGGGGTTTTCGATCATCGACTCCAGCATCTGTGTGGCCGTGATGACCGGCTTGCGATACTCTGCCGCGCGGCGGATGATGTGCTTCTGAATCGCAGGCACCTTTTCGGGAGGCACTTCGACGCCCAAGTCGCCGCGGGCCACCATGATACCGTCCGCGACTTGAAGAATATCGTCGAGGTGGCGAATGGCCTGAGGCTTCTCCAGCTTGGCAATAATCCAGGTCTCGCCGCCGTAGGCTGCTACGCGATTCCGCACCAGTCGCACGTCTTCTGCCGTGCGCACAAACGAAACGGCAATTGCGTCAACGCCATTCTTAATGGCGAATTCTAGATCGGCCGCGTCCTTCTCTGTGAGTGAGGGGACACGCACCGGAATGCCAGGCAGGTTGATGCCCTTATTCTCCCCTAACATGCCGCCATTGATGATCTCGCAGACCACGTCCGCGCCATCCACTTCATGCACGCGCAATTCAATCAATCCGTCGGAAAGCAGGATGCGCGAGCCCTGTTCTACGTTTTCCGCCAACGTCTTGAAAGTGGTGCCAACGAGGGACGCGGTGCCGGGTACTTCACGCGGCGTGATGGTCAGGCGGCCGCCCGCCTTGAGCAAAACCGGCTGATGGTCCTTCAACTTCGAGGTGCGAATCTTTGGTCCCTGCAGATCGCCCAGAATGCAAAGGGGTTTGCGCTCGTCCCGGCTTACCTTGCGAATCATTCGGATGAGCTCGAGTTTCTCTTCATGGGTGCCATGCGAGAAGTTCAGGCGCACCACATCAACCCCTGCCCGGACCAGTTCACGAAAGGCGGGTTCAGTGTTGGATGCCGGGCCGAGAGTGGCAACGATTTTTGCACGGCGCTGGATTGGTGTTTCTGTCAGGCTTGATTCAATGAACGACATGAATGTGACTCCAGGTGGGCTTCAAATAGGAAGGGTTGGAATGAAATGCGGCCAGCTTCATTGTACACGGCGCTCAGGGCCCAAAAGCCTTGTGCGCTTCTCGCCAGGCGGAGCGCTCATATTGATGCGTGTGGCGCCGTCAACGCGCGTGCATCGGCAATTTCCCTATTTCGCCGGATCGTCTCCCCGGCGCTCACGAAAGAGGACTCCGTTCAACTCTGCGCCCAGCAACGCGCTGAAGAGGGTGATGTAAAGCCACACCAGTGTCGCGATCCCTGCGCCGAATGATCCGTAAAACATGGAATAGTCGGCAATGCGTGTGACATACCATCCAAAGGCAAGAGTGGCGGGGAACCAGACCACGGTCGCCGCGATCGCGCCGGGCATCACCCATACCCAGTGCTCGCCGCGTTTTGTGCCGAAGTGGTAAAGCGCAGCAAGCACCGTGACGCTGGTGACGAGCGCGACAGCCCAGCGCGTAAGGCGCCATGCAAGCAGGACAACGGGTCTCAGGTCATGGGTGGTTGCCACGATCATCCAGGCTTCAATCTGCCGGCCAAAGACCAGGACCAGCGAAGCCAGCGAAAGGGGTACAAGGACGATGGGCACCAGCATGAGCGCGCGCATGCGCCGCTGCCAGAAGCCCCAGTCGCCCCGCGGCAGCCGATAGGCCCGGCGAAAGCCATCCATTAAGGAGAGCATCAAGCCAAGGCCCGCAAAGACCGCCAAACTGGCCGCGGAGAGGATCAGCTGCAGCGAGTGGATTCGCCGCGACATCATATAGGACTGCAAGAGGTCCAGCGACCCGGTAGGAATGAGGGGTTCAAACGCAGGGCGCATCTCTGCAACGATGCGGTTGCCCTCCGGGACCATCGCCAGAATCGTGGCCGTAACGATCATCGCGGGAAATAGCATCAGCATCCCGGAGTACGCCGCAGCCTTTGCTGTATTGAGCACATCGTGTTCCAGCGCGAGCCAAAGTGCCTTGCGGATATGTGCAGCGAAACGAGCCATATTCAGTCTCTTGAAGAGTAGAGCATGACCGCCTTCTGCGGCGATATGGTCCCCTTGTAGATCCCGGCCCGGGCCGTAAGCCAACATCATCCTCCTTGCATCAGCTCTTCAGTTTGCTTTTTCAGACCCTTCAATCCGCCTGAAGTTGCCCTCTGCGCCGGGGATTCGATCAACCACGACGCACGAATTGAATCGGATGGAGCACGGGCCATTCCGGTAGCCGCGTCGGCTCAAACGGTTTATTATGGCCGCGAGATGAAAATGACAACCAGATTCCTTATGCCCGCCATTGGTGCTCTTTGCCTCGCAGTTCTCTTACCGGGTGTATTCGCCGGCAGCCAGGAGAGCCCTCATCCGAATCCGCAACTGATCTCCAGGGAGGTCAATGCGCGCGTGGATGCGCTGCTGAAGAAGATGACGCTGGAGGAAAAGGTTGGACAGCTCGTCCAGTTCTCGGCTGGTTTTGCCACCGGACCCTCCGCCTCCAAGCTCACCTACGACGAGCTTGTGGCGCAAGGCAAGGTTGGATCCTTGTTCAACGTGGTCGGAGCCGACAAAACAAATCACTTCCAGCACATCGCAATGGAGCAGTCGCGGCTGCATATTCCGCTGATCTTCGGCCTGGATGTGATTCACGGCTTTCATACCACCTTTCCGATTCCACTGGCGATCGCTGCAAGCTGGGATACGAATGCCGCGGAAACCGTGGCGCGCACAGGAGCGGAGGAGGCGCGAGCGGATGGCATTGACTGGGTCTTTTCACCCATGGTCGATATTTCTCGCGATCCGCGTTGGGGGCGCATCGTCGAATCAAATGGTGAGGATCCTTATCTGAGCTCTGCGATGGCGCGAGCGTGGGTCAAGGGATACCAGCAGGACGACCTTTCGCGACCCGATTCTGTCGCGGCATGCGTCAAGCACTATGCCGCGTATGGCGCAGCCATCGCGGGGCGCGACTACAACGCAACCGACATGAGCGAGATCACGCTACGCCAGGTCTACCTGCCCCCGTATGAGGCAGCGGTCAAGGCGGGAGTGGCCACGGTCATGAGTTCCTTCAATTCCATTAACGGAGTCCCCGCAACGGCGAATCCATTTACATTGACGCAGGTGCTGCGTAAGGAATGGGGCTTTGACGGCTTCGTGGTCTCCGACTGGGGGGCCGTGGCCGAGTTGCTGAATCACGCCATTGGAGCAAACGGCGCCACGGTGGCACGCAAGGCGCTGGAAGCCGGTGTGGATATGGACATGGAGGGCAACCTGTATGCAACGACTGTCGTTGAGCAGGTGCGCTCCGGCCAGATTCCCGAGAGCGTTGTGGATGAAGCAGTGCGAAGGATTTTGCGCGTGAAGTTTGCTTTGGGCCTCTTTGATCATCCCTATACCCAGCCCGGACCTGCTTACGTGGCAACCCCTGCGCGGCGTGCGATTGCGCGCAAAGTGGCCGACGAGACGATGGTGCTTCTCAAGAATGACCCGGTGGAGGGCGTCGGCGCGTTATTGCCGATTTCGGCCAAAGCGAAGAAGGTCGCTTTGATTGGCCCCATGGCGAATGATCCGCAGGATCTGATCGGTGCCTGGTCTGCCGGCAATCCAAATGATGTCATCACCCTGAAGCAGGCTTTGCAGGAACGCCTTGGTGACCGGCTTCTGTTTGCCGAGGGTTGCGGATTGCTCGCGGGCAAGGACGAGAACATCCTGAAACACATCATGCATGGAGGAACGGCCGCGGCTGCGGAAGGTGAGCCTTTGCCCGATGATGACAAGACCATTGCCGATGCGGTTGCCACGGCAAAGCAGGCCGATGTGGCGATTCTCGCGCTGGGCGAACCCACGCAGTGGATGGAAGGCGAAGCATCAAGCCGCGTCCGCCTTGGTTTCACAGGTTCACAAGAAAGGCTTCTTGAGGCAGTGGTGGCAACAGGGAAACCGGTCGTGCTGGTGGTCTTGGCTGGGCGTCCACTGGAACTGACCTGGGCAGCGGCGCATGTGCCGGCCATTCTGGAGGCGTGGAGCCCCGGCATCGAAGCCGGACCGGCTGTGATGGACGTACTATTTGGCGATGTGAACCCGTCCGGAAAGCTGCCAGCCAGTTTACCGCGTGCAGTGGGGCAGGAGCCGCTCTATTACGCGCAGATGCCGACGGGGCGTCCCGCGCACGGCGACCTGAGTCACATGCCGTACAACTCGGAAGAGAAATTCATGTCGCGCTATGTGGATGAACGGAACTCCGCGCTCTTCCCCTTTGGATGGGGGCTGAGCTATACGCGCTTTCGCTACTCCACGCCAACTGTGAGCCGCTCTGAAGTGCCGCTGCGTACGATCCTGAAAGATCACGGGCCTGCGCTGACCGTCGGGGTGGACGTGACCAATACCGGAAGTGTCGCAGGTGCAGAGGTGGTGCAGCTTTACATCCGTGACACGGTGGCAAGCGTAGAACAGCCTGTGCGCGAGTTGAAAGGCTTTGCGCGTGTGTCGCTGGCACCGGGTGAAACGAAGCACATTACCTTCCCCCTCGGCTTTGACGAACTGAGCTTTTATAACGCGGCCGTGCAGAAGACGGTCGAGCCCACCACCTTTGATGTCTGGGTGGGTGGCAGCTCTCTGGCTACGGAGGAGACAAGCTTCAAAGTTGTGCAGTAAGGAAAGGGGCCGCAATCCGAAACGCATCGCGATTGGCTTAGCGGCCCGGCTGAACCTCGCACGTCGATTCGCGTACAATCAGCTCCGGTTCCACGATCAGGTCCTCGGACTTGGCACCACGTTGCGCGATGAGCTTCAGCAGCTGGCGACTTGCCAGCGCTCCCATATGTTGCAAAGGCTGACGAAGGGTGGTTAATCCTGGCAGGTGGTAGGCCGCAGAGGGAATGTCGTCAAAGCCAACGACGGAGATGTCTTGGGGGATACGCAGGCCAGCTTCATGGAAAGCGCGCATCGCGCCCAGCGCCGTCAAGTCGTTGAAGGTCAGCAACGCCGTGAAAGAGAGCCCGTGGCTCAACAGAGTTTTGGCGGCGCGATAGCCTTCTTCAGGAGTTGCCTGCTCCCGTAATGAGGTTTGCGCCTGAAGTTGGATCACGAGCTTTGGGTTAACTTGCATTCCATGGGCCTCAAAGGAATCGACGATCCCGTTCCATCGTTCCTGGCTGGCCGGCCGCCATGCATGTCCTTTGATGACTGCAATCCGCCGATGGCCGAGTCCGATGACATGTTCCGCTCCTGCGCGCGCTCCGCGGTAGTTGTCGAGCAACACACGCGTCGTTTCCCCAACTGCGGGATAGCCGCCGATCGAAACACTGGGAAGCCCGAGTGGCTCCTCTAGGGGAGTATTCAGCAGGATGACACCTTCCACAGCCCGCTGCTCAAGACGGCGCAGATACTCGCGGATGCGTTGCTTATCTCCGTGATGAATGGCGAGAAAGACCGCGTAGTTCTGATCAAAGAGAACCTCATCCACACCGCCGAGTACTGCGGTTGAGTAACCTTCGCCGATGGCCGGCAACAGGATGGCAACGGTGAAGCTTCGGTTCGAGGAAAGATACTTCGCATACAGGTTGGGCCGATAATCAAGCTCCTGTGCAGCTCGAAGCACACGATCCTTTGTCTCCTGTGGGATGGCCTTTGCCAGGGGCGCGTCGTTGAGCACCAGCGAAACGGTGCTGGGATGAAGCCCGAGACGAGCAGCGAGCTCTTTCTGCGTAATCCGCGGACGCAGTGGGGCGGCGCTGCGATCAAGCTTTCTGACCATTGTGGAATCTCTCCGGCACAACCTGCGCACCCTGCGATCATGATCTCTTGCGTGATGCACAGGCTGCACAGGTTCAGTCGCCCCGTGAAGGATAGGGGATCCTGCACGGGCATGAATCAAACTCAGTGGCAGGCCTGGTTCGACGCTCCCGGTATCTCCACAAAGGTGATGCTCGTTGGAGGCAGCGACATCTTTCCGGCGCGAGTCGATTCTCCATTCAAAGCAGGCAGATCCCCGTTTGCAGTCAAAGCCAGGTTCTTCCCGTTGAGCCGAACTGCAGTACCAAGCAGATCGGGTGCCGTCAGTTGGTAGCGCGATGAAGCGAGAGGCACGGCAATTTGACGCGACTCGGCCTTGTCCGTATTTAGCACTAGCAATGCCACTCCGCCTGGATGATGCCGCAGGCAATGCGCGTAGACATAGAGATTGGGCGTTGACGTGGAACCAGCATCGAGCACCGTGGTGCCCATCAGTCTGCGCCAAAGCACAGCCGACCAGTAATTCGCCCGCGGCTGCAGCGTTGCCTCATCCAGAAGGCCGTAATCGCTCGCGTCGAGCGTATTGTGGATGACGACCTTTACTCCCAGCTTGGCAAGAATACCGAGCTGATTGAGATATCGGAAACTGTCAACGAAATCGCCAGCCCAGGGATTGCCGCCACAGGCGGTTTCAGCCGTTTCTGTGTTCCAGATCGGCGTGCCCGGCACAAAGCGATCGCGCAGCTTCGCGTAGAACTCCTCTTCATGCGCCGTGGCCATCAACCATTCTTCTGAGAGCGCATGATCCGGAGACGTCTTTGCTGCCGCTCCCATCATTGCCGAGCAGCGCTGCGAGACACCGCCATAGAAGTGGTACGCAAAGACATCCAGCCCGGGGCCCTCCGCCGCAAGCATGTCCTCGGTGCGGATCAACTTCATCGAAGGCGGCTGTTGACCGAGCGAGCCGCCTTCGCCAACCGAGTCGGGCCCGATAATTTTCGCCCCGGGAGCGGCCTTTTTGATAAACGCTGTGAAGATCTTGAAGTCGCGTCCGTACTGTGCGGCGTCGTAGCCCTTCGGTGCGCCACCCATCGTCGCAAATGTTGGCTCGTTGAAGTACTCCACTCCAGCGATATGCCCTCCAACGGCTTTGGTGTAATCCAGCACCTTGGCTGCCTCCGACGGAGTCCATTCTCCTTGAGCGTTGCGCACTCCTGGACTGATGGCGAAAGACGTGATGATCTCGTCATTCACAGCACTGGCAAAATCAAGCACACCGCGCCACTCTTTGCGCGTCAGAACATCGCCGAATCCCGCGGGTGGCTTGGACGGCGCCGGGCCGTCAGAATCATCAAAGTACGTCGAGTTGGCCCAGGTTCCGCTCACGCGCACATAGGCAGGGCTCAAGGCCGCGGCCAGCTTGCGCAACTCCGGACTGGAGAGGTCTACAGGCGCGCGATAGCGATAAAGCGACGGGTTCATGCCACCCGGCGTGCTGGCCGGTCTTGTGTCAGCAACTGCGGCGGGGCCGGTCTTCGCTTGCTTGTAGGGGGCCCAGAAACGTCCACCCGTCACTTCGACCATTTCAATGTTGTAAGACTGGTAGCGCTCGCTCACAGTGCCAATGCTCGGCAACTTGCCCGGCGCGATTGCGATCGGGCCTGCGGATTGTGCCAAAGATAGAGCTCCCGCTGAGAGAAGCAAAACCGCCGCACTCGCGCTGCAGCGCCTTAGGGTCTGGTGAGTCATCATGATTCCATCCTGCATGCTGCGTAATGAATTCATTTCTTCATATTCAAGCGATTGAATAGATATGTACGTTATCTTGGTCTCCATCTCGCCGATTGTCAAGAGGATTCTTTGTGGAGTATGCGACGGATCAGAAGCGAGGCGTCCGCAAGGACGCAATCGGCTTCGAAACCAGAGAGGGCTCACGGCTGTGCAGGTTGATCGCATCGCGACGCAGGGCATCGTCCGATACGAACGCAAGTCTCCAACCCATCCAGATCGAATGAGATAATAGGTGTGACGTTCTGCTTCATCTCTGGTTCAGTGCATGCCTGCTCCGGCTCGCGAAGAGCACAGCCCCAACGAGCGCATTCCCCGCTTCCTTCTCAGATTGCAGGGCTCGACGACAGAGCAGATTGCAGGCCGCCAGTGACGGAAAAGTGACCGTGATGAGCAACCGATCGAACAATCCACTGAGCAAGATCCTCAATAGTCGTATCGCCATTCTCGACGGCGCCATGGGAACTACCATCCGCACCTATGGCATGAGAGAAGCGGACATTCGCGGCACGCGCTTCAAGGATGCTCCCAAGGAACTGCTCAACAATGGCGATCTATTCGTACTGACCCAGCCGGGGATGATTGGCGATATCCACCGCCGGTTTCTTGAGGCGGGTGCGGACATCATCGAGACCAATACCTTTGGCGCCACCACCATTGCGCAAAGCGAGTTTTTTGTTGAGGACCCGCGGGAACAGGGCGGCAGAAAGGATCCAGACTTCTATCAGCGAGTCGTCGATGATTCCTTCCTGAAGAATCTGGCATGGGAGATCAACGAGCGTTCCGCGCAGATTTGCCGTGAATGGGCAGATCGTGTGGCGAGCGAGACCGGACAGCCGCGCTTTGTGGCCGGTTCCATCGGTCCATTGACGGTTTCGCTCTCCAACTCACCCGATGCTGACGATCCCGCCTTTCGCGTGGTGACCTTTGACCAGGTGCGCACGGTCTACAAGGAGCAGGTACGCGCGCTCATCGCCGGTGGTTCGGATCTGCTGCTGGTAGAGACCATCTTCGACTCGCTGAATGCGAAGGCGGCACTGGTTGCCATTCAAGAAGTCTTCCATGAAGATGGCCTGACCGCAGCGGGACGCGAATTACCGATGATGATCTCGGCCGCAGTCGGACGCGGCGGTGAGACGATGATCTCCGCGCAGACGATTGAAGCCTTCTGGAATGCGGTCAAACACGTGAAGCCATTTTCCGTGGGTCTGAACTGCTCGCTTGGACCTGACCTGATGTATCCGTTCCTTGCGGAGCTGGCGGAGAAGTCTGATACGGCCATCTCGTGTTATCCCAATGCTGGCCTGCCAAATCCTCTGTCGCCAACGGGATTTGATCTTGGGCCGGACGAAATGGCGCAGCGCCTTACCGAGTTTGCGCGCGGCGGTCTCATCAATATTGCCGGCGGATGTTGCGGGAACACCCCGGAGCATATTTCAGCCATTGCGAAGTCGCTTCATGGAAAGCCGCAGCGCGAACGCCGTGCGACCTCGATTGGCACCGAGCAGAGTACGGTGCCGGCTTCAGAGTTCCGTCCGCTACGGCTCTCCGGGTCGCAGCCGTTTACCCAGCAGCAAGGCGTCTTCATCATGATTGGCGAACGTACCAACGTGGCCGGCTCGCCAAAATTCGCCAAGCTCATCAAAGAAGGCAAGTATGAAGAGGGCGTGAGCATAGCGCGTCAGCAGGTGGAGAACGGCGCCAACGTGATCGACATCTGCATGGACGAAGGCATGATTGATGGTGTCGCGGCGATGACGCGCTTCCTGCACCTGCTGGCCAGCGAGCCGGAAGTGGCAAAAGCGCCCTTCATGATTGATTCGTCGAAATGGGAGGTGATCGAGGCAGGCTTAAAGTGTCTGCAGGGCAAGGGAATCGTCAACTCTATTTCGCTCAAGGAGGGCGAAGAGCGATTCCGCCAGAATGCGGCGACGATTCTCAAGTATGGCGCGGCTGCGGTTGTCATGGCCTTCGATGAACAGGGGCAGGCTGCAACCTACGAGGATCGAATTCGAATCTGCGAACGCGCCTACCGCATTCTTGTTGACGAAGTCGGCTTTGCGCCGGAAGACATCATCTTCGACCCCAACATTCTCACCGTCGCCACGGGCATGGAGGAGCACAACAATTATGCCGTGGACTTTATCCGTGCCACCCGTTGGATCAAGGAAAACCTGCCGCACGCAAAGGTGAGCGGCGGCGTTTCAAATATCTCCTTCAGCTATCGCGGGAATAACAAAGTGCGCGAGGCGATGCACGCAGCATTCCTTTATCACGCCATCGCCGCCGGCCTGGATATGGGTATCGTGAATGCCGGCATGCTTGAGGTTTACGAGGAGATTGAACCGGAACTGAAGACGCTTGTTGAAGATGTGCTGCTCAACCGGCGCCCGGATGCCACAGAGCGACTGATTGAGTTTGGCGAAGCGCTCAAGACAAAGGATGCTGGAGCCGCAGCGACGGAGAAAAAGGCGGAGGAGTGGCGCAGCGGAAGTGTTGAAGAACGCCTCGCTCATGCTCTGGTCAAGGGCATCGATACCTACATCGATGTGGATACTGAAGAGGCGCGGGCGAAGCTCGGCAGGCCGCTCGCCGTGATCGAAGGTCCGCTGATGGACGGCATGGGCGTGGTTGGCGATCTTTTTGGCGCAGGCAAGATGTTTCTACCGCAGGTCGTCAAATCGGCTCGGGTGATGAAGAAGGCTGTTGCGTACCTGACTCCGTTTATGGAAGCCGAAAAAGCGGCTATGGCTGCGGCCGGGCAGGAGGTTCGCACGCAGGGCAAGATTGTGCTCGCCACGGTGAAGGGCGATGTGCACGACATCGGGAAAAATATTGTGGGCGTGGTGCTGGCTTGCAATAACTATGAGGTAATCGACCTTGGCGTGATGGTGCCTGCGGAGAAGATTCTTGAGCGGGCGCGACAGGAGAATGCGGATGTCATCGGATTGAGCGGCCTCATCACGCCGTCGCTTGACGAGATGGTGCACGTGGCGCGCGAAATGGAGCGGATGGGCTTCAAGCTGCCCCTGCTGATTGGCGGCGCAACCACGAGCCGAGCACACACTGCGATCAAGATTGCACCCCACTATAGCGAGCCTGTAGTGCATGTGCTCGACGCGAGCCGAGCCGTTCCCGTAACGACGACCCTTCTGAGTCAGGAGGGCAAAGAACAGTTCGTTACGCAACTCCACATGGAGTACGACAGACTGCGCAGGATGCATTCCGCACCGCAGCAGAAGACAGTGGATATCGAAACAGCGCGGAGACGGCGCACCGCGATTCATTGGCGCGCCGAGGATATTGCCGTGCCTTCATTCACGGGAATCCGCGTACTGGATGATTTCCCCCTCGCAACCCTGCGCGAGTACATTGACTGGACTCCGTTCTTTCACACCTGGGAGATGAAAGGCGTCTATCCGCGCATTCTGGATGATCCAGAGAAAGGCGCGCAAGCTCGCCAGCTCTTTCAGGAGGCTAATGTCCTGCTCGACCAGATCATCGGGCAGAAGCTTCTGCTTGCGCGCGGCGTGTATGGGTTCTTCCCTGCGAATGCGGTGGGGGACGATGTGGAGCTTTTTACAGACGCATCCCGCACACAGGTCCTTCAGCGATTTCACTTCCTGCGGCAGCAGGCCAATCGGGAGGGCAATGAGCCTTGCCGCTCTCTGGCAGACTTTATTGCACCCAAGGAGACCGGGCTGCACGACTTCATCGGCGCCTTCGCCGTCACAAGCGGAATAGGGCTGAAGGAACTGCGCGAGAGCTTTCGCGCCCGGCATGACGATTACAACGCAATCATGGCGGAGGCCCTCGCCGATCGCCTGGCCGAGGCATTTGCCGAGTGTCTGCACAAGCAGGCGCGTGATGCGTGGGGCTACGGCCGTGCCGAGAACTTCACTCCTGCCGAGTTGGTGCAGGAAAAGTATCGCGGGATCCGTCCTGCGCCCGGCTACCCAGCCTGTCCCGATCACACGGAGAAGGGAACGCTGTGGCGCCTGCTCGACGTTGAGAAGAATACCGGCATCCAGCTTACGGAATCCTTTGCCATGTGGCCGGGGTCGAGTGTCAGCGGGCTCTACTTCGCGCACCCGGAGTCGCGCTACTTCACGCTGGGTAAGATTGATCGCGACCAGGTGGAAGACTATCGCGTGCGCAAAGGCTTTTCGATGGCTGAAGCAGAGCGTTGGCTCAGCCAGAACCTGAACTACAACCCCGCGTCGTGATGTCCCGATAGCGCGCCGTGTCTATCTTGTTCTAGACTTGCACCGTCATGAAGGGCGTGGGGACAATCATGCAATCAAACGGAACAAGGAAGAATGAACTCTGCGCAAGACCTGCGATTCGCTTCAGGCATGCGATGCGATGCGTACTTGCCTCATGTCTGCTGGTTGCGGCGCAAGCAGGATGCAGCGGCGCAACAGGATCCAGCGCTGCATCAGGCGCAGCCAATATGCAATCTCCCATCATCTCGACCATGCCGGCGCAGAACGGAGCGCTGGTCGTCACGCTGAGTGACGGCGCAAAGCCGGCGGCGATTTACTACACATTGGATGGAACCACCCCAACCTCGAACTCGTCGCAATATTCTGGTCCGTTTCTCCTGGATTCAAACGCCACGATCAAAGCAATTGCGGCCGGCGCGAATGGAGAAGTAAGTGCGGTCGTAAGTCAAAGCATTCAGCTGAACATTCCCTCAGGTACGCTCGTGTGGTCCGACGAATTCACAAACGCAACAGGAGCAGTTGCGCAGCCGAACCCGCAGGTGTGGACGTATGACACGGGAAGCGGCGGCTTTGGCAACAATGAACTGGAAACTTATTGTGCGTGGGGATCTTCCGCCGCACCTTGTGACTCGGCTCAACCCAACGCCTATGTCGGCACGGACGGCTACTTGCACATTGCTGCGCGCGAGCCCTCGCCCGGCGTCTACACCTCGGCGCGTCTCAAGACCGAAGGGCTATTCAACCTCCAATACGGGCGCATTGAAGTGCGCGCCCAGGTGCCTGAGGCGCAAGGCTTCTGGCCTGCATTCTGGCTGCTCGGTTCCAACGTTGAGAAAGTGAACTGGCCGGCATGCGGCGAGCAGGACGTTCTGGAGCGCGTGAACGCCGCAGCAAGCCCGGACTGGAATGAGGGTTCGATCCACGGCACTGGCTTCACGGGAACAAATCTTGGAACGCGTTTCTTCTTTCCAGCAGGCCAGACGGCGGCGGGCTGGCATACCTACGGGATGATCTGGACGCCGGGCAGCGTGGCCTATTACGTGGATGATCCTGCGCACCCCTACGTGACCTACACCAGGTCCAGCATCGCGGGGCTCAGCGGCTCCGTCTGGCCGTTCGACTCGGGTAGCAACTTCATGATTCTGAATCTGGCTGTGGGAGGCTCGTGGCCGGGAAGCCCGAATGCTTCGACTCCATTCCCCTCGGAGTTCCTGATCGACTATGTCCGTGTCTACAAAAACTAAGTACGCAAAGAGCGACCGCAAGGGGCCGGCAGAGGCATACCTCGTATAATCAGGCCCATGGGTGAACCTCCATTGGTCGGTGTCGTGATGGGCAGCAAGAGCGACTACGAGACGCTTTCCGGCGCCGTGGAGCTTCTGCGTGAGTTGCAAATTCCGCATGAGACGCGCATCGTGAGCGCGCACCGGACACCTGACCTGCTTTACAAGTACGCGGAGACAGCGCGCGATCGCGGCCTTCGCGTCATCATTGCCGGAGCCGGTGGCGCAGCGCATTTGCCTGGCATGCTTGCTGCCAAAACACTGGTGCCTGTGCTCGGGGTGCCTGTCGCAGCGACGCAACTGAATGGGCTCGATGCGTTGCTTTCAATTGTGCAGATGCCAAAGGGCGTGCCGGTGGGTACGCTGGCTATTGGCAAAGCAGGTGCTGCCAATGCCGCCCTGCTGGCTGCGGAAATGCTCGCCACCACGGACGCTGCACTCTTTGAGCGATTGTCCTGCTGGCGCACAGCCCGCACGGAAGAAGTCCTCAAGCAGGAGTTGCCGGGGTGAGCGGCGAAATCCTTTCTCCCCTTCAAACGGAGTCCAGGGTTGTGTTGCCAGGCGGAGTGATCGCCATCCTCGGCGGTGGCCAGCTTGGCCGCATGACGGCCATGGCGGCGCGCACCATGGGATACCGTGTACGCGTGATGGATCCGGAGGCGCATTGTCCTGCCAGCTTTGTGGTGGATGAAACGATTGTAGGCCGCTGGGACGATGCGGATGCCGCACGACATTTGGCCAGCGGTGCCGATGCCGTCACGCTGGAAATCGAACAGATCGGCGTGGATGCGCTGCGGCGTGTGGCCCAATTGGCCCCTTTACGTCCCGGCGTGGAGCCGGTTCGCATTATCCAGGACAAGACACTGCAAAAGGCATGGCTCGCGGAGAAGGGCTTTCCCGTCGGTCCCTTTCGCGTGGTGCGCACGGAGGCTGAACTGCAGGAGGCAGTGCCCGCTTTGGATAGCCGCGTCTTCCTGAAGATTGGCCGGGGCGGCTACGACGGCCGTGGTCAGGCCCGCATCGGCATGGAAGCACCTGCAACAGAAGAAGCGATTCGCGCGGCATGGCACGCGATTGGCGCACAGCCTGCCGTGGCAGAGCGGGCGCTGGAGCTTGACCTTGAAATCAGCGTAATGGCGGCTCGCAATCCCGCGGGTCAGGTGTGCAGTTATCCCGCCGCGCGCAATCACCACGAGAATCAGATTCTGGAGTGGAGCGTGCTGCCAGCCGGAATCCCTGCTGCACTGGAGCGCCGTGCAGAGGAACTCGCGTCGTCCATCAGCGACGCGCTCGGCATCGAAGGGCTCTTATGCGTGGAGATGTTTGTGACGCGCTCCGGTGAGCTTTTTGTCAATGAAATGGCCCCGCGCCCTCACAATAGCTACCACCAGAGCGAGCGTGGTTGCATGACGAGCCAGTTTGAACAATTGGTGCGCACGACGTGTAATCTGCCGCTGGGTGACACCTCGCTGGTTGCGCCTGCCGCGATAGTGAACCTGCTGGGCGAGGTCTGGATCGACCGCAAGCCGAACTTTGCAAAAGCGCTTGCCGTGCCCGGCGTACGGTTACACCTCTACGAAAAGCACACGCCGCGGATAGGCCGCAAGATGGGCCACTTGTCTGCAACCGGCGCAACGGCCGACGAAGCCCTGGCCCGCGTGCTGGAAGCCAAGCGTCTCCTCTAATCCTGACGCCGCTCCATCGCCGCGGTCTGGCTCGCAAAGGCCTTCGCAGACAGGGAATCCAGAAAGCTGAATGTCAGTTTCACCCAATGCAGCGCCGAGCTAAGCCTCTGAATTTGTGTGCGCTGGCAGCCTTGAGGGAGTGCCTCGCGAGTTCTAAATGCAGTGTCCCCACTTAGAGGGAGTGCCGTCGCCTTGTGACAGAAATCACTGCGCTTGCTCGTACTCCAAGGCATCCTGACCTAGATTGAGCGAGTAGGCGAGACTCCACTCCCAAACCTCCCCGCGGACCAGCCAGCACGATCAGCAGCCCCCCGGCGTCACTTGCTTATCTCAGGAGAACACCATGTTTGCTGTCTGTCCTTCTTCGTCTGCTCTCAAGAAAGGCGCCTTGATTGTGATGCTCCTTGGCGCAACACTGACTCTCACATCCTGCGGCGGGGGCAGCAGTTCCATGACAACAGGGCCCGTAACCCCGCCGATTTCGACCGCTACCACGGCAGTACAAGTCAACATGGGAGACTCGCCCGCTGACTGGATGCTGGCATTTTCCATGAACATCAACTCCATGACGCTCACCGGAAACAATGGCAATGCGACGGTGGTTTCCACCTCCACACCCATGGAGATGATGCACCTCATGGGCTCGATGCAACCGCTTGCGATGGCCAGCGTGCCACAGGGCACCTATACCGGCGCGACGGTCGCAATTGGATCGGAAACGGTGACCTATGTGGACCCAAACACAAAGGCCATCACGCAACAAACGATGCAGGGCCCGATGACCGGCAATATTACATTCAGTTCTCCCATCACCGTGGGCACCACGCCGATGGCGATGGGCTTCGATCTCGATCTTGCAAATTCGATCACGCAGGGCTCCAACGGCAGCCTGATGATGACTCCGGTCTTTCACGTCACCTCCGGCCAGCAGGGCGTCGGGAATCCAATGGATTATGCCAATGGTGGCATCAATGAAATGATGGGTGCGATCTCTGGCGTCTCAGGCAGCTCCTTCACCATGACCTCTATGCAGTCAGCTGGAACGTTCACCTTCGCCATGAACTCCTCGACGGTCTTCGATGGCACGACGATGGGTGGCATGAGCAACGGCATGCTGGTGATGGTGGATGCCACACTGCAATCGGATGGGTCATTGCTTGCGACAAAGGTGCAATCGATGATTGGTTCGGGTGGCATGATGGGCGGCGGCATCATCACCGCTGAATCAGGACAGCCACCGACATCGCTCACCCTCGTAATGCAGAACGGCGCGGGCAACGGCATGATGTCGTCGTATTTTGCTGAAGGCGCCACCGTGAACCTGGCCACGGGCACAACTTACGAAATGAACGCGGATGAAGTGGATCTGTCTGGGCTGCCGTTCACGCCCACATTTGACGCGAATCATCTCTTCGTCGGCCAGAGTGTCATGCCGATCAGCTCCGGCGGTATGATGAGCGGTTCGGGCGGCATGGGTGGCGGCATGATGGGCGGCACGTCGATGGCAGGCACCATCACTGCCTCGGAAGTCGCGCTGATGCCGCAGGGCATCACGGGAACGGCGGCGGTATCGCTCAACAGCGGCACAGCCACCAGCTTCATGATGACTCTGCCTTCGGACTCCGCCTTCACTTCGCTGACGGGTGCAACCGGCGTCACGGTGTTTCAACAGGCGAGCACCATCATGGAAGGCGGATCGACGATTGCAAGCGGCACCGCCATGCATGCCTTTGGACTGCTCTTTTATGACGGTGGACAGTGGAAGATGGTGGCCATACGGATGGGGGCCAACTAGCCTGGTGGTTGGGCAACGAGACGGGCTTCAGTCCTCGCAGGGCTGAAGCCCGCGAGTTTTTGCCGACTGGAGGAGCGCCTTCTGAAGCTGGATACCCGTCCTCCGTCATACCCAGCGCGCTGGTAAAATTGAAGCTACATGATGCTGAAGGATTGGTATGCGCGGTGGATGTATGCGTGGGAGACACGCCTGACCACCCGCGATGAGAACCGCGTCGTACGCCCGCTGGAGTGGGGCTTTGAGTGGATCGAGCCATTTCTCAGTGCGCATGGACATACCGCCGTACTCCCCGGCGCAGAGGTGTTGCACAATGATGCGGCTGCGGAAGCCGCCATGGTTCGCATCAATCAACTCCTTATCCGACACAGCGATCAGTTTTTTGGCTACAAGAAGCCGACAGATTTCCATCTGGAAGAGCGTCATCCGGAGCTGTATCCCACCAACGTGCGGCCCGAGACGCTTGCGAAAGATGCTGAGATTAAGCGGCGGGCGGCGGAAGGCCGGTCGAAGCCTGCGCAGTTTCTGCGCTTCACTTCACCGGAGCGGACGCCTTACCCAGAGAATGATCAGGTGAATGCGCGATGGTATCCGGCTCCCGCACACAAGGATCCTGACCGGCCTCAACAGGCCATCATTGTGCTGCCGCAGTGGAATGCTGATGCCTTCAGCCACAACGCGCTGTGCACGATCTTCAACCGCATGGGTATCTCGGCCCTGCGTCTCTCCAAGCCTTATCACGACATTCGCAGGCCAGCCGAACTGGAGCGATCTGATTATGCTGTGAGCGCTAACATTGGCCGCACACTTTCCGCCTGCCGGCAGGCGGTGGTTGATATTCGCTGCTGCGTGGACTGGCTTGAAGAGCAGGGCTACGAGCACTTCGGTGTGCTGGGAACCAGTCTGGGCTCCTGCTACGCATTCCTCGCCAGCATGCACGATCCGCGGCTGCGCGTGAATGCCTTCAATCATGCTTCGACTTCATTTGGCGATGTCGTTTGGGCAGGGCAGAGCACGCGGCATATCCGCAAGGCTATTGAAGATGCGGGGCTCACGCAGGAGCGGTTACGCGAGCTGTGGTCGGCCATCAGTCCGGTGAGCTACTTCGATCGAATCATGTCGGCGGCATCCGGCGGGCGGGATAAAAGCGCTCTGCTGGTCTACGCCGAGTATGACCTGACATTTCCGAAAAAATACTCCTTGCAGGTCGTGGAGGGCTTCCGCCAGGTAGGCTTCAACTTCGAGCCCCGCGTACTTCCCTGTGGCCATTACACAACGGGCGAAACTCCCTACAAATACATTGACGGCTGGTATATGGGCTCATTTGTGTATCGTGCCTTCAAGGCTCTGCGCCAGCAGAGGGTTGAGCGCTCCGTTGTTTCCCGCCAGGAAGCCGAAGAAGAGGTTGGAGTTCGTTAGAGCAATTTACATCGCAAGCTTCGCGGGAACGATCTCAATGCCGCTTGGGCGATAAAGAAAATGCAGAAGCCATGCACTGCCTTCCGCTGCGGGCTTAAAGCGCCATTGTTGTGCCGCCTGCACAGAGATGCGCGAGAAGTATTTGCTTGGACCCGGCGAAACCAGCGTTGCAGCGATCACATGCCCCGCTGCATCCACGGTGATCCTTACTGATACCGCCACTTTGCCCCGAATCGAAGCCATTGCGGCGGGCAACACCTCCGGCATGCTACGCCGCAACACATCGCCCGCGGTTGCGCCAGATTCCATTCGCGCAGGAACCCCTTGTTGATCGTTGGCGCTGGCCGATGACGGGACCTGTCCTGGGCTGGAGTGCATGCCGGTCACTGGTGCGGCCAGGGTCTGCTTCTGCTGCTGGGATGGAGCCACAGTCTCGGATTGCGATGCATGTCGAGGACGCATGTGCAGCACAGTGATGACCGCGAGAAGGAGCGCGACCAGAGCCACGAATCCTTGCAGCACCCGTTGTGATGTCCATAGACGGTTGGGCGCTGCCTGCTTCGTGACGGGAGCGAGCGATGATGAACGTGGTGTCTCCTGCACCTCTGCTTTGCCTTCGAGCCAGCTCTGTGCCTGGTGCAGGCTGCAGCGCAGTGCAGGCGTGGGATGAAGGCAGGCACGCGCAATGCGGGCGAAAGGCTCCGGAATCGAAGAAGGAACCGCTGGCGCTGGCTGCGTTGCACGCTTCCAGACAGGGGGCGCCTGCGACATCGCTTCCACGATGGTAGCGCCGAGCGACCAGAGGTCGGATGCGAAAGAAACACCCTCGGTTGCAACCTCAGGTGCCACGCTGGCGGATTCGGTTTCCGGAAAGCGCACCATCGAGCCGGCGGGGCAGACCGTGTCCGATGAGATTTTCAGGTGATCATCCGCGACGAGTATGTTGGACGGCTTGAGTCTCGAATGCACGAAGCCGCGCGCATGAAGCGCAGCGAGCCCGTCCATGACCGGGCCAAGCATGGCGCGGGTCTCGTCGATGGTGAGGGCGCGTTCGGGAAGGATGGACGAGAGTACCTCTTCGGCGTACTCCATCACGACATAACGCAGCGCGACCCCATCCATTTCGCAAGATCCACGATCCAGGGTGCGCAAAAGATGCGGATGATCCAGTCCCTCTTGTATCCCTGCAAGAGGGGGCTCTCTCTCGGACCCCGTCGCATTGTCCCATGTCAGTTTGATGGCTGCTCTTTGCGAGGGATCACCCTGAAGTTCTGTCAGAAAAACGCTGCTGTGCGGAGACCCTCCGAGCCACGCTTTGAGAGGGTATCGACCCAGGACAATGCGGCCGATCCAATCATCGTGCCTGACAGCATTCATGCCGAGAATCATACTCTGGACGCGTCTCTGCGGCCAGCGTGTGGCGAGCTATTGGAGCGCCCCGAGCTGAAGCTGCAACAGCTTGGCTGGATCGAGATATGCGTCTTCCCAACGCACAGCCCAATGCAGGTGCGGACCCGTGACGCGGCCAGTGGCTCCGCTGAGCCCAAGCAACTGGCCTTTCTGAACTCTCTGTCCCTCGCGCACGCGAATGCGGCTCAGATGCATGGAGATCGTAAAGAGACCCATGCCGTGATCCAGAATGACGCAGCTGCCTTCGTAATAAAGGGGTCTCGCCAGAACAACGATGCCGGCATTGTCTGCGACGACAGGGGTTCCGGGGCGTGCACGGAAATCTAGTCCCTTATGGATGCTTGCCAGTTTGCCATCAAAGATGCGGCGCGTACCAAAGCTGTCGGTGGAGGCGGCACGCACGGGAGCCTGAAAGCTGCCGCGCCAGAGTCTTTCAGGAGCGCTCTTGGTGAAGAGACTCGCCTTCAGTTGCTTTTCTGCAGCAATGCGTCGCAGCGCGGCAGTGCCCGGCGCAACATAACGTGGCGCAACAGTTAGTGTACTTGTGCGGTAGTGCGCGGGCTCGATGAGAACACTCTGACTGAGATCAATTCTGGCAGAGCCTGCCGTGAGTTCAATCTCCAAGCGCGAAGGGCCGGTGGGCGCTTCCACGTCGACTCCGGCGAGAGCAAATTGGGCGCCGTCAGCGGGGCCGCGGAAGAACTCCAGCTTGTGCCCCAGCCACTCCCCTTGCAGGGTTGCGCCCCGGGGCGCAACCACACGAATGAGTTCCGGGGATCCGGCTTCAACGACAGAAGGTGTCAGTGTGACCGTTGGCGAAGTTGCTGCCGGCGCGGCACTGGCTATCGCGCAACACCAGGCTGCAAGCAGACTGCGGTAAAACGACGAAAAGCCGGTCATGCGTTCAGCATACCGGCTTCTCATCCGATCGCAGGCGAGTCACGCCTCAGTGGCGCTGCCTGGCAGCGTTGTGCTTCTGCCGATAGATTTGACGGCTGGCGCCATTCTGGCGGCGATTGATATTCTGCCGCTCCTGCTGCGTCAGGCGCCCACCGTTGGCAGCGCGGTCTGCGGCGATGCTGCGGTTGATGTTCTGCTGCCGGCCCTCGGCGCGCGAGGCTTCACCGGCCGTCATCTGCCCGCTGCGAATGCCTTGTGCAATGCGATCCTGCTGGTTCTCCCGGCGCTGGCCAATTTCATTGTTGCCAAAGTGAGCCTGCGCTGCGTTGTGTTTGTCCTGGTAGATGCTGCGACTCAGGTTGTTCTGGCGGCGATCGATATTCTGCCGCTCCTGCTGCGTAAGCTTGCCGCCGTTCGCGGTGCGGTCCGCGTGGATCTGCTGGTTCAGGTTGGCTTCGCGGTTTTCGAGATTCTTGGTTTCGCCTGCGGTCAACTGGCCAGACTGCACGCCGTTTGCGATGCGATCCTGCTGGTTCTCGCGGCGGTTCCCGACTGTGTTCGGTGAGGCGCTGGGTGTCGGAGCAGGTTGCGCCTGCTGGGCGAAGGCCGGGACCGAAGCGGCCATGGCAACCACGAGCAAAAGAGATACCTTGGTCATGCAAACCTCCAAAAATCGATCAGTTGTTTTGTGTGGGCTCTTCAACCCATGGCAATCTTAACCCCGGGTTTGACAAGAAAGTTGCGCGGGCTCAAAATTTCGGTGCATGCGCTTCTTTCCCGCGCTCTCGTTGCGCATCGCTCCAGACTCGATATGAGTGGACTCACTTCCTCTTCCGCGGCAGCCGCACAGCGGGCCGCCAGGCTCATGCTGATTGCGAGCCTTGCCGTCGGATCATCTTTTGGACAGGCTGCATCGAATCAGCCCGCGCACCGTCAACCTGTACTCGTGGAACTGTTTACCTCCGAAGGTTGTTCGGACTGTCCGCCGGCGGACGCGCTGCTGGCGCGACTCGACCGCGAGCAGTTCGTTCCGGATGCGGAGGCCATCGTGCTGAGCGAGCACGTGACCTACTGGAATCATGAGGGATGGCGCGATCCCTTTTCCATGCCAGAGATCGACGAGCGGCAGCGGAGCTACGTCTACCGCTTCGGCTTGCAGGATAGCTACACGCCGCAGGCGGTGGTGGATGGATCTTTGCAGCTGGTCGGTAACAACGCTAACGCTCTGACGCAGGCCGTTGAACAGGCTGCGAGGCAGCCGAAAGAGTCTCTGACAATCGAGAATGCGCACTGGGTGAATGGGGGCGTGGATTTTTCAGTCCATGTTCAGCCCGAAAGTGGCGCAAAACTCGAAGCCGCTCTGGCACAGGATGCCACGCATCGCGAGGTGACGGGTGGCGAAAATGCGGGCCGTACCTTGCAGCATGTGGCAGTTGTGCGCGCAATGAAGGACTTCAGCACCAAGGCCCTCGACGGACGCACGCTGCGGCTTGCCGCTACGGATCTGTCTCAGAGCAATGACGCCAGGGGGCCACTGCGTCTGGTGGTCTTTGTCGCCGACCGCAAATCAGGACACATCCTCGCAGTGGCGGGACAGACGCTGACTCCCTGAGTCCAACTAAATCCAGAAAACAAAAGGGCTTG
Organism: Acidobacteriota bacterium; assembly: GCA_021813745.1. GTDB lineage: Bacteria > Acidobacteriota > Terriglobia > Terriglobales > Acidobacteriaceae > Telmatobacter. The sequence goes on from JAKAJO010000134.1 coordinate 95,177, forward strand.
TCAGCTCCTGCATCTTCGCAACTCCGGTGCGGGGCAAAATGCCCTATCATCAAACCATGACCGATCGCATGGCTCTTTCTCTTGCCCAGGCCGACCCTGAGGTCGCCGCCGCCATTGACCACGAAACCCTGCGCCAGCACGAAGGGCTGGAGATGATCGCCAGCGAGAACTTCGTCTCCGAGGCCGTGCTCGAGGCCGCTGGTTCGGTCTTCACCAACAAGTATGCCGAGGGATACCCGGGACGCCGCTATTACGGCGGATGCGAATACACCGATGTGGTGGAGAATCTGGCGCGCGACCGAGCCAAGCAGATCTTTGGCGCGGAGCACGCCAACGTGCAGCCGCACTCCGGCTCGCAGGCCAACGCAGCCGCTTACATGGCTGTGCTCCAGCCGGGCGACACAATTCTTGGACTGGACCTGGCCCACGGCGGCCACCTGACACACGGCCATAAGCTGAGCTTCAGCGGCAAACTGTACAAGACAGCTTTCTACCATGTGAGCCGTGAGACCGAGGTCATCGACTACGACGAGCTGGAGGCAATTGCTCTGCGCGAAAAGCCAAAAGCCATCATCGGCGGCGCCAGCGCCTATCCACGCCTGTGGGACTTTGCCCGCATGCGGCAGATCGCCGACAAGGTCGGAGCGTTTTACATCTTCGACATGGCGCACATCGCCGGCCTTGTGGCGGGAGATGCGCATCCCTCGCCCGTGCCGCACGCGCATATCACGACAACCACCACGCACAAGACATTGCGCGGACCACGCTCCGGCTTGATTCTCTGCGGGCAGGAGCATGCCGCTGCCGTCGATAAGGCCGTCTTCCCCGGACAGCAGGGCGGGCCGCTGGTGCACATCGTCGCCGCCAAGGCGGTTGCCTTTGGTGAGGTGTTGCGGCCGGACTTCAAGACCTACGCAGCGCAGATCGTCGCCAACGCGAAGGCTCTGGCCGCGTCGCTGCAGGAGGCTGGTTATCGGCTCGTCTCCGGCGGCACGGACAATCACCTGATGCTCGTCGATGTCTTCGAAAAGGGCATCCTCGGCTCGGAGGCGGAACTGGCTCTGGGCAAGGCCGGCATCACGGTCAATAAGAATGCCATTCCATACGACAACAATCCCCCGCTCAAGCCCTCCGGCATTCGCATCGGAACGCCGGCCCTCACAACGCGCGGCATGAAAGAGACAGAGATGCGCCAGATTGCCCGCTGGATTGATCAGGCTTTGGTGGAACGCAACAACGATGCCGCTCTCGCGCGCATCCGCGGTGAAGTGGCCGAGCTGGCCAATCATTTTCCTCTCTATGCATGGCGGCGCGCTGCGGTGGCGGTGGGCGCCTGAGCGCCTGCCCGCATCGCTCTTTGCGCAACTTCGCCCTGCGCATGGGGTTTGTCTTCGTAACAGTCTCAGTCGGACACAATTGAAGTCTCTGGTGCAGCTTGTGATTGCCCTGGAAGCATGAAAGAGGAACGTATGCGCGTTGCACATGGAATTTTGCTCGCAGCTCTTGCAATCCCGATGCCCGTTCTTGCAGAGGGCGGGGACCATGGGGATCACGGCAACCATGGGTGGTATGGGCAGGGTGCCCCGGAACATGGTCCCAAACCCTTCCACGGCAATCCACACCAGTACGGGCCGGACTATAACTACAGCGACGGCGAGGGCCATCCTGGCTATCCCCACGTCGATGGCGACCGCTGGATTGGGCACGACACCGGACGATTCGATGACCACTACCACCTGGATCGCCCCTGGGAGTACGGACACTTTGAGGGCGGATTCGGGCGCGGTCACTTCTGGCGCATCGAAGGTGGCGGGCCTGGCCGCTTCTGGTTCCATGGATGGAACTGGTCCGTTGCGCCGTATGACGTGGGCTACTGCAACGGCTGGGACTGGGATGATGATGACGTCTCCATCTATCCCGATCCCGACCACATCGGCTGGTACCTTGCCTACAACATGCGCCTCGGCACCTACGTCCACGTAATGTATATGGGCCGATAAGCTCGTCCGGAACGGGAGCCGGATGGAAAACGGCTCCCGTTCGGATTTGCAGGCACTTGGCAATCATGCCAGGCGGATTCTTTTACTCTTCCGCTCGGCGTGGCATAGGATGAATGGACGTGCTGCGACTGCCGGCATGAGGGGCGCAAGGGAGGACGACGATGCGTGTATCGCGAATTGTACTGACGGTGCTTCTAGCGGCGGGGCTGCCGCTCTGGGCGCAGAATGGCAATCCCCATGGTGGCCCACCCGGCCAGATGAAGCCACACGGAAATCCCCACGGCGGGCCTCCGGGACAGATGAAGCCACACGGCAACCCCCATGGAGCTCCTCCGGGGCAGATGAAGCCGCACGGCAATCCGCATGGCGGAGCGCCGGGGCAGATGAAGCCGCATGGCAATCCCCATGGCGGTCCTCCGGGACAGATGAAGCCGCACGGCAATCCCCACGATCAATGAGCCGGACGATCACGTCAACCAGACGCGATTGGATGTGCAGATGAAAAAAGGGGCAGGCTGCGGCCTGCCCTTCTGTATGCCGGAAGAGTGGATGGGAAGGCTGGTTTTAAACCGGCTGCGACACGAGCGTCGATGAAGCCTGCTCGTGAGCGTGATAGCTGGACCGCACCAGCGGGCCGGACTCCACGTGGCGGAAGCCCATCCGCAGCGCCTCTGCCTTGAGTTCGGCAAACTCGCGCGGCGTGTAGAGCCGCGTCATCGGCAGGTGGTCGCGCGAGGGGCGCAGATACTGGCCAATCGTCAGGATGTCGCACTGCACCGCCGCCAGATCGCGGAAGACCTCGAGCAGTTCGGCGGTCTCCTCGCCCAGGCCGACCATGACGCCTGATTTCGTAATGCCCGCCGGGTTCAGCTCTTTCGCGTAGCGCAGCAACTCCAGCGTCCGCTCGTAGCGCGCGCCTGACCTCACTGCCCGATAGAGCCGCGGTACCGATTCCGTATTGTGATTCAGGATTTCAGGCCGGGCATTCACGACGGCGCGAATCGCTTGGCGGTCGCCTTGAAAATCGGGAATCAGCACTTCAACGCGGCATCCGGGCGCCTGACGGCGAATCTCTTCAATGACGAGAGCAAAGGCCTGCGCCCCGCCCAGGAGATCATCATCGCGATTGACGCTGGTAATGACGGCATATTCCAAGCCCAGGGTCGCCACCGCCTCCGCCACACGGCGCGGCTCGTCCATGTCAATCGGCTCTGGCCGGCCCTTGGGCACTGCGCAAAACCCGCAGCGCCGCGTGCAAAGGTTGCCAAGCATCATGAAAGTGGCGGTTTTGTGGTGCCAGCACTCGCCGATGTTGGGGCACTGGGCGCTTTCGCACACGGTGTGCAGCCCGAGCGAGCGCGCCAGGCGCTTGAGGGCATGGTAGTTCTCGCCCACAGGGGCGCGCGCCTTCAGCCATTCCGGCTTGGGAGCCGGGGCCTTGCGCGCCGGTTCGATCTGAACCAATTCCATGACCTTCCTATTGTAGCGGGCTGCGGGAATGGGGCGTCCCTTCCACTGAATCCCAGCGCGAATCATGCGACAATGGAGATACCCGCGATGATCACCGAAGCTTTGTTGCCCATCGTCCCCGAGCCTTGTACGGTTACCCCTGAACTGCTGGCGCAGCACAGCATCACTGCGGAAGAATACGAGCGTATTCAGGCCGCGCTGGGCCGTGTGCCCTCGCTCACAGAGCTGGGTATTTACTCCGTGATGTGGAGCGAGCACTGCTCGTATAAGTCCAGCCGTGTGCATCTGAAGCGCCTGCCTACCAAGAGCGAGCGGGTCGTCCAGGGGCCGGGCGAAAACGCCGGCATCATCGACGTAGGTGACGACTGGGCCTGCGCCTTCAAGATTGAGAGCCACAACCACCCCAGCTACATCGAGCCTTTTCAGGGCGCGGCCACCGGCGTGGGCGGCATTCTGCGCGACATCTTCACCATGGGCGCGCGACCGCTGGCGGTGATGGATTCGCTGCGCTTTGGCCCCATCCGCAAAGAAGATGCGCCAGAGCCGGAGCTCGTGGCGAAGAATCACGCCGTCGTCGAGGGCGTGGTGAGCGGCATCGCCGGCTACGGCAACTGCTTTGGTGTGCCGAACCTGGGCGGCGAGACGAAATTTGAGCCCTGTTACAGTGGCAACCCGCTGGTCAACGCCTTTGCGCTGGGCCTGGTACGCAAGAGCGAGATCTTCTATGCAAAGGCGACAGGCACCGGCAACCCTGTCATCTATGTCGGCGCCAAGACCGGCCGCGATGGTATCCATGGCGCGACCATGGCCAGTGAAGAATTTAAGGAAGGCTCAGAACAGAAGCGGCCCAACGTGCAGGTGGGCGATCCCTTCATGGAGAAATTGCTCCTCGAAGCCTGCCTGGAAGCGATGAAGACCGGCGCGATCGTCGGCATTCAGGATATGGGCGCGGCGGGCCTTACCTGCTCCACCTGCGAGATGGGCGCGCGCGGCGGCGTAGGACTCGATGTGGAGCTGGACAACGTGCCGCAGCGCGAGACCGGCATGAGCGCGTACGAAATCATGCTGTCGGAAAGCCAGGAGCGCATGCTGCTGGTGGCGGAGCGCGGGCGCGAGGATGAAGTGCTCAAGGTATTTGCCAAGTGGGGGCTGGATGCGGTCATCGTGGGCACAGTGATTCCCGAGCCGCGGTTGCGCATTCGGCATCACGGCGTGCTGGTGGCTGACATTCCCAACCAGTCGCTCACCGATGATGCCCCGCTCTATCACCGGCCCGTGGGCACATGGAAGTCGCCGCTGCCGCTTGATCCACCGGAGCACGCGCAGGCCGAGCTCGGAAAGGATCGCGACTTCACTGCGGATCTCAAGCAGTTGCTCGGCAGCGCCAACGTCTGCTCCAAGCGCTGGGTCCATGAGCAGTACGACACGATGGTGCAGACCAACACCGTGCAGGGGCCGGGTGGTGAGGCGGGCGTGATGCGCATCAAGGGCACCGGCACGCCAGGCCACGAGCGCGGCCTGGCCATGGCGCTCGACGGCAACGGCCGCTGGTGCTATCTCGATCCCAAACTGGGCGCCATGCACGCCGTGGCGGAGGCCTCGCGCAAGGTGGCCTGCACCGGCGCAACGCCCGTGGCCGCAACCAACTGCCTCAACTTCGGCAACCCCGAGAAGCCCGAGATTATGGCGCAGCTTTCCGCCGCGATTGACGGCATCGCAGAGGCCTGCACGGAACTGGGCACGCCCATCACGGGCGGTAACGTCTCCCTGTACAACGAGACCAAAGGTGAAGGCATCTACCCAACGCCAGTGCTGGGTATTGTGGGCATTCTCGACGATGTGACCAAGGCCGTTCCCGCGGGCTTTCAGCGCGAAGGCGACGCCATTGTCCTGATCTGGCCAATCCCCACCGGGCAGGAGCCGGACCCGACGCTGAAGGTTCCGTTTGTGGAGGAGCAGATCAGCCACAATATCGTGGGCCATGCCGAGCCGATCGCACCTGAAGGCGATGCGGAGATCAGCGCCGCGGCGCCCACCGAGTTGCAGGTCTTCGGCTCTTCTGAATACGCGAAGGTGGTGCTGGGAGGCATCTGGGGCCAGCCGCCGCCGCTTGATCTTCACGCGGAAGCCGATCTGCAGACTCTGCTGGGTGAGCTTGCCAAGCGCGAGTTGATTCACTCGGCACGCGATCTTTCGGATGGTGGTATTACGGTTGCACTGGCGGAGTCCTGCTTTGATCAAAAAATCGGCGCAAACGTGGCCCAGGATGAGTCGCTGATGGTGCATCCGCTCTTCGGGCTTTTTGCCGAGCAGCCGACAACAGTGCTGGTGACTGCAGAACCGCACCAGGTGGCGGAGATTGACCAGCTTGCCGACCACTACGGCTTCTATGCAGTGCGTGTCGGCGCCACAGGCGGTGACCGGCTCCAGATCACCGTCTACGGCGACACGTTCATTGATGCACCGCTGGATGAGTTATGCAAGGGCTGGGCAGGATCGCTGGAAGCCACTCTCCACGATGAGGTCATGGCATGAGCCGGTTGCTCTACCAGGGTGTTGCGGGCATCATAGATCGCACCGTGGGGCTTTCAAGTGATTCGGCGATCGACCATTCGTTGCGACGCCAGTGGCAGGCAGCCCAGTGGGACAAGCTGCGCGAGGAATGCGGCGTCGTCGCTATTCATGGTCATCCGGATGCCGCTCGCCAGGCTTATCTCGGGCTCTATGCGCTGCAACATCGCGGGCAGGAGTCGGCCGGCATTGCCACGGCGGACGGCCATCATCTCGCGAACATCAAAGGCATGGGGCTTGTCAGTGAAATCTTTACCGACGACGTGCTCCAGAAGCTTCCTGGGCAGATGGCCATTGGACATACCCGCTACTCCACCACCGGCGACTCGGCCCTGCTCAATGCACAGCCCATCCGCGTCGATTCCACCAAGGGCCTCATCGCCATCGCGCACAATGGCAACCTGGTGAACCTTGGCAATCTGCGCACGCGGCTGGAGCGCGAAGGTGCTTACTTCCAGACCACGTCGGATTCCGAAATTATTGTCCAGCTCATCGCGCACTCGCGCGCCAACACGCTGGTCGACGCCATTGCCGATTCGCTCTCGCAGGTCGAGGGCGCATTCTCCATCGTGATGATGACGCGCGATCGAATTTTTGCCGCCCGCGACCCACGCGGCTTCCGTCCGCTTTCCATGGGCCGCATCCGCAATGCCGACGGGCCGGACACGATCGTCTTTGCATCGGAGTCCTGCGCCTTTGACCTGCTCCGCGCAGAGTATGAGCGCGACGTGCTGCCAGGGGAACTGGTCATGGTCACAGGAGATGGCGTCACTAGCCGCTATTACGCAACCGGTGTGCCACAGGCGAGCTGCATCTTTGAGCATGTCTACTTCGCGCGGCCCGACAGTCGCATCTTTGGCCGATGGGTGCAGGAGAGCCGCGACCAGATGGGCCGGCAGCTCGCGCGCGAGTCCGGCGTGCCTGCAGACGTCATCGTGCCCGTGCCGGACTCCGGCGTGACAGCGGCGCTCGGCTACGCGGAAGAAGCCGGCGTCCCGTTCCGTCTCGGCCTCATCCGCAATCACTATGTGGGCCGCACATTCATTGAGCCCGAACAGCGGGTACGCGACTTCGGCGTGCGCCTCAAGCTCAACCCCGTTCGCAATCTACTGGAAGGCAAGCGCGTCGTGCTCATTGACGACTCGATCATCCGCGGCACCACCTCGCGCAAGATCGTACGCATGGTGCGCGGCGCCGGCGCGAAAGAGGTTCATCTGCGCATCAGTTGCCCGCCGACCATCTCGCCGTGCTTTTACGGAGTGGACACGCCGCGCAAGCGCGACCTGATTGCAGCCAACCAGTCCATCGAAGAGATTCGCCGCTTTATTGAGGCCGATTCACTCGCGTATCTCTCGCTCGACGGCCTGCTCCAGAGCTGCAACGGTGAAAAGCCCCAGGGATTTTGTACAGCCTGCTATACGGGTCAGTATCCTACGCAGTGGGTGGATGTGAACGAGATCTTACCGGCAACCGCAGGCGCGTAGACGTGCGCCCTTGATCTCCGCCTGTTGAGGGATAGGAATGCCTAAACTCTGGCGTCTTTTTGCGGCCATCACCTTTCTGGCTGCGTTTCTCCTTTTCCTGGTTGAGCCCATCGCCGCCAAGCAATTGCTGCCGGTGCTGGGGGGCTCCGCAGCCGTCTGGATTACCTGCCTCGTCTTCTTCCAGACGGCACTGCTTGCGGGATACCTTTACGCGCACTGGCTCACTCAACGGGGATCCTGGCGCCTGCATCTGCTGCTGCTCGCTCTCGCGGCTCTCTCAGCCATCCTCTGGGCCGCGCGTCCTCTTGCGTCTGCCGGAGCCGCGGTGCATCCGGTGTGGGCGATCTTCGCAGCACTGAGCCTCTCCATCGGACTGCCTTTTATGCTGCTCGCCTCCACAAGCCCCTTACTGCAAGTAGTGTGGGCGCGTCGGGAGACGGGTCGCGTTCCTTACAAGCTCTATGCTTTGTCCAACCTTGCGTCGCTTCTTGCGTTGGCGCTCTATCCCTCGGTGATTGAACCGCATCTCACGCTGCGTGCGCAGCGCATCACCTGGTGCGTTGGGTTTACGCTCTTCGTTGCACTTACCGCCGATTTGCTGCAACGGACAGCCAGCCAGACATCCGCGAGCGTGACCTCGACCAATGCGCATGAGGAAGCGGCAGCACCTTCTCCCCTGCTGAACAAGATCCTGTGGGTTGCGCTGCCCATGGGAGCGGCGATGCAACTCAGCGCGGTCACGGTCCATCTGACCGCAAACATTGCTGCCATTCCGCTGCTCTGGATTCTGCCTCTCGCCGTGTACCTGCTCACGCTCATTTTGGCGTTCCGGTTTACGTGGCTGCTGTCGCGGGGAATTCTCACCCGTGCTCTGGCTCTGGCACTGGGCAGCATCGGCTACATGCTCGCCAAGGCCGACGCTTCGTGGCCCATCTCAATCACAATCCCTTTCTATCTGGCGGCCCTGTTCATTGCCTGCCTCTTTTGCCATAGTCAGGCCTTTCGCCTTCGCCCGCAGCGCGCGAGCGAAACCACACTCTACTATCTGCTCTTTGCCGCAGGCGGCGCCTTCGGCTCATTCCTGATTGGCGTTGCTTCTCCGCTTCTGTTTCGAGTCAACCTCGACCTTCCGCTCACTTTCCTTGTTACCGCTTTGCTCGCACTGGCCGCCACCTGGCAGACTCAATGGACGCAGCGGCTGCTCTGGTCTGCCGCCAGCGCTCTCATGCTGGCGGTGTTCTTCATGGTGCGCACCGCGTATCAGCATGACACCAAGCTCGCGGTGCGCAACTTCTACGGCAGCCTGCGCGTGACGGAGGATCATTACACCTTTCCCGGAGCCACCGTGCGAACCCTGCTCAATGGCTCCATCCAGCACGGCACGCAGATCTTCGGCACCGACGAACTGCGCCGCACGCCCACAACTTACTATGCGCCCGACTCGGGTGTTGGCCTCGCGCTCCGCTTCTGCTGCGCGGCGCGCGCACGGTCCATCGGTGTGGTCGGTCTTGGCGCGGGCACGCTGGCTGCATACGGCAAAGCGGGCGATCGCATCCGCTTTTATGAGATCAATCCCGCGGTCGAGCCCATTGCACGCAATCTCTTCACTTATATCCGCGAGTCCAGTGCGCAGGTGCAGGTCATTCCCGGCGATGCGCGAGTCTCGCTCTCGCAAGAGCCCCCGCAACACTTCGACGTTCTCGCTATCGATGCCTTCTCAGGCGACGCCATTCCGCTCCATCTGCTCACGATGGAGGCCTTAGCACTGTATCGGCGTCATCTTGCTCCCGGCGGGATTCTTGCTTTTCATATTTCGAATCAGCACGTTGATCTGGCTCCGCCCATTGCCAGGATGGCGCAAGCATCTGGCATGCAGGTGCGCAGAGTGTCGAGCCTGGCCAACGACGCACATGGCGAGTTTGGAGCGACATGGATGCTGGTCTCGAACAACGCCGACTTTTTTTCCGATCCGCAGGTGGCATCACACGCTCATGTCCAGCCCGTTGATGCACGCGTGCCTCTGTGGACCGACGATTACTCTGCGCTTCTTCCCTTTCTCCATTGATCCCATGGCTGTGATGGGGCGGAATGGAAAGCACGAATCGGAATCAACCCTTTTTCTTTAGACACTGTGACAGCTTTTGATTCCCACCTGCCCTTTTGCCGTGTACAATTCAGGCCTCTGCGAGGTCACGAGGATGAAGAGAAAGTATGCAAGCATCCTGGAGACGATCGGGAATACCCCGGTCATCAAGATCAACCGCCTTGCTCCACCCGACATCAATCTGTACGTGAAGATGGAGGCGTTCAACCCGCTCGGCTCGGTCAAGGACCGGCTTGCGCTCGGCGTGATTGAGGAGGCGGAACGCACCGGCGCACTCAAGCCGGGGCAGACTGTGATTGAAGCAACCAGCGGCAACACGGGAATCGGTCTTGCAATGGTTTGTGCTGCCAAGGGATATCCACTCGTCGTCACCATGGCGGAAACGTTCAGCATCGAGCGGCGCAAGCTGATGCGGTTTCTTGGCGCCAGGGTGATCATCACGCCAGCCTCCGCACGCGCCGTCGGCATGGTGGAGAAAACGGTCGAACTGGCCAGGAAGCACGGCTGGTATTTCACCCGCCAGTTTGAAAATGAAGCCAACGCCGATATGCACTCCCGTACCACGGCGCAGGAGATTCTCCGCGACTTTGAGGGCGAGCCGCTCGACTACTGGGTCACGGGTTTTGGCACAGGCGGCACGTTGAAGGGTGTAGCTCGCGTACTTGCGGCTGAGCGACCCGCGACCAAGATTGTCGTCTGCGAGCCCGAGGATGCCCCCATGCTTTACAGCGGCATTCAGCAGCAGCGCAATGCGGATGGGACTCCCGCCGCCGCACATCCTTCGTGGAAGCCCCACCCGATGCAGGGTTGGAGCCCAGACTTTGTTGCCAAGCTGGCAGGGGATGCTGCCGCTTCCCGCGTCGTCAGTGAGGTGCTGCTCATCTCCAATGCAGAAGCGCTTCGCTGTAGTCAGCAACTGGCTCGGAAGGAAGGCATCTTCGTGGGTATTACGGCAGGCGCCACCTTCGCCGGAGGGCTGCAACTGGCGGCAAAGGCGCCAAAGGGATCAACCATCCTGTGCATGCTGCCCGACACCGGCGAGCGCTATCTGAGCACCCCTCTCTTTGCCGATATCCCCGTGGATATGACGGAAGAAGAGATTGCGATCTCCCGGTCAACGCCGGGCTGCTGGATGCCGGATCCGCAATAGATTTCTCCTAGGCCACGCTGCAATTGCCGCATCCCTCGGGCGTTCCCGCGAGCGCCCGAGGTGCCGATCGTGGATCGGACCGGTGCCGTTGAGGTGCCCTGATCCGTGCCCCGTGTCACAGGACGTGCCCGGTCCGCGTGTGATAGCATCCGGTTTCTTAGAGGAAGACGCCGTGCGGTGTCGCATCCTTCACCGCCGGGCGCCTGCCGGAGAGCCTCCTGATGGACGAGGAAGACGGCAGACCGGGACCCGTATCCCGGCAAATCGGACCCGCTGACGCCCAGGTGGACGTCTCCGCGGGTTCCCTGCGTCCTCACCCTTTCTATGTAACTCAGCTCACCACGCCGGGGGCAACGTTGTGTGCCAGCCGGCCTGCATGCACTGCACATCAAGGAGAGATGCCATGAAAACGTACCAGGGAAGTGAGATCCGCAACGTAGCTGTAGTCGGGCATGCGCACAGCGGCAAGACGACATTGATTGCCGCTCTGCTGCATGCCGCAAAGATGACGCCGACACAGGGAAGGGTAGAAGACGGTTCGGCCGTAACCGCCTATGACGAAGAAGAGGTTGCCCGCGGCACCACCATGCAGAACGCCGTGGCTTTTGCCGAGTGGCAGGGCGTGAAGATTAATTTCGTGGACACTCCGGGCTTTCATATGTTTTCCCATGAGGCGCGCGCCGCGCTGCTGCCGGTTGAGGCAGCCCTCGTGGTGGTAAATGCGCAGAACGGCGTGGAGGCCGTGACCGAGCGCGTGTGGAAGTATGCCGAGGAGGCGAACATTCCCCGCGTGGTTGTGGTCAACCAGATGGATCACCCGAAGGCTGGCGGCGGAGGAGGACTCAGCGCGCTCATCGACGACCTGCACGAGCGCTGGGGCCGCAATTGCGTACCGGTGCAGCTGCCCATCTCCGATGCGCAGGGATTTCACGGTGTAGTGGACCTGGTAACGATGGAAGCCTATCACTACACGCCGGGCGGCGATGGCCGCGGCAAAGTGACGGGAGAGATTCCCGCCAGCCTGGCAGCACAGGCCAAGGCCGCGCATGAAGCATTGGTTGAGCTTGTAGCCGAGGGCAAGGACGAACTAATGGAAGAGTTCTTCGCAGAGGGCACCATTCCAGAAGAGCATCTGATCGCTGCCCTGCATGAAGCGATTCGCGAAGACCGCATCTTCCCTGTGCTTTTTGCCAGCGGACTGGCTAACATGGCGGCCGATCATCTGCTGGACTTTATCAAGGTCTATGGGCCGTCGCCTATCGAGCGCGCTCCCTTTGCCGTAAAGGCCCCTGCCGCACAAGCAGCCGCGGAAAGCGGAAGCACCAGCGATGCAAAATTGGCTCTGCGCCGCGTGGATGATGCGGAGCCTACGGCCCTGGTGGTCTTCAAGACGATGACAGACCCGTTCGCAGGCCGTATCAGCTTCTTCAAGGTGGTGAGTGGCATCATCAAGAATGATGCGACACTCGATAATTACACGCGACGCGGCCAGGAGCGCTTCTCGCATCTGAGCGTGATGCAGGGGCGTAAAGCGGTGGAGGTGGCCGAACTGCACGCGGGCGATCTGGGCGCCGTGGCCAAGCTGCGCGAGACGCTCACTGGCGACACCCTGGGGCAGAAAGGCGCGGAGATTCAGATCGAGCTGGCGTCGATGCCGGAGCCGGCGATGACTTATGCGATTGAGCCGAAAACACGCGCCGATGAAGACAAACTAGCTCCCGCAATTCACAAGCTGATGGAAGAGGATCTGCTGATTCGCTTCTTCCGCGATCCGCAAACCAGTGAATTCCTGATTGCAGGTGCCGGCCAGCCTCACATCGAAGCGATCGTGAGCCGGCTCAAGAAGCGCTACCACGCTGAGGTTACGCTGAAGGCGCCCAAGGTGCCGTATCGCGAAACCATCCGCGGGCGCGCCGACGCCCAGGGACGGCACAAGAAACAGACTGGAGGCCATGGTCAGTTCGGCGACTGCAAGATCCGTATGGAGCCATTGCCGCGCGGTGGCGGTTTCGAGTTTGCCAATGAAATCTTCGGTGGTGCCATTCCAAGGCAGTTCGTTCCCGCAGTCGAAAAGGGCATCGTCGAATCGGCCGCGCGCGGCTACCTGGCCGGATATCCGGTCGTGGACTTCAAAGTGACGGTCTACGACGGCAGCTATCACGACGTGGACTCCAACGAAATGTCGTTCAAGATGGCTGGCCGTCTGGCCTTCCGCAAGTGCATGGAGCAGGCCAAGCCATGCTTGCTTGAGCCCATCATGAAAGTTGAAATCGAAGCGCCGGACGAATTTGCTGGCACCCTGATGGGCGACCTGAACAGCCGCCGCGGGCGCGTGCAGGGTATGGATACGCGTGGCCGCACGACGATCATCAACGCTGAGGTGCCGATGGCCGAGATGCTGACCTATGGCACGCACCTGACCTCGATGACACAGGGCAAGGGCAACTACCGCATGGAGGTGGACCACTACGACATCGTGCCGCAGCCGGTGGCCGAAAAGATTCTGGCCAACGCCAAGCGGCCGGTCGAAGTGGAAGAGGAATAAGCTGCAAACCGGATCATCACCGGGAGCTAGTCATAGCGCTCGGTGATGATCTGCTTGCGATTCCATCCAAGCTCTTTCAGCCGCTCGCGCACCGCGTTGATCATCGGACTCAGCCCGCAGACGTATGCATAGATGCCGAACTCGGCTCCAGCGCCCTCGGGATTGTGTTCCGTCGCGATTCGCACCGCATGCTCCTGCACATACCCGCGCAGCCCGTGCCAATCCTCTCCAGCGCGGCTTAAGGTCGGCAGGTAGTGGAAGTTTACTTGCCGTGCCGCGATGGCCTCAAACTCTTCGCGATAGTACAACTCCGTCTCATGGCGCGTGCCATAGACCAGCCAGATCTGCCGTCCGCCGCTGCGATCAGGCCCGCCCTCAGGAAATAGCCATTGCAGAAAGCCGCGCATCGGCGCCACGCCGGTGCCGGTGGCGATCAAAATTGAGTCCGTCAGCGGTTGGTGCAATGTGAAGAATCCCAGCGGCTCCTGGAATTGCAGTGTGTCCCCTTCCTGCATGTCGGCAAGGCGATTGGAGAAGAATCCATCGTCCACACGGTTCAGGCAAAGCGCAAACCGGTTTCCACTGGGAGCAGAAGCAATGGAATAGGCGCGCATTTGCTGCTTGCCGCTCGCGTCCTCTGCCACGGCTGAGACGAACTGCCCCGGCGCGAATGCCAGCTCTCTTCGGTCTTCCAACGCAAACTCAAGATCAAAACATTGCGCGCTTTCTGATAGGCACCGCTTGTGGATCAGTCGCGCAGTCAGCAGTTCTCGTGTCACAGGGCTCTCGCATCCGGGAATTACGGCCCATGCAGGCACCACGTGCAGTATCGCGACCAGGCATCCAGGCTGGCAAGCGTTGGCTTGTCTGGGGTCCTTGCCCGCCGCGAAAGCCGAAGGCTGTCGTGACGCGCAGCGATGAGTTCCAATACCTTGGAAAGAAGGAAGTGAACTGATCGCTGCTTCGTGACCGCATCGTCCGTCGACGTGCATCAATCAAAGTGAGTTATGCTGTCTCTATGGCATCCCAATCGATACTCGCCCAGATTGATGCGGAGATTGCAAAGCTGGTTGAAGCTCGCAAGATTCTCTCAAAAGTCACCTTGCTCGGTGGCACGAACATTGCTCGAGTGGTGAAGAAAGCTTCGGCAAAGTCGCCAAGAAAGCGCGTCCTCAGTCCCGAGGCTCGCAAGCGTATTGCCGATGCGCAGCGCCGCCGCTGGGCCGCGCAGCGCGCCAAGAACAAAAAGGAAGCCTGATTTACTCTGCCTGCGCTGGATTTGAGTCACACCTACCAGGTTTCGATAGCCAGGACGTTTGGCGGGCCTGAGTGGCCTTGAATGACCTGCGTTTCAATGACCGCCTCAAGATTCTTGTGAGCCCAGTCTGCAGGAGCCTTGGCCAAAAGTGAATCGAGATACACGGGGTTGTAGAGAATTTCGCCAGCTGCTTCCGTGCCTTCCTCTGAGATTCCGGCCGCGATAATCACCGGCTGTCCCGTGGTCTTGTCCTGAATGCGCGCGACAATCGCGTAGTCGCGCGCGAGCTTTTCATAGGGCAAATCCCATGCCGTTGCCCATGTGGTCTTTTTGTTACTCTTGCGGTCAACCAGCAACGCAACTCCATCCTGCGATTCAAAGCCGAAACGCAAATGCTGGGTCACGCGCAAGGTCCAGATATTGTCGAATGCCCCAATCAATACGACCGGCCCTTCGCGCAACTGCTCAAATGTGGCTTCCGAAGCCGGCTCCACGCGAAAGGTTTTGCGCCGCATCTCCAGCGCGGCTGCCGTGCGCGTCAGGGTGATGACGTCGGCCAGCGCCAGGTTGCCGGAGTAATGAAGCCTGACGTAGAGCTTCTCCGGCTCGGAAGGCGGTACGGGCGCATTCATATCGTTGATGTCATCGAGATCGATATTTTTTGCGGGCTCACCCAGGCAGAAGGTTGCCGGGTTCGCGCTCGATGTTACCGGCTGCCAGAAGATGTCAATATTCGAGGGCTTCGGGGGTGGTGGAACCGGCGGATAGTGGCGTCCAACATCCACACCCGCTGCGCCGGCGAGGAGGACAAGCAGCACGACCAGCATCCACCGGAGCCTCACTGCATGCACCGTCGTAGCTGGGTGGCTGCCGGGCACCTCGGCAGCCTGCAGCGTCTGGAGCGTGTTCTCCGGCTCTGGTTTTGCCGCGGAAGGCACCTCAGAAGCTCGAAACACCGGCACATAAGTCCCAATCGGCAGCTCGACTACCAGTTCTCCCGCATGGGCTGCGTCGTAGTAGTACTGGGAGAGACGCTTGCGGACTTCCCCAGCCGTGATGCGAACCACCGGGTCGGCGTTGGCATCGTAACTCGGAGAGCGTCCGAAGACCTCGATACCAATCAGGCGCTCCTTCAGATCGGCGGTATTCCCCAGCAGGGTCTGTTCCACAACATACGTCAGCAACGCGGGGTAACGCTTGCTATTCGCAAATAAGGGGTGGGCGACGAGGCGGCTCAGCTGCTCGCGAACCCCAACCGGATCGACGAGACTTTCCAGGCCCTCATTGTCCTGCGCGGTCTTGGGCGCAATGGCCATGCCCTGGCTCCTTCACACGGGCTCTCACAGAGGCGGTTCGCCACTCCAGGGAGAGAGCACGTACGATTGCTGTTCGCCGGGTGAATTTTGGGCTGACTTGGCCCGCACACGAGCGTCATCCTGGAAGCGATGTTTTTACAATCCAACGCCGCCGTCGGTTATCCCCTTGCGGCAGCTTTCCCCACTCTTTCCAGCAGTTTTTGGATTGCAATAGGTATCATACGTCCACGTAATGCCGCTGTCTATACTGGATTAAGTTGAATCATTCAAATAAGTTACATTTTTTCACAGCGATTTGCTACCCGATGGAACCTATCTGCGCCCCTGAACGCACACTACATTGGTTGCGGTCCAGAAAAGGTGTCAGCGGCAGCCCTGTGCGAAGAAGAGATTCTTCAATCGGTCAGTGTGCATGATGGCACATTTTCTTGTGATTGCGGCTCCTCGCCCCTCCGATTCGCCAGATCTGGATTCCATCCAGGCGGGACGTCTCGGGGGGCGCTTTTTTTTGCAACGAGGGTAGCGCAAGGGTGAGGGGCGTGCCAAGAGTGCGAATTGATGAAACTCCATTGGGTCTGCTGGGAGAGATCGTGGATTGGGCCATTGACTTAAGGAGAAATTCAGAACCATGGATATGAAGATGGGACGGAAGGGCATGGGTTTCGTGGCGGCGCTATTTTTGCTTGCCGTTGGGGCTGGCGCGCAGGCACCCATGTCACACGAGGAGGCGCATCAGCGCGCTGAGAGTCTGCTGAAACAGATGACGGTGGAGGAGAAGGTCGGCCAGATGAACCAGGCTTCTGGAGCAGCCCTTCCCATGCTTGGTGGCCAGAAGCCGGATTCCTTGATCGTTCAAGGCAAGGTTGGTTCGATTCTGTGGCTCACGGATGTGAAGGAGATCAATCGCCTTCAACACCTCGCGGTGGAAAAGTCCCGCCTCCATGTTCCCATTCTCTTTGCATTTGATGTGATTCATGGCTATCGGACAGTCTTTCCGGTGCCACTCGCCATGGCGTCCTCCTGGGATCCCAGCGTTGAGGAGCAGGCACAGCACTTCGCAGCGGAGGATGCAAGGGCCGCTGGAATTGATTGGACATTCACGCCGATGGTGGATATTGCGCGCGATGCCCGGTGGGGACGCATGGTGGAAGGCGCCGGCGAAGATCCCTACCTGGGCGCGGCGATGGCCCGCGCACAGGTGCGCGGTTTTCAGGGTGCGGCGATCGGCCCGGAGAGCATTTTGGCCTGCGTCAAGCACTTTGCGGGATACGGCGCAGCCGACGGCGGACGCGATTACGACTCCTCCTATGTGCCGGAAGAGCTGATGCGCAACGTCTACCTGGTGCCGTTCCATGCGGCGGAGCAGGCTGGCGCCGCGACTTTCATGAGCGCGTACATGGACCTGAACGACGTACCCGCTTCAGGAAATCCCTGGCTGCTGACTGAGGTGTTGCGTAAGGACTGGGGCTTCAAGGGATTTGTGGTGTCAGATGCCTTTGCAGTGTCGAGCCTGCAGGTTCACGGCTATGCCCGGGATCCCGAGGATGCTGCTTACAAGGCAGTCTCGGCCGGGCTGGACATGGACATGGCGAGTGAGACGTTTACCCACAATCTGCCGGGACTTGTGAAGAACGGCAAAGTGAGCGAAGCGCAACTGGACGCAGCAGTCCTGCCCATCCTGGAAGCGAAGTACGAGCTGGGGCTTTTTGATCATCCTTATGTGGATGAGTCCAAGGTTGATGCCGTGCTGGATCGTCCTGAGGGCCTCGCGCTGGAGCGCAAGATTGCGGCTCGTTCCATGGTGCTGCTGAAGAACGACCATGCGACCCTCCCGCTTTCCACTGGCATCAGGAAAATTGCAGTGATTGGCCCGCTTGCCTACTCGACCCGCGATATTGAGGGCGGCTGGACTGTCGAGGGTCTCTTCGGCGGGGCGAGCAAGAGCCATCCGGTGACGGTGCTGGCAGCTTTGAAAGAGCGCCTGGGAAGCGGAGCCGAGGTCAGCTATGTGCCTGGACCGGCTCTTTCGCGCCTGTATCCCTCGATGTTCGACCAGATGTCTGGCAAAAAGCCGTTGCCGCCGCCGACCGAAGCCGAAAAGGCGGACTGGCTGGCCAAGACCAAGGCCGCCGCAGAGCACGCCGACCTGGTCATCGCCGTAATGGGAGAGGCAGCGGACATGAGCAGCGAAGCCGCTTCGCGAGCGACTCTTACGCTGCCCGGCATCCAGGAGCAAATGCTGGAGGCGGCGGCTTCAACCGGCAAGCCCGTCGTGCTGGTTCTCGAGAATGGACGGCCTCTGAATCTTCTTTGGGCATCGGAGCATGTTCCGGCGATCCTGGAGGCATGGTATCCGGGCACTGAAGGCGGAGCTGCGGTCGCGGATGTTTTGTTCGGCGAAGTGAACCCCGGCGGCAAGCTACCCGTGAGTTGGCCCCGCATCGCGGGTCAGGAGCCGCTTTACTACAACCACAATCTGACCCATGAGCCGGAGGATCGTCCAGGCTTCACCTCGCGCTACTGGGATATTTCGTCCAAGCCGCTGTTCCCGTTTGGCTACGGGCTCAGCTATACAACGTTCAAGTACTCTGACCTGAAGGTGAGCCAGAAGAGCATCCACGTGAACGGCAGCACGGAAGTCAGCGTTGCGGTGACAAACACGGGCAATGTCACGGGCGATGCCGTGGCGCAGGTCTATATACACCAGCGTTACGGCTCGGCCTCACGGCCGGTGCGCCAACTGAAGGGCTTTGAACGCGTAACGCTGAAGCCGGGCGAGACGCGGACCTTGACGTTTCCGCTTGGCCAGGCAGAACTGAGCTACTGGAATCCGCAGACGAAGGCGTGGGGGATGGAGCCAACGGAGTTTGACGTGTGGGCCGGAGGCGACTCGACGGCGAGCCTGCACACTGACTTCAGCGTGATTCAATAAATCGAACCCGGCTTTGGAAAGCGGCCTGCTGGCTGCGGATGAAGGGTCCGCCAGCCAGCAGGCCGTTCGCTGTTTTATGAATGCTCGGTGATGGCTTCTGTTGCTTTGCTCATCGTCGCCGTGCGTTCGAGCTTATCCCAGTTGAAGGGCTTGCCGTCGATGGCACGTTTGAGGGTTTTGAAGAGCACGATCGAGAAGACCTGCCGGTAGGCAAAGCGCTGCAGCCAGATATGGAAGAGCAGCCAGCCATCGCCTTTGTTTGCCGGGTGACGACGCTCCAGACTGAAGGCGACCGTCGACGTGACGAAGTCGATGAGCAGGAAGGCGAGGAAGTAGGCCACCAGTTTTTGCAGGCTGGCAATGGACGCGGCCTCCGGATGGTAGTGGCGGTCGATGAAGTAGTTCACCGTGCTGTAGGCGAACATCAGGTCAATGAAGGGCGAGACCAGCGGCAGCAGCATCTGGAAGATGAGGATATTGGGCAGGGCAAAGAGGCCCATTGCCTTGTTGCGCACAAAGGCCAGGCGATGCTTCCAGACTGACTGGAGAATGCCAAACGACCAGCGGAATCGCTGACGCATGAGCCCCTTGGCGTCAATGGGAGCCTCGGTGAAAGCAAGAGCGCGATCCTCGTAGACGACCTTGTACTTCTGCTCGAGGAGATTCATCGTCAGGTCGGCATCCTCGGCCACGGTGTTCAGGGGATAGCCGCCAGCCGCTTTGACGGCCGCAGTGCGCCAGGCACCGATTGCGCCGGGGACGACCGTGACAACGTGGAAGAGGTCAAGGGCGCGGCGCTCGAAGTTCTGGCTCGTGATGTATTCCAGGGCTTGCCAGCGCGTCCACAGATTCACACGATTGCCGACCTTGGCATTGCCGGCGACCGCGCCGATCTGGGGATCTTCAAAATGCGGAAGGAGCTTGGAGATTGCGTCGGAGGCGATTACCGTGTCTGCATCGATGCCGACATAGAACTCCTCGTCAAGCTGTTCGATGGCAAAGTTAAGGGCGGCCGCTTTGCCTCCGTTGGCCTTGGAGAGAACTGTGACGCGTCCGGCGGCAATCTCTTGGGCGTAGGCTTCGCGCGCCACATCGAAGGTGCGATCGCTTGAGCCGTCGTCGATTACGATGACGCGCAGGTTGTCGTAATCCGAGTGCAGCACCGAGCGAATGGTGCGCACGATGACCTTCTCTTCGTTGTAGGCGGGCACCAGAACGGCGATACGCGGATGAAAGCCGGGGGAGGCCTGGCGATGCGGCCGGCGCAGGCGGTCAATCACGGCGAAGAGGCCGACGAGGATCAGGCGCGCGCTCATCAGGACATCGCCCACGAAGAAGACCAGCACGATGAAGTGACCAATCAGCGCAAGCGTCGTGAACGCGATGGAATCGGGAATGGAACGCAGGTATTGGCGGAAGGTGAGCCGGGGCATGACCTCGGCCGTCGTCTTGCCCATCAGCGCAGAGACGGGAACGACTTTGTAGCCATGCGCGCGCAGGGTGTCGATGAGCACAGGCAGAGCGGCGACCGTGGCGGAGCGGTTTCCGCCGCCGTCATGAAGCAGAATGACGGAGCCGCGGAACTGGGGCTTGGACTTCATGACGTTGAGCTGCGACAGAACCGCATTGCAGATATCTGCGGGGGTCTTGTGGACACGCTCATCCCAGTCATTGGTGTCGATCTTGTTGCCGATGATGATGAGCCCATCCTTCTGCACCTCGACAATTGGCTTGGCCTGGTCGTCGGTGTCAGGCTCCTCGTCAATGTCGTAGGGTGGGCGGAAGTAGAGCGGCTGCACGCCGAGCTTGCTGGCAAAGAGCCGCTCGGTCAATTTGACTTCGAGCTCGAGCTGGTTGCGCGAGATCTCGCTGATGTCCGGGTGACTATAGGTATGATTGCCGATCTCGTTGCCTTCGCGGGCGGCCCGCTGCATGATGCCTACATTCTGCAGCGCCTGCTCCCCGATCATCATGAAGGTGGCTGTGGCATGCTTCTGCTTGAGGACGTCGAGAATCTGCGGGGTCCATCGAGGGTCGGGCCCATCGTCAAAGCTCAGCGCCACCTCGTTGGGGTGGTACCCGTAGTAATGGACGGTATAGGTTTGCGGATACACGTCCATGTGCTCATCCAGGATGAGCTTTTTGGTCGGGTCGGGCTCGCTGGTATCCACCTCGACGGTGCGTTTCCCCGCCTGGGGCAGGCCGGTTACCCGGAGGATGTCGCCCTCGCCCTCATTGTCGACGTCGTGGCCGGGAGGCACCGATGCGAGGGCTTGCAGCGCGGTGGACTCACTGGGGCGATCCCAGATTCTCCAGAGTGAACGGTCTTCCGACCCGAGCCGCCACAGGGCGAAGGTCTGCAATCCAAGCTCGCGGGCGGCGCGCATCTCATTCAGTACGGTGACTCCATCGAGGAACCAGACGACGTGGCGCTGGTTGGCGTCTTCATCGATGTACTCAAAGTGGGGATTGAGAGAGTTTTCATCGAGGTCAAGATCCGCGTCCGCGTCTGCCGCCCGCTGCCAGGCATCCGATACAGAAAGATCCTCGGTATCGACCACCTGTGCCGGAGGCGGCTTGCGGTGATGAGGACGGCGGGACGGAGGAATGGACATCGTCCAGTCATACCCGTAGCTGCCCAGAGCGCAGAGAATCTTTTGCTTTGGCACCACTTTGAGAGCCCGGCGCAGGTTCGCGATGAACCAGTCCTGACTCGCGATGGGACCGGGATTGCTCTCCACCTCGTGCTGGTCGTAGTTCATCAGCACGATACCGTCGGAGTTGGAGGCGATGGACTTCAGGTCCGCATCCGGCGTGGAGGCCGCCACGTTGACATAGAGGCGGAGATTGCGCGGGTGCAGATCGCTGTACAGCTCATGGATAAAGGCGAGATAGCCGGACGTGTCCTGCTCGGGCAGGCTCTCAAAGTCGAGCGAGATGCCGTGATAGGCCGGCAGAGCTGTGAGCATACGGACGATCTGCTGACGCAACGTCACGCGCTTGTCGGGATCCATGAGCATGTCGCCGACGGCCGCGTCCCAGCTTTGCGTGCGCAGGTTGTAATTGTTGATGTGAGGAAAGATTTCGGTGGATTCACGCGCTTCGCTGATGACACGCTTGACCTTGTTCAGTTCGTCCGGGTCATGGACGGTACCACCGGAAACGACCGGGTAGAGGCGAACGTCGTCGCTGCTGGCGGCAATGAGGACGGGGTCGCCGTTGTTGACATGGAGCCACTGGGGGAAGAGCATGTCCAGTTGGTGCACGTGCTCTTTCAAGGAGGAGTAGCTGGCCGCGTCGTCGGGCGCGTAGTAGGCTGCGCGCAAGCCCTCACCCGTGTTGAAGGGGATCTGAGAGGCGAGTCGATTGGTCTTGCGGCGAGCCGGCCGCGCGTGGGGTGCGTGCAGAGCAGGAGCGCGGTCGTTGAGCGGCCTGTAGTTGTGGCGCGGCGAGGGGAGCAGCAGCTCCGGCAATGGCGCCGAGCGAAGCACATTGAGGATAAAGATTGCCAGGACGAGCGTGGTGCCAATGGCGATGAAATCGAGAATGCGGCGCAGACGCTTCCAGCGCTTCCTCCCGGGATCAAAAAAAATCTGCTTCTCAGCCATCCACCAACTCGCTTTCGGGGCTTTTATTGAGTGTATCGCGCCCTGGGTAAGGGGATGGTAAGTGTTTTATTTTGAATCAAATATGTCGCGAACTTAAGGCCGCGTATGGCGTGCGTCCAAGGCAAGTGGAGCAACAAATAGCCACCCGGTGGCGACCGGCACGATACAGTACGAATCGTATGAAAGCTGAACCGCTTCGTCAATCGCAGCTCGAGGATCCGGGGCCATGGCGCAGGCTGGACTGGCTGCATGCTGTTCTGGCGATGGCGGCCGGTGGACTGCTGCGCGCGTGGATGCTCCAGCGCTACTTCCAGGTCAGCGAGGACTCGCTTCTTTATGGTGAGATGGCGCGGAATCTGCTCGAGCATGGCCGCTACGCACTGACTGCGGCCGGGGGAGCTCTACAACCCACGTTGATCCGCCTGCCGGGATACCCCTTGCTGCTGGCCGTGTGTTTCCGGCTCTTCGGGATGGAGCAGTACGGCGCCGTGGCCAAGGTGCAAATTGTGCTGGACCTGCTGGGATGCCTGTTGCTGGCGGATGTGGCGCGCCGGGTTGCGCCGCTGGGCATAGCGAAATGGGCGGGCCGGCTGACGCTGTGGCTGGCGGCGCTCTGTCCATTTACCGCAGTCTATGCCGCACAGCCGCTGACTGAAGCTCCGACGCTGTTCACAATTGCCCTGGCTTTGTGGGCGGCGGCGCGTTTTCAAATGCGGCCGGGTTGGGCTCCGGCCCTATACTTTAGTTTTGCGGTGAGCGTTGCCGCACTGCTGCGGCCGGATGGTGCTTTGGTCGCGGTGGCAATGGCTCCGGCGCTGATCTTTGGGGGGCGTGTTGCGGTGAGGCAACGCGCGAAGATGGCGGCGGTGTGCCTGCTGCTGATTGCGACACCATTTGCGGTGTGGGCCGTGCGCAACTGGAAGGTGTTCCACGTGGTGCAGCCGCTGGCGCCACGCTCGGCGACAGATCCGGGCAACCCGGTCTATCCGGGCTGGGAAGACTGGGTGGGCACATGGACTCTGGATTTTGTCAGCACCTATGACGTGTACTGGAACGTGCCGGGTGACCGACTGGATGTGGGCCTGCTGCCAGCCAGGGCGTTTGATTCTCCGGCGCAACGCGCTGAGACAGCGAAGCTGGCCGACGAATATAACCGCAATGGCTACAATCTGACGGCGGCGATGGACGCAGGATGGGCGCGGCTGGCCGCGGAGCGGAGGGCGGCTCATCCTTGGCGGACCAGTCTGTGGTTGCCGCTCGGACGCATGCTGGATATGTGGCTGCGTCCGCGGGTGGAAGTGCTGCCCATTGATCTGGACTGGTGGGTGTACGCGCACCACCACGTGGAGACAGAAATCAGCTGGCTCTACGTGGCACTGAATGCAGGGTATTTATTGCTTGGCGTGCTGGGACTGTGGCTTCGGCCGCGACTATGGGCTTGCATGCTGGCCTATTTCGTGCTGCGGAGTGCGCTTCTGCTGACGGTGCATGCACCGGAGGCGCGGTATACGCTGGAGTGCTTTCCGATGCTGTTTGTGCTGGACGGGGTGGCGCTGGCTGCCGCCGTGCAGAGAGTGAGCGCGCGGCGGGCGCGCCTCACCGGGTGATGTACTGGGTTTTGCTATCGGTCTTGAATTTGAAAGCGTCCCCTGGCAGCGCCTGATTGACGCGAATATTGGTGTAGTGGCAGAGGCGGCTCTGGCCCTGTCCCTCGTCGAAATTCTGCTGGACGCTGACGCCGTGCTGGGTGTCGAGCCAGAGGGTGACTTTGGGCAGATTCCTGCGAATCTCAGGGTCTTTGGGAACCAGTTCGAGCTTGTCGGTGCTGATGCCGTCGATGGTCTCTTTGCCCAGGTATTTCATGTTCCATTTTGCTTCCAGGTCCTTGCCGCTGGCGCCGAAGCCGAGCATAAACCACTGCTGATACTGGCCAAGTTTGGTGAGGGTGGTGACCTGGTCCGGCAACGCCTCATAGAGGCGGACGATTCCGCCGGCGAGCGTCACGACCTTGGGCACGGGGCGGCCATTCACTTCCTGGATATGTACGCCCATCTGGAAGTTGTTGCCTGCGCGTTCGTAGTAGACGACGCCCTTCTGCACATCTTTGTCGGGAATCGGGTCAGTCTGAATGGAGTCAAACTCAAAGTCGGCGGTGGTGGTGTGGAAACGGGCCGCAGCGGCATCGAGTTGACGGAGCACAGATTGCAGGTCATCGGCGCGAACGGAGCGCGTTGCGGCAAAACCGAGCGCGGCAACCGCGATCAAAACATAGGATTTCTTGAGCTTCATGGACTTCCTGTTCTAACGATTGGATGCGCGGGCGTGCCGGAAAGAGCCAAAGCAATCGCTAGCGGCGTGCCCAGATCTTCCAGACGAGGCTTCCATCCCGGTCGCGAGTGGTCTCCCAGTGCTCAACAGCGACGGCATCGCCGGTCACGGGTTCGATGGCGTGACGCAGGGTTGCTCTCACTTCGGAAGTGGTTGCACCGGGCGCGATTTGCACGTCTTCGGCCAGTACGGAGACGATGACGCCATGCCCGCCATCGCCGACGACCTGGATAGGGTGGCGTGGACCGGCTGCACGCGATGGCTTGTCGCCATAGTCCCAGAGGTGCGGCGTGACGAAGATGAAGAGAAGAATGAGAGTCACCATCACGTCATAGTGGAAGCTGCCGCGCGGGTAGGTCCAGTAGAAATAGCTTTTGAGAATGCGGTTCATACTGCGTTACTTTGTGATCCTTTCGAGGCCGCCCATGTAGGGACGGAGCGCCTCGGGAATGACAACAGAGCCGTCAGCCTGCTGGTAGTTCTCAAGAATCGCCAGCCAGGTGCGGCCCACGGCGAGCCCGCTGCCGTTGAGCGTGTGAACAAATTCAACCTTGCCCTTGGGGCCCTGGCCGGAGGCGCGGAAGCGGATGTTCGCGCGGCGGGCCTGGAAGGAATCGAAATTGGAGCAGGACGAGATCTCGCGATAGAGCTGCTGGCCGGGCAGCCAGACTTCGAGATCAAATGTCTTGGCCGAGGAGAAACCCGTGTCGCCGGTGCACAGCAAGACTCGGCGATACGGTAAGCCCAGAGCCTCCAGAATCTCTTCGGCATCGCGGGTGAGCTTTTCGTGCTCGGCGTCGGAGTCTTCGGGACGGGTGAACTTAACCAGCTCGACCTTCTGAAATTGATGCTGGCGGATGATGCCGCGCGTGTCCTTGCCGGCGGCTCCAGCCTCGGCGCGGAAACAGGGCGTGTAGGCCGTGAGGCAGATGGGAAGGCGGTCCTCGTCAAGAATCTCGTCGCGATAGAGATTGGTGACGGGCACCTCGGCGGTGGGAATGAGCCAGTGGTCTGCGTCTTTGAACTCGCCGCGCGTGACGGCATCGGCATCGGCGTCGGAGCAGCGGAAAAGATCTTCGGCAAACTTGGGCAACTGGCCGGTGCCGAAGAGCGATTTTGAGTTGACCATGAAGGGCGGCAGGACTTCGGTGTAGCCGTGGCCTCCATCGGAAACAGGCCGCGTGTGCCGGTCGAGCATGAAGCTGATGAGAGCGCGTTCGAGCCGCGCGCCGGCTCCCATGTAGACGGCGAAGCGCGCGCCGCTGAGCTTGGCGGCGCGTTCGAGGTCGAGGATGCCGAGAGCTTCGCCGATTTCCCAGTGGGGTTTGGGCTCAAAGTCAAAGGAGCGCTTTTCACCCCAGGTCTTGACGACGGGGTTGTCGGCCTCGGATGCGCCGATGGGCACCTCATCGCGGGTGAGGTTGGGAATACTGGAGAGCGCGAAGCGCATCTGCTCATCGAGCGAAGAGGCGAGCTTGTCGAGTTCGTCGAGGCGGTCCTTCAGCGCGCGGGTTTCATCCATCAGAGCGGTAGCGTCTTTGCCGGCTTTCTTAAGCGCGCCGACCTGCTGCGAAAGCTCATTGCGGCGGGCCTTGAGCTGCTCAGATTGCGTGATGGCCTCGCGGCGCTTCTGGTCAAGGGAGCGGAAATTGCCGAGGAGAGTGGCCGGGTCTGCGCTGCGCGCGCGCAGTTTGGCTTCCACGAGGGGCAGATTTGCCCGGACAAAGTTCAAATCGAGCATGCTCCTCTATCTTATCGCGGCAATGGGCGCGGGGATGGAGCGGGGGCCGTCACGGGACGCTCTGCGGGGAGGACGGTTCCGGCGAGGGCGTCACCGGCCGCGGTTTGCTCGCATGACTGGAGCCGCGTCCATGGCGGCGGGTCCAGTCGCCTATCGCAGGCTTGCCGTCTGCGCGGCGGCAGGCAGGGACTGTGCCCAACTGCAGAAGGCGTCCACCTGCTCCGGCTGCGGAGTGGAACCTGGATGCAGAGGGCGGTAGTACCAGAGCGGCATCTTGGCATCCCGCATCATCTGGCAGGCGCTGAGCAGGCGAATGCGGGCCATCTCCGGGCTGAGGTTGTTCCAGCTGGAGAAATCGAGACGGGCGCGGGCACGGCGAATATCTTTCTGAAGGAGGTGCGATGTGGGCCAGACATGGCCATACCAGGGGAGCTTGGCTTGTGCCGCGTGGCAGTTGTAGCAGGACTGATGCAGCGTGTCGCTGACTTGCTGGCTGGGATGCATGGTTGCATCGAAGCTGGCCGCTGCGTGGACCTTCGGCAAATCAAAGTTGGGGCGGCGTGCCTGCATCACGAGAACAAAGACAACGAGGAGCGCACCGGTAATCCAAAGGATGCGACGCATGGCTACTGTCCCTCCTTCGATGTGTTGAGGTCAACGAGCGCGCGCAGTTGCATGGAAGTGTTCCGCGTCAAAGCCATTCTGGCCGGTGGCGCTTTGGCGGATGGGGGCTGGATGTACTGCTGGGGAATTTCGCCTTTAAGCGATCCCAGGAAAAGGACGATGGAGTGCACGTCGTCTTCAGAGAGGCGGTTGCCCGCCTGGTAACGCCCCATTAGCCGGACGGCTTCGTCGATGGTCTTTACCTTTCCGTCGTGGAACCACGGGCCGGTTTCGGTGACATTGCGCAGCAGGGGAACCTTGAAGTAGAGCCGGTCGGCAGGTGCGTGGGTGACCGCCATACGACCCAGGTCAGAGGTCTGGTCGGGCCACTCGTGGGATGCGCCCAGCTTCTGATAGGAATTACCGCCGAGCCCTTTGCCCGCGTGGCAGGAGGCACAGCCGGAGCGCAGAAAGACGCGCAGGCCTTCCTTCTCTCCATCCGAGAGGGCGTTCGTATTGCCCTGCAGATACTTGTCCCAGCGGGCGGGCGTGATGAGGCCGGATTCGAAGGATGCAATTGCGTCCGTCACGTTGTCCATGACGACGGGATCCTTGACGCCCGGATAGGCTTGCTGGAATTGCTTCTTATAGTCAGGGCTGGCCTGGAGGTAAGCCACTACGGCTTCAGGGCTGGGCATGCCCATCTCCACCGGATTCATCATGGGACCGGCAGCCTGCTCGGCGAGCGTGGCGGCACGGCCATCCCAGAACTGCACGAATTGCAGAGCGGCGTTGTAGACCGTGGGCGAGTTGCGCCCTCCGGGCTTCTTGTCATGGCCGATGGAAACGGACTCGCCGGGGTCGACGCCATACGCCTTGAGCTTGTGGCAGGTGTCACAGGAAACTGAGTTGTTCACGGAGAGGTGCGTGTCGTAAAAGAGGCGCCGTCCGAGATCCACCCGCATTGCGCTCAGGCCCGTTGGGGGCGCGGGCGCCTGGATTGCGGTAAACATGAAGAGACTCTCCGGGGCAATGTCGGCGCTGGGCCGCGGGTCAAATGAAACGCGCTGACAGCCGGCGAGTAAGGTCACAGTTGCGGCAAGGGCCGCCACCAGGCAGGAACACCAGAGGGCAGGTTTCTTCCCGGCCTGAAAGGCACGGCGGAATGCAGCGGGATCGCAGTGAGGGGCCTGGCGTTTCGCGGGTCCGGCGATGGGAATCTTCAAGATATTCATAGGCCGCCTTTCCTCTGCCGTGCCCATTCGACCCGCGTCGGCGCGGCGGAAGAGAAAGATGTATCTGCACACGTTGAAGGATTGTGAGCGGGATGGCAGTGACGAGGGGACCGGAGTGGTGTGATGGAGACCTGTTCGCGGCGGAACTCCACTTCCGGCACTACGAGGGTTGATCAACCACTCCTCGGTGCGACCATCCGGGCTGAAGCGACATTGTCACTCCAGCCTCAGATGTGCGGGTCGCTGCCGGTTAGACGCGCGGTTCGGGGAAAGGTGAAGTTGGCCCAGGCCTTGACGAGCGAGGAACTGAGCGGCGGACAGGCCTCCAGCCGTCCCCGAGGATGCGCGCGCGCGAACAGGCTGTGGGCGGGGTGAGCGGAGTGGTGAGTGCTCCCATGCGCCGGATCAGGTGTTGAGCTCCTGGGCTTCGCCAAGAGTCAGCTTAATGGTCATCTGCTTGCGTCCGCGAAGGATGGTGATGGAGATGGTGTCGCCGGCCTGGTGCTTGTCCATGATGGCGCTGATGTCTTCAGGGCCGGTGACCTGCTGACCATCGATGGCGACGATGAGGTCGCCGCCGAGGACGATGGGCTGATTGCCGAGCCAGGCGGATTCATTGCCACCGCGGAGGCCGGCACGATCGGCGGCTCCGCCGGGGATGACCTTCTGAATGAGTACGCCGTAGTTTGCGGCGAGGCCCATCTGTTCTGCGAGATCGGGGCCGATGGCCAGTGAAACAATGCCCAGCGACGGACGGCGGACGCGGCCGTAGCGCGTGAGGTCGCCGAGAACGGCTTTGGCGGTGTTGATGGGAATGGCGAAGCCGATGCCTGCGTTCTGGTCAGCGTTGGAGAGAATCATGGTGTTGATGCCGATGACGTCTCCGTGCGAGTTGAGGAGCGGCCCGCCGGAGTTGCCGGGATTGATGGCGGCATCGGTCTGGATGGCGTCTTCAATGGGCGCGCCGCTAGCGCCACGGATGGAGCGGATGGAGCTGATGATGCCGCGGGTCATGGTGCCGCTGAGGCCGAAGGGATTGCCGATGGCATAGACCTCCTGTCCGACGGAGAGGCCCGACGAGTCTGCCAGGGTGACGGGCTGAAGACTGGGCGCATCAATTTGCAGTAGGGCGAGATCGTGGACCTTATCGGAGCCGACGACGGTGGCCTTGTAGCTGGTTTTGTTGCTGAGCGTGACCTGGATGCCGCGATTGGCGCCCTCGATGACGTGGTAGTTGGTGAGGACGTGCCCTGCCTTGTCGAGGATGAAGCCTGAACCCTGGCCCTCCTGCGGGACTGCACCGTAGAAAAAGTCGAAGACGACCTGGCGGGAGGTGATGTTGACGACCGAGGGCAGGACGCGCTTGTAGACCGCGATGTTATTCAGTTCGTCAGCATTGTATGCGGGCGCAGCTTCAGCCTCCGTGAGCTGGAGCGGCGAACTGGAACCGTGGCCGCCGAGGAAAGAGAAGTTGCCAATGTGCGTGGGCAGATGGGTGGTGACATAGAGGAATCCACCCACAAGCAGAACGACCAGCAGAAACCGGCGCAGTTTCATGATGCGTGATTTGACCTTTCTCAACGCAGATGCGGCTAGGCGCGGAACGATTCCCGTTGAAGAAAGTTCTGCGGCGGCCGCTTTCTATTTTAGAGAACGCCGGGGTTGCGGGCGTTGCTTCGGGATTTGAGAACGGCCCAAAGCTCTTCCACCTGAGCGCGCAGGGCGCCGAGATCGCTATCGTTTGCGAGGACGGCGTCAGCGCGGGCGGCTTTTTCGGAGTCGGGCATCTGGAAGGCGAGGCGTGAGCGGGCGTCGGCCTCGCCAGCGGGACCGGACTGTCCGGTGCGGGCGAGGTAGCGGGCGATTTTGAGGTCGTCGGGCGCGGTGACAACGATGAGGAAATCGATACGGTGGCGCAGGTCGGCGAAGATGGGGTTGCGGTCGCCGCGGGCATTGGCATCGCGCTCAACTTCAAGGATGAGCGCGGAGACGACGACGGCGATCGCGTTGGGATTGCGCGCGAAGACCTGATCCATCCACTGGCGCTGGGCCTCAATGACGGCAGGATGGACGATGGCGTTGAGCTCGTCTATGCGGCCCTGGGCGAAGGCGAGTTTGGCGAGTGCGCCGCGGTTGAGGCGGCCATCGGGGCCGGCGACCTGCGGCCCAAAGGCGCGAAGAATCTGCTGGTAGACGGGCTGGCCGGGCTCCATGAGGGTCCGGCCGAAGTCGTCGGATTCGCTGACTTCGGCGCCGAGGGCGCGCAGCATCTCAGCAACGGTGCTTTTGCCGCTGCCGAGACCGCCGGTGAGGCCGACGCGGAGCATGGGCTAGAGTCCCCGGCGCATTTTGGCGGCGCGGACGGTGTTGGCCATGAGCATGGCGATGGTGAGCGGGCCGACGCCGCCAGGGACGGGCGTGTAGGCCGAGGCGAGCTCAAAGGCTTTGGGGTGCACGTCGCCGACGATGGTGGAGCCGCGCTTGGCGAAGGTGGCTTCGCGCTTTTCGTTTCCGGCGAAGAAGCGGTCGAATTCCTCGCGGGTGGTGATGCGGTTGATTCCGACATCAATGATGGTGGCGCCGGGCTTGACCATCTCCGGCGTGATGAAGCCGGGGCGGCCGATGGCGGCGACGAGGATGTCAGCCTGGCGAGTGATGGAGGGGAGATCGCGCGTCTTGGAGTGGCATATCGTCACCGTCGCGTTCTCGTGGAGCAGGAGCATGGCAGCGGGCTTGCCGACGATGTCACTGCGGCCAACGACGACGGCGTGCGCGCCGCTGATGGGAATCTGGCTGCGCTTGAGGATTTCAATGACACCGGCGGGCGTGCAGGGCGCGAGCGCGGGACGGCCAGCCTGGAGGCGGCCAGCATTGACCGGGTGGAAGCCGTCGACGTCTTTGGCGGGATCGATGGCGTCGAGGAGGACTTTGGCATCGACCTGTTTGGGCAGCGGGAGCTGGATGAGGATGCCGTCGATGTCGTCGCGGGCGTTGAGGGCTGCGACGAGGTCGAGCATTTCTTCGGTGGTGACGGTGTCGGGCGGCGTGATGCGGTCGCTGAAAAGGCCGAGATCAGCGCAGGTCTGGACCTTGCTCCGGACGTAGATTTCAGACGCGGGCACGCTGCCGACGAGGACCGCGGCGAGGCCGGGGCGAATGCCTTTGGCGGCGAGCGTGCGGACTTCTTCAGCGACTTCCTGCTTGATGGCGGCAGCGATGGCCGTGCCGTCGAGAACCTTGGACATGGATGACTCCGAGAGACCGGATGAGAGCGGCCTCAATGAATGAATTCAGAAAGAACTGCAAAGCTTCATCGTAGCGCCTCGCAGGGCGATGTTGTCGGCGTCCCTGCTTACAAGTAGAACAATCGATATGCAGCGCCGAAGGCGCATCACCCAGTGGTCGGTGCAAAAAGCGAAGAAAAGTGAACATTTCCCCCGAGAAAACATGCAAGCATTTTGTGGAAAACTGCAAATCAATTCAGGGAGGAGGGGGGGTGGGTATTTATTTTCTTTCGGTACGGGCCGGGCAGGTCCCTGACATTTTGAGCGGTGGTAAGCCCGACACTGCGACGGGGGGGGGGGCGAGGGTGTTGTTCGACGGCATGGTGCGGTCTCCTGCAATGAAAATGCCTGAGAGCGCGGGCTGGTGGGCACGGTTCTCAGGCTGATGTACTTAGTATGCGCGCTTGCTGGAAAGAACATGCAAAAACGGTGCGAACTTTTTGCTGAGTGGAATGAGGGAGTTAGGAGAAATGTTGGGTTGAGGGGGCTTGACGAGGCTTCCGGCTTGCTGGTGGTGGGTTGGGGATTGGGTTTTCCCACCTTAGCCGCTGCGCTGTCGCGCATCGGCGAAGATGGGGCACCCGGGGTCTGGTGGTGGGCGGGGGATTGAGGTTTCCCACCTTAGCCGCTGCGCATTCGCGTACCGGCGAAAGTGGGGCACCCGAGGTTTGGCGGTGGGTTGGGGATTGAGGTTTCCCACTTAGCCGCTGCGCTGGCGCGCATCGGCGAAGATGGGGTACCCGAGGTCTGGTGGTGGGTTGGGGATTGTGGTATCCCACCTTAGCCCGCTGCGCTGTCGCGCACCGGCGAAGATGGGGCACCCGGGGTCTGGTGGCGGGGACGGGGATTGAGGTTTCCCACCTTAGCCGCTGCGCTGGGGGTCCGTCGTGGATGGGGTGTCCGGAACCGGCGCGAGAGAGGCCTGGTCAGGATGCGCGACGGACGTAGCGGCGGCCCTGGAACTCGTAGTGGCCACTGGCGATGTGGGCGATGGCTTCGGAGTAGGCGACGTGCTCTTCCTTGAGGATGCGCGCGGAGAGGGAATCGGCGTCGTCGGTGTCGAGGACGGGGATGGCGCGCTGGAGGATGATGGGACCGTGGTCGAGGTGCTCGTCGACGAAGTGGACGGTGCAGCCGGCGACTTTGATGCCGTAGTCGAAGGCCTGGTGCTGGGCGTCGAGGCCGGGGAAGGCGGGCAGCAGGGAGGGATGGATGTTGATGATGCGGTTGGGGAAGGCGTGGATGAACTCCGGCGAGAGCAGGCGCATGTAGCCGGCGAGGACGACGAGATCGACATAGTGACGGCGGAGGCAGGCGACGACGTCGGCGTCGTGCTCGGCGCGGGAGCGGCCCTTGGAGAGGAAGACTTCGCTCGGCAGGCCGAGCTCGCGACAGACGGCGAGGCCGCAGGCAGAGGCGGTGTTGGAGATGACGATGGCAATCTCGACGCCGGGCAGACGGCCCTCACGGATGCTGTTGTGAATCGCGATCATGTTGGAGCCGCGACCGGAGATGAGGATGCCGAGGCGGAGGGGGTGTTGAGGTGGTCTATCCAATCTACATCTCCCTTCCCAGGTTAGGCGCGATGAAGCTGCGCCGAACCTGGGGCACCCATGCAGTGCGTGGGGCAACTATGTCTGTGAGGGATGAAAGCCTCATGTGTACTGGACCCGCTTTTCGCCTTTGACGACGCGGCCGATGACGTAGAACTTTTCTTCGGCGCGATCGAGGAGCGATTTGGCGCGCGTGAATTTAGCGGCGGGGATGGCGGCGATGAGGCCGATACCCATGTTGAAGGTGCGCATCATCTCTTCCTGCGAGACCTGGCCGAGGTCGCGGAGGTGCTCGAAGATAGGCAGGACGGGCCAGGTGCCAACCTCGATTTGCGCGCCGGTGTTTTTGGGCAGGATGCGGGGCAGGTTTTCCGTGATGCCGCCGCCGGTGATGTGGGCCATGCCGGTGGTGAAGCCGCCGGAGACGAGCTTCTGAATGACGTGGAGATAGCTGCGGTGGGTCTTCATAAGAGCCGCGCCGGCTTTCTCCTTGATAGCGGTGACGTATTGGGTGGGTTTGTAGCCGGCGACCTCAAAGAGGAGCTTGCGGGCGAGCGAGTAGCCGTTGGTGTGGAGGCCGGTGGAAGGCAATCCGATGAGGACGTCGCCGGGCTTAATGTCTGCGCCGGTGATCATTTTGTCGCGGTCGACTGCGCCAACGATGAAGCCAGCGAGGTCGTATTCGCCGTCGGCATAGAAGCCGGGCATCTGGGCGGTTTCACCCCCAATGAGGGCGCAGGCGTTGGCCTTGCAGGCTTCGGCGAGGCCGGTGACGACGGCCTCAGTGACCTCGGGGTCGAGGCGGCCCGTGGCGAGGTAGTCGAGGAAGAAGAGCGGCGTGGCGCCCTGGACGGCGATGTCGTTGACGCAGTGGTTGACGAGGTCGGCACCGACGGTGTGGTGGAGGCCGAGTTCGAAGGCGATTTTGAGCTTGGTGCCGACGCCGTCTGCCGAGCTGACGAGGATAGGGTTCTTGAAGCGCTGGAGGTCGA
>JAKAJO010000112.1 GCA_021813745.1 Acidobacteriota bacterium
AACCTTGTAATCCGTTCCCGTAACTTCCAGCGTGCCTGTTGCCATTGCAATCTCCTCACATCGACAAATCGTGATATGTTGATATTAACCAGAAGCCAACCATGCCGTCAATCGTGAAAACCCTGCGCGTCCTCGCCGACCCCAACCGCCTCCGCATCCTGCTCCTCCTGCGGGCCGAGGAGCTCACCGTCGCCGAACTGCAGGAAATCCTCGCCATGGGCCAAAGCACCATCTCCACCCACCTCGCGCAGCTCCGGCAGGCGGGCCTCGTCGAAGACCGCCGCACCGGGAAGAACAGCCTCTACCGCCTCGCCGCCGCCCCAGCCAACGCGCCCGACCATCAGATCCTCGGCGAAATCCTCTCCCACGCCCAGAAGCAGACCGCCGAGTTCGCCGCCGACCAGGCCGCCATGCGCCGCGTCCTCAAAAAGCGCCAGGACAAGATGCGCAGCTTCTTTGACTCCGTCGCAGGCCGTCTCGGTGCCGACTATGTCCCAGGGAAATCCTGGAAGAGCCTCGCCGAAGCGCTGCTGCGCCTCCTGCCGCCCATGGTCATCGCCGACCTCGGCGCGGGCGAAGGCGCCTTCGCCCTGCTCCTCGCCCAGCGCGCCAAAAAAGTCATCGCCGTCGACAGCTCTGAAAAGATGATTGACGTCGGCCGCGACCACGCGCAGCGCATCGGAATCAAAAACATCGACTTCCGAATCGGCGACATGGAAGAGCTGCCCATCCGCACCGCTTCTGTCGATTGCGTCTTCTTCTCGCAATCGCTCCACCACGCGCTCCATCCCCAGCGCGCCCTTGAAGAAGCTGCGCGCATCCTGCGCCCCGCCGGCCGCATCGTCATCCTCGACCTCGTGCAGCATCGCTTTGAGGAAGCGCGCGCCCTCTACGCCGACGAGTGGCTCGGCTTCAGCGAATCGGAGCTGGAGTCCATGCTCACCCACGCTGGCTTTCGCGAAGCATCCGCCTCCCTCGTCGACAAAGACCCCGCCGCGCCGCAGTTCCAGACCCTGCTCGCCACCGCAAGCAAGCTTTAATCCCGTCAAATGCCATCGATGCACGAAGGATTTCAGCCGCAGCAGGGTGAACCGAAATCACTCATCTGGCTCAAAGCACTTGAAATGATGCAGCGTACAGCTCTGAAGCCACCCTGCAGCAGCCGCCCTTGAAAGATCGCGCAGGACGAAATGCAGATCGCCCTCGGCGTGTGCTGTGCTCAGGAACCGTGTCGAATGCATCAGACCGAATTAGGATACGATTGATCGATACCCCGCATCGGTCTCTCCAGGATTTGTGAGGCAGAGGACCCTATGCAGCAGCACTGTCGCGTCCTTGTCTTTCTTCTCGCGCTGATGTCTTTCTCGGCGCGATGCAATGCCCAGCACACCGTGAACTGCCCGTCTCCTCCCAGTCAAGTCAAGATCACGGTCGTCGCCTCGATCACCTTCAATGCAGCCACAAAGCTGTACACGTATCGGTACTCCTTGGCGAGCGCCCCGGAGAGCAAGACGCCTCTCGTCGACTTTGCCCTCGATTTCGCGTCTCCGATTTCAAAAGCAGCGAGCCCGAATGGATGGGGAGTCACGCTCTATCGCGGTCGCTCTACGGAACTCTGGGACGCCGGGATTGGCAGCCCACTGCCCACCGGCGTCCCGGACTCAGGGCAAATCACCGTCCCCATCGCCGCGCTCGCTCCAGGAAAAACGCTCAGTGGATTCTCTTTGCAAAGCCCCAACCCACCTGGACCCGTAAAGTACTACGCCCTCGGCTTTGCCGACATAATGGCTGAGGCGACTGAAGAAGAAGCAGAAGCAGCGATGGATGCATGCCCGGAAAGCACCGGCGGCTTTTTTGATCGAGCCCTTGTCGGCATCACGCAGGGACCGGTCCTCTTCATCCCGGTCACAATTGAAGTGAACCCCTCACATTCGCTCGCTTCCATCCATCACGCTCGTCAAGGTGTCACTACCGTCGCCGTCCTCTCCAGTCCTGGATTCGATGCCTCGACCATCGACCCCAGAACCGTCAAATTCGGACCAGCGGCCGCTGCAGCAATCGATAGCACAAGCCATCTTGCTGATGTCAACAACGACGGAAAGCTCGACCTGGTTCTGGATTTCTCCGCAGCAGCCACCGGAATCAAATGCGATGATCTCTCTGCAGCCTTAACAGGCAAGACCAAGAACGGCACGCCCATTCGCGGTACCGGTCCCGCAGGGAACGCCGGGTGCAAGCACCAGTCGCCGGAGCCGCCCCGATAACGCAAGCGAGTGCCCGTAACGCAACACGCTTGTCATACAACGCCGCTCAGGCTCGCGTTCCCGTCGGGTGCCGGGTGCCCCAGGTCTCGATTCTGAGACCTGGGAGACCACCCGCCGCGACCGAGCTGGAAGCTACAAGCTAGCAGCTAGAAGCTGCCTTCCGCCTCCAGCAGCCTCCGCTTCCGCTCCACGCCCCAGCGATAGCCCGTCAGCGCGCCGCCCGCACCCACCACCCGATGGCACGGCACCACCACCGCCACGCGATTCGTCGCGCACGCCCGCGCCACCGCCCGCGTTGACCTGGGCACTCCCATCTCCCGCGCCAGCTCGGTGTAGCTCCGCGTCTCCCCGCGCGGAATCGCCCGCAGCGCCTGCCACACGCGCAGTTGAAACGCCGTCCCGCGCAGGTCAAGAGGCAGATCCAGCGGCAGCGCATCCTTGGCCGCGCCTGCCTCCGTCACCGCGCGCACCGCAGCCTCCACCCATTCCTTCAGCGCCGCATCGCGCCGCAACTCCGCCGCGGGAAACTCTGCCCGCACGCTCGCCTCGGCCTCGTCTTTCGTGGCCGCCAGCGCCAGCCAGCACAGCCCGCGCGCCGTCGCGCCCACAGCCATCCACCCAAACGCCGTCCGCTCCGCCGCGTAGCCAATCTGCTCGCCACGCCCGCCCGCCGCAAACCGCGCCGGCGTCATTCCCAGCGCCGCACCCTCGTGCGCACGGCTCGCCGACCCAAACCCCGCCGCATACATCGCATCCGTCACGCTCGCACCTCGCTTCAGCGCCTTGCGCAGCCCGCTCGCCCGCAGCGCCCGCTGATACTGCAACGGACTCACGCCCATCGCCTGCTTGAACATCCTCTGCACCGTGAACGGGCTCAGCCCCGCCACATGCCCCAGCTCGTCGAGTGAGACCTTGCGCTCCGCATTCCGCTCAATGTGCGACCGCACCTTCGCCAACACATCCGTCGGCTCCAGCAAAGGATTGCACCGTTTGCACGCGCGGAACCCCGCCGCCTGCGCCGCCGCAGCCGACCCAAAGAACCGCACATTCCGCCGC
This sequence comes from Acidobacteriota bacterium, assembly GCA_021813745.1. Lineage (GTDB taxonomy): Bacteria > Acidobacteriota > Terriglobia > Terriglobales > Acidobacteriaceae > Telmatobacter. The sequence goes on from JAKAJO010000112.1 coordinate 3,321, forward strand.
AGTGGCAAGCGACTCCCGCACCCCGGCCGGCAAAACACCCCCGTCGTCGTCACGCCATAGAGGAACTCCGCCGCCGCATCGCGCCGCACAATCTGCTGCCACGCCCGCTCCGCGTCAATGCCCGCCGCCGTGCTTTCACGCTGCGCAAGTCGCACTTTGCTGCTCATGGAATCCATCTTCGCGCACAGCACGCCGCCCATGCACTCCGATTCTTGCGCGCAATTGTGAATCTGTCAGTTGGAAGCCAACCAGCGGAGCTTCCTGAAACGGAAATTAAGATCAGATGTCGCCAAGCCCGTTTACCATTACGAACCAGGACATCGAGGCTTAATCTACATTCGGTGAATGGTGTTTCCTTGCTGGCCAGTGCAGTTTGGGTTTAGCAGACGAATGAAGAATCCGTTCGGAGTAGAATGGCGCTAATGAGCACACCTCCAAATAAATACAATGCCGAGTCTGCCTTTGAGAGAGAGGCATGGGACGGAGCCGAGCAAGACCGGCTTGGAACTCATTTGGTGGAAGGTGCGCTTTACGCTCAATTCACCTTTGAGGACGGCAGAACGGTCACCCGCTTGCCGCAAACACTCGACCTCTATTGCTCCTCATGTGAAAAAGAGCAGACTTTCGAGCGCACCACCGTCCCAACCGGCTCCGATGATTTTGGATGGGCAAAAAGCGTTGTCTATCGCTGTAGAAACTGCCAGGCACGATACCAAGCCTTCTTGTACACGTGGAACAAACAGGGTTTTTGGAAGGTCGGACAGACACCAGAAGTTCGCGAGCGCATTGATCCGGCCCTCAAAAAGGCACTTGGAAAATCGATCGTCCTTTATCAGAAGGCAGTGCGTTCCCGTAATTTCGGATTTGGGGTTGGCGCGGTTACCTATCTCCGCCGCATTATCGAGGATAAGACCTCGCAGTTGATGGACCTTCTCAAAGATGAAAAGTGGAACTCCTGGAGCGAAGAAGAGCGTGCAGAATTTGAGAATGCGCGAAAGACATATCAGTATTCGCAGAAGATCGAATATGCCGCAGAAAAGATCCTTCCACCCCGCGCCTTTGCGAACGGCCGCGATAGTTTCACCGCGCTCCACGATGTCGTGAGCAGTGGCATCCATTCGAAAACGGAAGAAGAGTGCATCGAAATTTTTGACCGCTGCAACGTGATCTTCACGCGTACGTTCCAGATTCTCCATGAGCACAAGCGAGAGCGTGAGGAATTCGCCGCTCAGCTGACCGCGCTAAAGCGCTGAAAATCCGGTTATCCTGCCGGATCACTCCCGAAAAGTCGGCCAATATCCAGCAATGCTCCTCTTTTGAGCAATCAACACCCACCACCCACCCAACCCCACTTCCCTCACGCGCAAGCTAGCAGCTAGGAGCTAGAAGCTAGCAGCTCGCTCTTTCAGCACCTTCTCCGCCCGCGCCAAATCCTCTTCCGTATCCACGCCGCCCCTGCACTCCGTTTCTTGCGCGCAATTGCGAATCTGCCGGTTGGCGGCAAGCCCGTGGACTCCTCTTGAGATCGGGGGATGATTGGACTTCTCCCTTGGCGTCTATCGGGCGGGATGGTCATCCAACGCGGTCTGCTTGCCACCTGTTGCGGGCAGCGGTCTCTCTGGTCTCAAAGTCGAAACCTGGGGCACCCATTTTGAATGGCGGATATACACTTCAAGAGCCTGGTCGCCCGCCATTTCAAACAGATGTCGAACGGAGAGAAATGAAAATCACCAGAGAAGACGCAGCACTCAGGCGATTTCAACGAGTTGCTAAGCGATATGAAGCCACACGCCTAAGATCGAAAAGAGGACTCCTGATAACGTCAAGGCAAGCACCCAGAGCGACAGCTTTGCGTGTATCGAGCGGGCGATCAGAGCTCCCAATATGCCCAGCGCCGCGACGGACGGGAAGAGAGCAAAGAGCGTTCGACCGGGAATGACAGATCCAAACCACAACGGAAAGAACGCCCCAAGGAAGTTGGAAACACTCGACGCAAAGGCCGAAACAACTGCCTCGCGGCGTACTTGCCTTCCTAAGTTTGTCGTAGCAAGCCGGCCACGGTCTGACAAATTGAGCTGGCGTTCTGCGTCCAAAAGTTCTCCACGAAGCCGAGCGTACTCCGCTGTGAAGAAAACAAACACGCCGCAGATCGCCGAACCGGCTGCTATCCGGATCGACAGTTGTATTGTGGGCTTCTGCCCGGAGACAAAATGACCTGCCGCGAGGGTTAACGCATTCAGGATGCCATCCGTGAGTCCAACAACAACGGCAAAGGCACGAGGTCCGTGCAGTGTAGGGAATCGCTTCATCGCTTCCGCAAGACCGATTCGATTAGGTACTTGCCCGTGGCGATCTCATCGATGCTGTGCGATACCGCGCCAGTGTTTTCGATAGCCCGCACGATGGCCTCATAATTCAGCATTTCTCCCTGAATTGTGATCTCCATTCCGACCGTCTCCATATCGATTTCCATGACCACAATGTTAAGCGCCTCAACACCTGGAACGGCGTTAATTGCTTCGGCCAAATCAGGAATACCGGGACGCGCAACCGCTTTGTCCACGTCGAGAACTAAACGTCGAATGTTCATTTCCATCATCACTCCTTACGTAGCTGCCAGATAGCCTATCGCCAGGTGGCCCTGGTCTCCGGATCGCTGATTCACTACCAGAACTTGGGTGCCCCAGGTCTCGTTTTTGAGACCTGGGAAACACAGAATCTTGCTCGGCTGGAGATTCCTCTCCTGAAGTCGCCCAATCTCCAGCAACGCTCTCTCCGTGAGCAATCAACACCCGCCACCCGCCCAACCCCACTTTCCTCACGCGCAAGCTAGTAGCTGGAAGCTAGAAGCTAGAAGCTCGCTCTTTCAGCACCTTCTCCGCCCGCGCCAAATCCTCTTCCGTATCCACGCCAATCGTGTCCGCCGGAGCCGCCGCCACGTAGATCGTCATGCCATTCTCCAGCAGCCGCAGTTGCTCCAGCTTCTCCAGCCTCTCCAGCGGAGAAGGCTTGAGCGCCGCAAACCGCTCCAGCGCCGCCCGCCGGTACGCATAGATGCCCAGATGCTTCCGATACCCCGCAAACCCCGTCCCGTCGCGGTCAAATGGAATAGTCGCCCGCGAGAAGTACAGCGCCCGCCCATCCAGCGCCGTCACCACCTTCACCGCGTTCGGGTTCCCAATCTCCTCCGCCGGGCACGGCACCGCCAGCGTCGCCACATCCACTTCCGGCCGCTCCATCAGCGCCAGCAGCGGCGCAAAAAACTCCCCCGTCAGCGTCGGCTCATCGCCCTGGATGTTCACATACACATCCGCCTCCAGCCGCGCCGCCACATCTCGCACCCGATCCGTCCCACTCGCGCACTCCGGCGACGTCATCTCCACCGGAATCCCCCGCGCCCGGCACACCGCCGCCACTTCCTCCGCGTCCGTCGCCACCACCACCGCGTCCATCGCGCCGCTCGCCATCGCCGCGCGCCACACCCACTCCACCATCGGCCGCCCCGCAATCTCGCGCAGCACCTTCCGGCTCAGCCGCGTCGAAGCCAGCCGCGCCGGAATCACGCCCACCACTCGCATCCTGCTCATGCACGCAAG
>JAKAJO010000127.1 GCA_021813745.1 Acidobacteriota bacterium
GTTGCCGCGCTGTACCGGCAGGCTATCCTTGATGCGTGCGTACTGCTCTTCGGTGATTTCCATCTATCGCTAACTTACACCAGTTAGATGGCAATAGTGTTAACACGCCCTAGTTCGCTTGTATCAATGTGCTAGTATCCCGGAAAGTGCCGAACCGGTTCCGGGGGCAAGGATGCGAGTCACACTGCGGCCACTCACGTTAGGTGAGATTCTGGACTTGACCGCCCAGCTTTACCGAGAGAACTTTCTGCTCTTTGCGGGTATCTCCGCCGTTTACTCTGGCGCACTGCTGCTTCTAAGCCTGATTGAAATCGGCCTTGAAGCGGCTCTTCAAGCTGCGCAATTGGTTGTTGCGCTCCAGTGGATTACTCGGCTTGCGGCGGGTGGATCGATCCTGATTGCTTTTGTTGCAGCAGGTGCCGCGGTGGCAGCCAATAATCAGGCTGTTGGATGGTTATACCTTGGCAGGTCGGCCTCGATTCGAACTGCATATGGAAGTATCCTGCCGCGCGTTGGCCGCTACCTTTGGCTGATGACCATTACCGCCATTTTTGTGTGGCTTCCGCTTGCCTTACTGTATGTTGGATATGCGGTCTTCCTGCTTGCATATGTGCGGCCCAGAGGAGTGTTTGCCTCACCTGGCGTGGCGGCCCGGCCCGAAGCTGCGGCGAGCTTTCTGGTGGTATCCGGAATCTTTGCCTTGCTTCTGCTGCCGGCGGTGGCCTATACCATCGTCATGGCTCTTCGGTATGCGCTTGCGGTTCCTGCCTGTGTCATGGAGGGTCTGAGGGCACGCCAGGCCATTCGACGAAGCATCCACCTGACCCGAGGAAGTCGCGCTCGGATCTTTGTTCTGGGCCTGCTCGCCATTGCGATTCAGCTGGGATTGTTACTTTTGACGCAGACCTTCTTCGTTGTAACGGAGATCCGGCATGGTGGAGCTGCTTCGCCGGGTTTGCGAATTTTGCAACAGTTGATCGCGTTTGTGACAAACACGTTTGTCGGTCCGATTTATGCAACGGGACTCACACTTTTCTATTTTGATCAACGCGTCCGCCAAGAAGGATACGACCTGGAGCGCATGATGGAAGCGGCGGGGCTCTCCGTGGCTGAGACTTCGACTCTCGCCAACACCGATGGAGATTTGCAGGGTTGATCGTGCTCCGTGGATTAATGCGTCTGCTTATCGGCTGTGCCATTGCGATCTGGCCCGTAGCCGCGCCGTGGGAATGCCATCTTTATGCTCAGGCTTCCTTGAGCAGTGCGCCAACTTCACCTTCGGCTCGCTGGCGAGACGCTTCTATGGATCAGTATCGCCAGCATCTGGACGCGCTGATGTCTTTGGTGAAAGGCTGCATGAAGGGGCGTAACCTTGCTGCGTGCGATCCCACCCGGGTCGGACCGGACGATCGTCTTCCGTTGTTAGGGGCGGGTGCTAGCGAGCGACGTTACGTCCGCTACGGATGGTTGCGCGTCCTGCTCTTTCGAGCCGCGGATCCGGATACGCCGGAAGTCGATCATGAAGTTGGTGCGAAGGGGCGTCGGTCGCAGGAGAGTGCTGAGCAATCGAACGCCCCTTTGACGAGTACGCTTCTAATCGCTGCCCAGGCACGGCTTGCATACGACAGAAGGGAATCCAATACGCTGGATCAAGAAGCTTCTCATTGGGCCAAAGAGAGGGCTGTGATGCAGGATGTATTGGCCGGAAAAGACTTTCGAGGCGTAGGACAAACCTCTGCCTCCGATTCTCTGAAGGAAAAGCTGGGTGCATGGCTCAATCGTTGGATTGAGCGGGCATCTCGATTGCGCGCTGGTTCGGCGTGGGTAGGCCGCGTGGTCGTTGCCAGCTTCCTGGTTGCGGTTTCTCTGGTTCTGATCTGGGTCCTGTGGACCCTGAAGCGCCGTTGGCGCCAGCATGTCATGCCAGAACCCGAGTCGGCCCAGGAGCATGATGCTACCCTTCCGAATTGGCATCGCTGGCTTGAAGAGTCGCGCGCCGCGGCGGAGTGCGGATCCTGGCGGCAGGCCATTCACGCGGCGTATTGGACTGTTGTTGCACACATGGAGTCGAAAGGAATCTGGTCCGCGGACCCTGCATGTACTCCGCGCGAACGCCTGGCACTGATTGCGGAAGCGGATGATCGCAAAGAGAGCCTGACACGCCTGACCCAGGCCTTCGAAAGTACATGGTACGGAGGGTGGCCCGCCGACGAAGCAGCCTACAGACAGGCTGACGCGCTGGTCTCCTCCTTGGTGAAGCCCGTCCACGACCATCAAGGCGTCGAACGGAGTTCACCATGAAAGTGCTCGAGGGTCTCGATGCTGGTGATCGAAGGTTTCTACTATGGGTGATCGGATCAGCGCTTGTTTTGGCGGTGTTGACCGGCCTTATGATGCCAGATCCGAATACCAACGACAATCCCGTTCCCTCCAGTTATCTTGCGGGACAGCACGGAGCTCGCGCGGCCTACGAGACGTTGTTACGGTCCGGCTATCCAATTGAGCGATGGGAGCGTCCTCTAAGCGAGCTCGCTAGTGGCGCGGGGCCCGATACGGTGGTCATCTTTGCCGAGCCCTTCAGCCGCGAACCTTCAGACATCAAGGCCGTGCGCACAATTGTCGATCACGGCGGACGCGTCCTCGCTACCGGTTTCTGGGGTGGATTTCTCGTTCCTGGGGGAGAACCGTCGCTTCCCAATGAATTCAGTTTTGCCGCATGCGACCTGGAGCCCGAAGGGCTGGATCCGCTTGCAGACTCAGGAGATGTGTGGATGGTGCCAGAGGCAACCTGGCAAGTGGGTAATCCCATGCAACGGATTCAATACAGCTGCGCAGGCCAGCCTGCAGTCGTGGAGTACGACTATGGCAAGGGGCACGTGGTCTGGTGGGCCAGCGCTTCACCGCTAGAGAATCGTTCATTGGCGCGGGCAGACGACCTTGGATTGCTCCTGAATTCACTGGGGCCACGCACCGGACACAGATTTTATTGGGATGAGTCTTTGCACGGCGACGTGCGCTCCACTTGGGACTACGTGGCGGGTCCAGCTTTCAATCTTCTACGAATCGGCTTGATTGCAGTCGGCCTGCTCATCCTATTCAGCTTTAGCCGGCGCGGTGGCCCAGTTCGCGCGATGCCGCAGCCGCAGCGCGGCTCACCTGTAGAGTTTGTGCTAGCTCTTGCCTCGCTTTACCGCAATGCAGGTGCGCAGGCTATCGCGGTGAACACAGCATTTGAGAGCTTTCGTCGCCGCAGTCTGCGTATGTGCGGCTTACAGCCTGGTCCCATGCGGGCGACCGAGCTGGCGGCGATTATTCGCCGGCGCTTCCCCGTTTTGAGTGCAAGCCTGGAGGCCGATTTAGCCCTCTGTGAAGAAGCGACATGGAGCCCTGATCTGGAGCCCGAGCATGCGCTTAGGCTCGTGCGCGCTCTGCACTTGCATCAGAAGCAGATCGAGAAGTCAACTGGTCTGGATGCCTTCGCAACAGCGATCGATTACAACGAATCCAAATTCAAGAGAAGAGCTTCATGAGTCAATCACCCATTCAGCCAACAAACGAAGGGGAAGACCGGGTACTCCAGAGAGAGCCTCCGGTCGCGTCGGTCTCGCTACCTGCCACTGCCCAACTTATCGCGCACGCACGTGCCGAGCTGGGACGTGCAATCAGCGGTCAGAGTGACGCAACAGAAGGAGTGCTCATCGCGTTGCTGTGTCAGGGACATGCGTTGCTTGAAGGCGTGCCCGGCATTGCAAAGACACTCCTGGTAAAGGCCACCGGAAAGCTCCTGGGATTGAAGTTCCAGCGCGTTCAGGCGACACCCGATCTGATGCCCGCCGATATCCTGGGCACGGCCATTCTTCGGCCTGGCGCGGAGGGCTTCTCCTTTCATCCTGGTCCGGTATTCACAGATCTTCTACTGGTGGATGAGATCAACCGCATGCCGCCACGCACGCAAGCGGCGCTGCTGGAGTGCATGGAAGAGCGTCAGGTGACGACCGATGGGACACGGCGGCAATTGCCCGCCTGGTTCACGGTTTTCGCAACACAGAATCCAGTGGATTTTGAAGGGACCTATCCCCTGCCCGAGGCACAGCTGGATCGTTTTCTGCTGAAGATTCGGATGACATATCCCAGTCCGGCGGAAGAGCTCGAAGTACTGAAGCTGCATCATGCAGGTCAAAGTTCGGATCCACTCGAAGGTGCAACGATTCGGTCAATCCCCAATGGGTTGCTGGATCGCGCCCGGGCTGAAGTGCGCCAAATTCGCATCGAGCCAGAGTTGTATGCGTATCTTCTGGCCGTGGTGAGGCAAACTCGCGAATGGCATGCCCTACTGCTCGGTGCCAGTCCTCGTGCGGCAGTGAGCTTAATGCGCGTCGCTCAGGCCCAGGCGGCATTGGACGGCCGCGACTACCTGGTTCCCGATGACGTGAAGCGCGCGGTACTGCCCGTCCTGCGTCATCGAGTCATGCTCAAGCCGGAGGCGGAATTGGAAGGAGTGGATGCTGATCGCGTACTATCCGATGTGGTAGCCTCCGTTCCGGTGCCGCGCCTATGATGGCACTCACGATGCAGCCGGAGCCGGTGAGCGCGCGTTGCGAGCCGCGCCGCCGACTGAGCTTTGGACTGACTCCGTTGACGATCGGACTACTCCTTATTGGATTTGTCTGGCTCGTTCCCGGCTTTTGGCTGGGCAGCCTCAGCTACACAATGGTGGCCTGGGATGCGCTGGTCTTGCTGGTAGTTTGGTTGGACGGTCGAAGGCTGCCAAGAGAAATGGATTTGACGGCTCGTCGCACTTGGGCCAATGCATTGGCTCTCGACAGCGCAACGGAGATTGAGCTCACAATTGAAAACCACAGCCGCTGTATTGTGGAATGCCGCCTGATCGACGATTTGCCGGTCGCGCTTGCAGGCCGCATCTCGTCACTCCGCTTAAGGGTATTTCCGCATGTGTCCGCGTCGATTCGCTATCAGGTGGAGCCAAGCGAGCGAGGCGATTGGAAGACGGGATGTCTCTATGTGCTTTATCGTTCCCCTCTGGGCCTCGTGGAGCGATGGGCGAGGGCGGATCTCGCACAACAGGTCCGCGTCTACCCAGCCCTGCGGCAGGGCGAAGAGCAGCGCATCTTCCTGGCGCGAAGCCGACAGCTCGACCTGCAACTGCATCGCAGCCAGCAAAGAGGTCTGGGGCGAGACTTCGAGAGTCTGCGCGAATATCGCGAGGGCGACGACCTGCGCGACGTGTGTTGGACGGCGACGGCGCGGAGGGGAGTGCCGATTGCGCGGCAGTACCAGACGGAGCGCAGCCAGGCGGTGTGGATTGTGCTGGACTGCGGGCGGCTGATGCGTGCCCGGGTGGCAGTGGCGAGCGGAGCGCATCCACCGCCAGGGGTGGTGGTGCGCAGGTATTCCAAGTTGGATCTTGCGTGTACGACGGCGGTGGCGCTGGCGCAACTGGCGCTCTACTCGGGCGATCGAGTGGGGCTGCTGGCGTATGGGCAGGGTGTGCAGCAGCGCATTCTGCCGGGGCGCGGCGCGGCGCACCTGAGGCAGATGATTGAGTCGCTGGCCCAGGTCCATGCGGAGAGCGGCGAGGCTGATCACTTGCGCGCCACAGCGGTCTTGAACCGATGGCAGCCGCGCCGCGCATTGATCCTGTGGGTGACGGATCTGGCGGAGACGGCCATGCGCCCAGAGGTGATTGATGGCGCCATGCAACTGCTGCGGCGGCATGTGCTGCTGTTTGTCGCGATGGCGCAGCCGGAGGTGGAGCGGATTGCGCAAAGGCTGCCGAAGGATGTGGAAGAGATGTTTGAAAGCGCGGCCGCGCAGCAGATGACAAACCGCCGCGAGCTGTTGCTGGCGCGGCTGCACGAGCAGGGCGCGCTGACCCTGGACCTGAACCCCGAGGCACTGACCTCGCGCGTGCTGAACCAATATCTGAGCGTGAAAGAGCGCGCAATGGTGTAAGGGCGGACCGGGTTGGCGACGATCCACCCGGCATGCGAAGCGGACTCGACAGGCCGGCGTGCAGACGTCCCTCAAGCCCTCTTTTGCAATCTCCGCACGCTTCCCTTGTAACGCTGCCGGGTGTCAGGCTTCTACTTCTGCGGGCCGCAGCCGTTTTGCCAAGGCCCACTTGAGTTCATCGATGCCTTCGCCGGTAACGGCGGAGATGGCGTGGAACTCGAGCTTGCGGCGTTTGGCGTGCGCGGAGAGCTTCTTCAGCTTGTCGGGATTGGCGGCGTCGATCTTGGTGGCGACGACGATCATGGGCTTGTTTTCAAGGCCGTGGCCGAAGCCGGCCAGTTCCTGATTGATGACCTTGAAGTCTTCCACCGAGTCGGGGCGGCCCGAGGCATCCGAGACATCGACCAGATGAACCAGGAGCCGGGTGCGCTCGATGTGGCGGAGGAACTGGACGCCAAGGCCCTGACCCAGATGCGCGCCCTCGATGAGTCCGGGCATATCTGCAACGACGAAGGACTCCAGTTCCGGTTCCTCGCCCACGCTGACCACGCCGAGGTTGGGCTCAAGGGTGGTGAAGGGATAGTCGGCGATTTTGGGTTTGGCGGCGGAGATGCGGGAGATGAGGGTGGACTTGCCCGCGTTGGGATAGCCGACGAGACCGACATCGGCCAGCAGCTTCAGCTCCAGGCGAAGCTGGCGCTCCTCGCCGGGGCGGCCCAGCTCATGCTCGCGCGGAGCCTGGTGGGTGCTGGTGGCGAAGTGCTGGTTGCCGCGGCCGCCGCGCCCGCCTTTGGCGATGACGACGCGCTCGTCGGGCGTGGAGAAGTCATGGACGAGCTCGCCCGTCTCCTGGTCGTAGACTGCGGTGCCTACGGGCACCTGCAGGATGATGGAGTTCCCGTCGAGGCCGGTGCAGTTGGAACCCATGCCGTGCTCGCCGCGCTGGGCCTTGTGCTCGGGATTATAGCGAAAGTGGATGAGCGTGTTGTGGCGCTGGGATGAAACCATGATGACATCGCCGCCGCGGCCGCCGTCGCCGCCGGAGGGACCACCGCGGGGGACGAATTTTTCGCGCCGGAAGGCCATGCAGCCGTTGCCGCCGTCGCCGGCCTTGACGCGAATTTTGGCTTGATCGATGAACATGGGTGCCCGTCGTCCGGTGTGTCGCAGGAGATGGGCCAAGGCGCGACACGCCTGACCGCCCTGAAATCACTGGACCCTCTTTCCAGTGTAACGAATTGAGCCTGATATCGATGCGGAAGACGCGTTCCCACGGAAGTAACCTGAAAATCTTCTCTGACGGCGCAGGGCTCATTAGAATCCCTTAAAATTCTAGGTAACTTCACTGCTAGGACACACAGATACGCCAATCAGGGGGAGATTATCGTCTTCCGGCGCAGAGTGAGTGGATGGTCCAACCGGAACCCGCCGGAAGAGCGGGCCGCGCAGAGGAGTGTGTATTTCCCAGGGTCTGCCGCGAGATGGTTGCTCGATGGCAGGACGGAGTTGGTTGAAGTTCGTGGCGGTGGCCACGCTGATGACAATGCTCAGCGCGTGCAGCGTTTTACACGCACAATCCGCGCCCGGCAGGCTCACGGGACGGTTGACAGACCTTTATTCCAGGCCGTTGAAGGGCGTGACGGTGATTGTCCGCAACGGAGCGACTGGCGCGGAGACGCGAACCACCACATCCAAAAGTGGAGTCTACAGATTTACGGCGCTGGAGCCCGGCGAGTACACGCTGGACGTGGAGAGCCCGCAAATGGGCTGCGGGCATGTGGAGGGTATCGTGGTGGCGGCGGGCCACGAGGCCCACATACAGGCCGCTCTCGCTCTGGAGAAAACTGCGCCACCTGAAGCCCCCGCGCGGGCCGTCGTGCCGCGTGAACCGCCTGCGGCAGGTCCGGCTGCAGTTGTGGCGATTGCGGGGAAGACGGAGACGCCCACTTTGCCCATGCCTATCCAACCAGATTCGCCAAGGCCAATTCCCCAGGTTGTCTCTCAGGCCCTGAACGCCACCGTCGCGGAAGCAAGTCTGGCGAAGTTGCCTTTACGCGGGCAGGTGAGCGCGCACGGTATCACGGCGACGCGGGACGCTGCGGTGCAAACGTCGCCTTCCGCAGAAGCCGCCAAGGCGCCGCAGCCACCGAACGCCGCGCCGGGAACGCAGGCGGTGACCCCCTCTGCGGACTCGGCCGTTATTTCCCAGGGCACGACGTTGACCGCGGCACAATTGCAGGCTCTGCCGCTGGCAGGGCGCAATTGGCAAAACTTTGTGTTGGACACGCCTTCGGCAACCGGCACGTCGAGTGGAGATGTCCAGTCGTCTCCGCGCGGCGGTGAAGAGCCTGCGGCCAACACGGTGGATGGAGCCAGCATCCGGCTGGCCTTTGGCGGCTCCGGCGTGGGCCGAATGCATGGACGCAGCGCGGCGCTGATTGGTCCCGGCGCGAATGAGGCGGCGATTCGTGAGGTGTGGTCGGTGGGAACCGCCACAGGTGTGGAAGGCAGCCATGCGGCTGGCCGAGGCGCCAGCGAGCAGACTGAGCGCGGCACCAACCGGCTGCACGGCCAGGCATTTGCTTTGGACCGCGACAACCTTTGGGGAGCACAGAATCCGTTTACGCAATGGGTGCAGCAGACTGCACCGGCGGGCCTGGCGACGATTCCCACCTTTACGCCAGAGCCGTACACGCCTCGCGACAGGGCGATTACGTGGGGTTTTGGCGCGGGCGGGCGCTTGGGGCGCAGACAACTCTTCTGGTTTGCAGCCTTGGACAGCTACCATCGCAACGATGCGGGTGTCTCCATGGTGCGCCACCCTGAAAACTTTTTTGCCCAACCAACCAATGATTCAATGCAGGTATTGAGCGCTCGGCTTGGACTGAGCAGCGTTGATCCCGTTGTGGCAGGTGTAGCCGCTTTTACACCCATGTTGCAATCCCTTGCCGGTCTGCTCGGTCCGGCCCCGCGATCGTCGTCGCAATGGACAGGCTTTCTCCGCGGCGACGGGCAGGTCAACGAACGCAACCATCTGACCGTAGAGGGAACAGGCTCGCATCGGGATGCGCCGGGTGGTGGTATGACGCGGGCTTCTGAAATGTTTGGAAGTCACAGCTATGGCTCGAGCGCCACATCCGAGCAATGGGGATTGGGCCGGTTGGAAGCCTTTCTGACGCCCAACCTGCTTCTTGTGACTCAAGGATCTTATGGCCATCAAAATCAGACTATGCCTGCGGAGATACCGTCATCTTTTGAGAAGTCGATGAACATCAATGCATGGAATCAGCTTCCGCAGGTTCGCGTGGATTCGCGCTACGGTTTCACCATCGGCAACCCATCGCGCTTTGGGCCGGGAAGCTATCCAGAGGAGCACCTGTATCAAGAGCAAGAGCAACTGAGCTGGGCGCGTGGTGCCTTGCTATTGAAGGCGGGCTTCCAATTGAGCCATAACACTGACGCAACCACACTCCTGCGCAATCAGAGTGGTACCTACGACTATTACAGTCTCGACAACTTCATTTCGGACGCACTAGCGTTTAAAACCTTCGGCGTCAGCGGACAGCTGAATCCTATGAATCAACACAACTGCGATCAGACGGGGCGCGTCTGGCGCGATTCGGCAGGAGATCTGCGTGGTCTGGGGTACCTGCCCTGCTACACCTACTATTCCCAGACGATGGGCCCCAGTAACTGGTGGCTTAGCACGAACGACTGGGCGAGCTATGCGACTGCTCAGTGGCAGCCAAAGAAGAATCTGGCACTGACGTGGGCTGTGCGCTGGGAGCGCCAGCAAATGCCACCGCCAATCGCGCGCCTCAAGAATCCCGACTTACCTCTGACTGAAAAAGTCCCCAGCATGGGTAACCAGTGGGGACCGCGCGTTGGCCTTGCCTGGGGCATGGAGAAGAGTCACTTACCGGTGCTGCGTCTGGGATATGGTATGTTTTACGGCCGAACGCCAAATCTGACAATTGAAAACACGCTCACCCAGACCGGCTCACCCAAAGGCGATCTCTATTTCTTCATGCGTCCGACGGATAATCTTGCTTCAGGTGGAGCGCCGCCTTTCCCTTATGTTCTGGCGGGTGAGCCGTCGAGCGTTGTGATGCCGGGTGCCGTGGAATTTTCGCCGGCCTTTCGGAATGGGCAGGTGCATCAGGCGCAGGCTACCGTCGAGGAGGATCTTCCGGGACGCGTCTTGATTGATGCCAGTGCGGAGTTCAGCCTCGCGCGCCACCTGCCCGTCACCATGGATGCCAATATTGATCCCGCCGCTAATCCCAAGACCATCACGTATGCCATTGTGGATGGAAACAGATCTGGACCTTTGAAGACCTCGCAAATCACGGTGCCTTTCTTTGCATCCTGGCCGTCCGCAAGCTCGCCGACTGGCTTTACGGGAAGGCTCAATCCGCATTATCAACAGGTCACTGAGATCTGGAGTCGCGCCAACTCAACCTATGAGGCTGCGGTCCTGAGTGTTACCCGCTATTCGTTGTATGGGTTGGCTGTTCACGTGCGCTACACCTACGCTCACGCGATGGACTGGAATCCCAGCGAAAGCGTATGGGATTACGGAAGCAGTGTTTTCGACCCCAACAATTTCCGCGCCGAATATGGCAACAGCAATCTCGATGTCCGTCACAGTGCATCGGTGAGCCTGGTGTGGCAGCCGCGCTGGCAGGTCCGGGGTCGCGCCGCGACATGGGGAAGAGGTTGGTTGATTTCAGGAATCGGATATATTCACAGCGGGCTTCCCTTCTCCATGCGAACTGCTGGCTCCCTTGCCAAAGAGTTTGATGCAACTGGTGCCGCCATCGTCGGCCTGGCGCAAGGTATGAATGGATATGGCGGCGACAATTTGGTGTATGGAGTTGGACGGAACACTTACCGCTATCCGGCCGTATGGAAGGCCGACCTGCATCTGAGCAAGCGCTTCCAGCTTGGCGAAATACAACAGTTGGAGTTGCTCGCCGAGACTTTCAATCTCTTCAATCACCAGAATGTGACGGAGTTGGAAACAATCGGCTATACGATTCGGTCGGGTACGACCCAAGGAGCGCTTCCGTCCCTCAACTTCCTGACCGGCCTGAAGTCAGGGCAGACGGAATTTGGCACGCCCTTGAACATCAATGCAACCAATTTCTATCGCGAAAGGCAGTTGCAGCTTGGCTTGCGTATGCATTTTTAGTCGCATCCTTGCATGCCGCACAGTGGTTCTGATCTGACATCTCTTCCATTCAGCTTGAAGCACGTTGCGCCGTTGATGTCGGTGGAGTACGTGCGAACATGAGCTGCCTGTAACGCGGCAAGTACCTCTTCCCGTGGATGGCCGTATCGATTATTGAGACCGCATGAGATGACGGCCCACTTCGGTGCAACTCGCGCCAGGAAAGCCGGTGTCGTGGAGCTTGTGCTGCCATGATGCCCCACCTTTAAAAGTGTGCTTTCAAGCCCGTCCTCGCTCAGCATCTCCTGCTCAACCGGCGCCTCTGCGTCCCCTTCCAGCAATACCGATGTCGTTCCATATGCCACGTGAAGCACCATCGAGTCGTTGTTTTCCGGCTCATTTCCCGGCGCGTAATTGATTCCCGGTGCTAGCACGTGCACATGTACCGCGCCGAGATCTGTTCGGTCTCCGGCATGCAAAGCTTGGACTGGAATCCTCAGTGAGTCTGCCTCGGATAGGAGTGCGTTGTAGTCGGAGACATGGGGATTGTTCCCGACCCAAAGCGTATTCGGATGAAAGTTGCGCAGAATCGCAGGTAAACCGCCCATGTGATCGGAGTGCGCATGCGTCAGAGCAACAACATCCAGATGACGGATCCCACGCGACCAGAGAACAGGCGAGACTACCTCTTCGCCTACATCAAAATCAGGTGCGGATGAACGTGGTCCACCCCCAACTCCGCCACCATCTACAAGGAGAGTCTTTCCATCCGGCGTGATCAGCAGAATCGAGTCACCCTGACCCACGTCGATTGCCTCAACCAGCAGTGCGTCGCGAGGATGGTCAATAGGCCGAGGAAGAACGGCAGTCCCCGCCGCAAGCAACAATGACATCCAAGCTGCCGGACGCAGCCATCGCAGTTCCATGCGATTGGCTTGCAAGGCAAGGCCCACCGTGGCTGCAATCAGAAAGGCAAACATCAAAGTTTGCCAGCGCAACGGGGTCGGTACGCGGAAATCTCCGAGCGAGAATGACCCGAACAGATGAACGAATCCGACGCTCATATGCAAAAAGAAAGCAGCAACACTAGCCGGGAGTACTGCGCCCGCGGGCCAGACAAGTAGCACAGCAAGAGTGAGGAGCGCTACGGGCACTAGCAGAGTGAGAAGCGGAATGATGAGCAGATTCACCGGCAGCGCAAAGATGGTGACACGATGGAAATCGACCGCCATCGGCATCGTCATTGCGAGTTCGACAACAAATGAGACCACTGCTGCCTCCACAATGCGCAACAGAATCTGCACTCCCCATGGGAAGATACGCCATGCCACGATGGACGAGATTGCACGCTCGATCCGCATTGCAAGCATCCGCAGTGTGACGCGATACTGCGCAAGTTGCGGCGGCAACTTGACGTCAAGCGCGACCAGGCGAAGTTGACCGGTTGCAATGACGTAGGGATGCACAGTGCGCTGAAGAAGCGGAACCGCAATACCCGCAATAGCGACGACTGCGAGAAGCGTCATTTGCATGCCTGTGTCGAATAGGCCGTTCGGATTCGCGACCAGAAGACCAAGTGCGGCAAATCCGAGAGCGTTCAGCACGTTCGCTTCTCGATAGAGAAGTCGGCCAACAAGATAGATTAAGACCATCCAAAGCGACCGCTGCACGGGGATGCCAAAGCCAGTGAAGATTGCATATCCGATGGAGACACCCATCGTGATCAGCGTTGTCGGGAGTTCAGGGCTCCCGAGGAGGCGCAGAATCCATACAGCGAAGCCGGCAACAATGGCGAGATGCAGGCCCGAGACAACAAGCATGTGAAATGAGCCAGTCCGCTCGAAGCCAATGCGCAGGTTGTGTGAAAGGAAGGTTCGGTCCCCCGTAGTCATCGTAGCCAGCATGACGGCATCATCCTGACTCAATCGCAGGAGACGCGGAAGGCTCTGCATCGATGCGGGAAGGCTCATCATGCGTATCGAGAGCATGTGCTGCAAAGCAGCGATTCGGCAAGGCCAGAGGGGACGCTTAACCGCGCCTTCGACAATCACTTGATTGACTTGCACGGTCGAAGAGGCCGAGATGCCCTGATCAAGAAGATAATCCCGACGGCTCCAAACGCCGGGATCCCGATAAACAGAAGGGGGAAGCAAGCGCGCATCCAGGCGAAGCAACTCCCCACATTGGAAAGATGGAATGTTTTGAGAACCCTGCGGCCAGCGAACCGTGACACGAAGAGTCCCACCGACGGGCGTCTGCTCGTCCACATCGTCAGTCACCTGCTCAATGCTCGCCACCTTCAGGTCGATGCGCTGCGTGGGCCCTTCGGCTTCGCCCACGCCGGCCTCAACGACGTCTCGCGTATCTACCGGACCAGCCGCTATGACCTCGCCCTTCACGGTTCGAAGCAGATTGTCAGAGAGCGACAGGATTCTCTGCGAGGGAGCGGGTTGCGGTTGCATTTCAGCACTCCACGCTCCAAGCAAACACCAAAGTAGGGCCAAGGGCGCCCATGCAATGCGAAGGGCTTTGAATCCTGCCACGCAGCCGATCAAAATCAAGAGCAATACCGCGACAAGTACGTAGCCTGGTCGAAGCCAAACAAAATGGGTTGTGCCGATGCCTAGAGCAAAAAGCCATGCCGCGTGAAACAGAGGCAATGCACTCCCGCGCGCTGAAGCACGGCCAGTGAACGGCGAGGCCATTGGGGCGGACTGTGTGGGCATTGCGACGTGATGAGGCTCTACAGGAAAGCCTATCAGGAGCGGCACAGATGGATCAGTGTTTCCAAATGCATAGTCTGCGGAAAGAGATCAATCATAGTGACTGACACAACACGATAGCCCGAAGCAACAAGAGCCTTCAGGTCGCGGGCCATTGTTGCAGGATCACAGGAGACGTACAGGACAGAAGGCGCAGCCAAGCTGCCAAGAATCAACGTCGCTTCTGAGCCGAGCCCGTTGCGTGGCGGATCCAGGACGATGAGATCGGGCTGGCGATCCCTTCCACTTTGGCGCAGAAAATCCAAAGTATCGCCATGGACAGCTTCGCCGCATGTTCCGCGCAGATTTTGTCGGAGGCTGGCCAGCGAAGAGGCGGATGACTCTACTGCAACCACCCGCTTGAAACTACGCGTGAGCGGGAGCGCAAAAAGACCCACTCCGGCATAAAGATCCCATGCCAAGGTTCCGCTGGGTTCTTGAGTGACAGCCTGCACAAGTGGATCGATAAGCCAGCGATTGACCTGGAAGAAAGCGCCTTGGGCCACGTGATAGGCACTGCTCCCCGCGTGATAAGTAAGTGCGTCTGAACCCCACTGATCGAGTGTGCGGGGTTTCGCTGTGTCAAGGCTATCGAGAACCAACTGGATTCCCCTCAGCTCTGGAATCTCCTCGGTGACAGCCTTCATCAGCTCGGCGAGGGGCATTCGAGCTGCGCGTGGAGTTGCTACCGTTACCAGAAGCTCTGTTTCATTTGCATTGCAGAACAGTGTAAGTTCCACTCCGTGCGCAGGCCATCCGCGGCGCCGTAGTTGTTCCGCAAAGGTTGTCGCTGATCGCATCAGCAAAGGTGCGGCAATGGTACATTGATCCACCGGAACCGCTGCATGAGAGTGCCTGCTGCGATAGCCAGGACTTCCTGACTTGTCGAAGGTCAGGCGAATCCGATTTCGATAATGCCACGGGTCTGCCGCTAATGTATCGACTTTACAATCGAGAGGAATTCCGGCCCGCTCAAGCGTTTCGCGTAAAATCGCCTGCTTCCAGTCAAGCTGCGTTTCGTAGGGTGCATGCTGATATTGACATCCTCCGCAGAGTCCAAAGTGGGGACAAACGGGGAGCATTCGTTCCGGCGCCGGCTGAATGACCTTCTCAATTTCAGCCTTAGCGTAGCTGCGCTTGTCTTCGGTGATGCGAAGCTGGACCTGCTCACCGGGTATCGTCAAAGGAACAAAGATTGCCTTGCCATCAATGCGCGCAAGAAACGACCCGCCGTAGACAGGCTTTTCAATCTGTACGAGTTCGACTCTGCGGCTGGTCATTGCTGGCTCATGTAAAAGAGGCTGAAGCGGGGCAGATCATAGCGAGCCAGCAGCTGCTTCTGCACAAACTGCCGCTCCACCTGGCGCAACTGTACGGCGCTCATGCGGCTGCGGTAGGGTGCGAGCTCGCGCGCGGCGTGTTCTTTGAGGGCGACGAGAATGTCTTCGGGCGCGGCAGCGGTGAGCGCGGCGAAGAGCTTCTCTTCAAGGACGGTGAGGGTGCGCTCGAGCGATTCAATTTCCTGCGACGCGGCAGCCTGGTGCGTTGTTGCGCGCATCTGCGCTGCAAGCTCGCGGAGGCGCGCGGCTGTGGCTGCGCAGGCGTCATGGGCGATTGATGGCTGATCGAGGGCTCGGGCTGCGGCGTCGAGGTGCGCGGCCACACGTTCCTTCTCAAAGCCGGATTCGCGTGCGCCGGCGGCAGGTTGCGCGGTGCCGGTAGAGGCCTCGCGCAGCTCGTCGGCGGCTTGCATGACCGCTTGAGCGCACCAGGCCAATCCGTTGATACGGCGCATGCGGCCTCGCTTCTGGCGGGCTTCATACTTTTCAAACGCGGCATCGATGCCGCGCAGCACAGCCTCCAAAGGAATGCCGGCTTCGCGCCAGGACTCGATCAGCGCCCAGTCCAGCGTAGAGAGGAGCAGCAGGGAGCCCCGCCGCTGCTGGAAGCGTTCCTCAATTTCGGTGAAGTAGTTGAAGTAGTTGGCAGCTTCGCGCACGGCAACGCCTCAATGCGCGCGGTTTCGCGCGCGTGCAGGGCGATTGCGCTCGAAAAGAATGCGCAGGCCTTCGATCGTCAATAGATCGTCAATGACCTTGATGTGCTTGGAGTCCGCTGCAATCATACGCGCCAGGCCGCCGGTGGCAATCACCTGTGGCTGCATGCCGAGCTCTTCAAAGATGCGCTCAAGGATGCCATCGACGAGACCGATGTAGCCGAAGTACAAGCCGCTCTGCAGATGCGTGACGGTGTTGGTGCCGATGACTTTGGCAGGTCTCTTGATGTCAACCCGGCTGAGGCGCGCGGCGCGCGAGAAGAGGGCTTCTGCACTGAGGCCAAGGCCGGGTGCGATGGCGCCGCCGAGGTACTCGCCGCGTGCAGAGATGACCTCGAACTTGGTCGCGGTGCCGAAGTCCACCACGATGCACGGGCCGCCGTAGCGATCGAAGGCAGCGATGCAATCGGCGATGCGGTCTGCGCCGAGCTCGGTGGGATTGTCGATGAGCATGGGCATGCCGGTCTTGATGCCTGGCTCGACAAACATCGGCTCAACATGAAAGTAAGCCTCGCAGACCTGGCGCAGGGTGGACTCGACGGGCGGCACGACAGACGCAATCATGATGTGCGTGACCTGATCGGGCGAGAGGCCGTGCATCTCGAAGAGGTTGACGAAGAAGACGCCGTACTCATCGACGGTCTGCGTGCGATGGGTGGTGACGCGCCAGTGCGCGGCAAGCTCGGGCTTTTCGCCATCGAGGCGGTAGAGGCCGAGCACCGTATTTGTGTTACCGACATCAAGAGCCAGCAGCATTGCTATCGTTTATCTCCGGGGCGCGAATGCCGCCCGTTTGCACGGTGACCATGCCATGCGCGGTCTCAATGCGCAGAAAGCCATGAGCGTCGAGACCGGCGGTGGTGCCCGTGCAGGCCTGCGGGCCGTGCACTTCGATGCGACGCCCGCGGAGCCATGAGGAATGCTGCTCGACACGCGCGGGCAAGGACCGGGCCGCCTTGTCTTCGCACAGGATTTGCGTCTCGTGCTCCAGCGATTTTAGCAGGGCGAGGAGTAGAGCCTGCCGCGAGATGGGGCGGCCGCAGGCGAGATCGAGCGAGGTGGCGGGCGTGGCGAGGGCGGGACTGAAGCGGCGCTGATGCACGTTGATGCCGATGCCGATGACGGCGAAGGCCAGGGCATGGCCGTCCAGCTTCGACTCGACAAGAATGCCGCCGGCTTTGCGTTCGCCGCAGAGCAGATCGTTGGGCCAGCGCAGGTCAATGGTCACGCCGGTGCTCGTATGGATGGCATCGGCCGCGGCAAGGCCCGCGGCGAGCGGCAGCAGGGAGAGATGCGCGGCGGCAAGCGGGAGGCGCAGGAGCACGCTGAGGTAGAGGCCGACGCCGTGCTCGGACTCCCAGCGGTGATCACCGCGGCCGCGGCCGGCCGTCTGCTCATCGGCAAGGAAGACAGAGCCATGCGGCGCGCCTGCGCGCGCGGCCTCCAGTGCTTCGGTGTTGGTTGAGCCGGTTGTTGCGAAAAAATGCAGTTTGCCGGAGTAGACGGTTCCCGCCAGCGCGGAGTGCAACGCTGCCAGGTCGTACATTGGCTAGGCGGGCTCCGCTGTGATGCGCATGGAGATGTCGGCGGCTTTGGCGGAGTGCGTGAGCGCGCCGACGCTGATGAAGTCCACGCCCGCTTCGGCGTAGGCGCGGATATTGTCGAGAACGATGCCACCGGATGCTTCCGTGGGAATCCAGCGTTTCTCGATGCGGATGCGATCGACAGCATCTTTGACCTGCGCGGGCGTCATGTTGTCGAGCAGGATGGCCTCTGCGCCGCATTCAAGGGCCTCGTTGAGCTCGGCCATGGAGCGCACCTCAATCTGCACGCGCTGACCGGGCTTGCGGCGCTCGAGGGCATGCGTCAACGCGGCGCGCAGTCCGCCGCCGAGCGCGATGTGGTTGTTCTTGATGAGAATGCCGGAGGCCAGATCGAGGCGATGATTCGTGCCACCGCCGCAGAGCACGGCATACTTCTCCAGCACGCGCAGTCCGGGCACCGTCTTGCGCGTGTCGAGCACATGGGCCTTCGTGCCCTCAATGGCGTCGACGTAGTGGCGCGTGAGCGTGGCGATGCCGCTCAGGTGCTGCATCAGGTTGAGGATGACGCGCTCGCAGCTGAGCAGCACGCGGGCGTTGTGGCGGATGACGGCGAGCACCTGACCGGAATGGACGCGGACGCCGTCAAAAATTTCAGGATGGCTGACGACATCGAAGCGGTTGTGCGCCTGCGGATGCGGATCGAGGCGGCCGAAGATCTCAAGGAAGCGCGGCACCGCGCCCAAGCCTGCAACGACCATGTCTTGCCGCGCGATGATGGAGGCGGAGGCGCGCAGGGCGGGGTCGATGGTGAGGTTGGTGGTGGCGTCGCTGGTGGCCTTGTCCTCAACGAGGGCCTGCTCCAGCAATACGTCAATCCTGTGGCTCTTCCATTCCATTGTTCTTCAGCCTTTGGAGTTGGTCTGTGGCAGGGCGGAGAGTGCCGCCTGCGCTTTCTCGAGCAGCAGCCGAGTCTCCGTCTCCTGTTTTTTGAGCCCTTCGACGATGTGCGCGGGCGCCTTGGCGATGAAGCCTTCGTTTCCGAGTTGCCGCGCTGCCGCCGCCAAGCCTTTTTCGTATTTGGCGATGTCCTTTGTCAAGCGTTCGCGTTCGGCGGGGACGTCGATGGTGCGTTCGTAGACAACGGCGAGGTCGAATTCCGCCGTGTGCCGCTTGGCGAGCGAAGCGGAGATGGCATCGACAAAGCGGACCTCGCTGACGCGGGCTAGTTTTTCGACGATGGCAAGATTCGGCGAGAGGCGCTCGCGCCGGGCGGCATCCATGCGAATCTCGATGGGCGATGCGGTCTTTTCCTCGACGCCAATCTCCTTGCGTTGAGCGCGGGTCTCGACAATGAGGCTCTGCAGGAGTTCCATATCCATCTGTGCCGATACTTCAACGACACCTTGTGTCGGCGGATAGGTCGTCAGAGCAATCGAACGCTTTTTGGGAGCGCCCTCATACAGCGCGTGCCAGAGCTCCTCGGTGATGAACGGCATGAAGGGCGAGAGCAGGCGCAGGGAAGCCTCGAAAACGCTGAGCAGAATGGTCAGCGCTGCTTTGGTCTGCTCCGTGTCAGCTGTCTCTTTGAAGTCCAGCCGCAGCTTGACGATTTCCAGATACCAGTCGCAGAAGCTGCCCCAGAAGAACTGGTAGATGGTGTTCGCCGCGTCGTCATAGCGATAGTCTTCGAGCGAACGATTGACTTTGCTCGCCGTGGAATGAAAGTCGGCAACGATCCAACGATCTTCAAGCGGCGCATCCGCACCAGCCATTGGAAGAACCGGCAGTTGATTCGGATCTACCCGGATGCCTGCTTCCGCCGCTTTATCGATATTCATGAAGATGAAGCGGGCGGCGTTCCAGATCTTGTTGGCGAAGGCGCGGTAGCCCTCGGTGCGGGCCACGTTGAAGGCAATGTCGGTGCCGGGCGAGGCCATGGAGGCGAGCGTAAAGCGCACCGCGTCGGTGCCGTACTGCTTCACAATCTCGATGGGGTCGATGACGTTGCCCTTGGTCTTGGACATCTTCTCGCGGTTGGCATCGCGGACGAGGGCGTGAATGTACACCTGTTTGAAGGGCACCGAATCCTCGAGCGAGCGCGGGCTGCCATCCGGCATGGGCACGTCGCCGGCGAACCAGCAGCCGAGCATGATCATGCGCGCCACCCAGAAGAAGAGAATGTCAAAGCCGGTGACGAGGAGGCTGGTGGGGTAGAAGGCGTCGAAATCGGCGCGAGTCTCCGCCGTAATGTTGGGCCAGCCGAAGACCGAGACCGGCAGCAGACCCGAGGAGAACCACGTGTCGAGCACGTCCGTTTCCTGCGTGATTTTGTCGGACCCGCAGTGCGCGCAAACGGTCGGGTCCACGCGCGCCACCGTGACTTTGCGGCACGTGGCGCAGTGCCACGCCGGAATGCGATGGCCCCACCAGAGCTGCCGCGAGATGCACCAGTCATGGATGTTGTTCATCCACTCGAAGTAGGTCTTCGCGTACATCTCCGGCGTGAACCGGATGTGGCCTTCCTTGACGGCGGCGATGGCTTTGTCTGCCAGCGGCTGAATCTTGACGAACCACTGCATGGAGAGGCGCGGCTCCACGACGGTCTTGCAGCGGTCGCAGTGGCCCACATTGTTCGTGTGGTCCTTGATGCCCGCCAGGAGCCCTTGCGCTTCAAGGTCGTGGACGACCTGCTTGCGCGCGGCGTAGCGATCAAGACCCGCGTAGGGGCCGCCTTCGACGTTGATGTGGGCGGTCTCGTCCATCACGTTGATGGAGGGCAGATCGTGCCGCTGGCCGAGGGCGAAGTCGTTGGGGTCATGCGCAGGTGTGACCTTGACCGCACCGGTGCCGAAATCGCGGCTGACCCACTCGTCGAGGAGGATGGGGATGATGCGGTTCACGAGCGGCAAGCGGAGCTTCTTGCCATGCAGGTGCGTGTAGCGCTCGTCCTCGGGATGAATGGCCACGGCCACATCGCCAAGCATCGTCTCCGGCCGCGTGGTAGCCACAGTGAGGAACTCGCCCGTCTCCTTGCCTGCGTCGTCGATGATCGGATAGCGAATCTCCCACAGGTGGCCCTTGTGCTCGTCGTGGACGACTTCGAGGTCGCTGATGGCGGTCTGGCAGCGCGGACACCAGTTGACGATGTAGGCGCCGCGGTAGATGAGGCCCTGCTCGTGGAGCTTGACGAAGGCCTCGCGCACGGCGACGGAGAGGCGCTCGTCCATGGTGAAGTACTCGCGGCTCCAGTCCACGCTGGCGCCGAGGCGCTTCATCTGGTCGAGGATGGCTCCGCCGTACTCGCGGCGCCATTCCCAGGCGCGATCGACAAAGGCTTCGCGGCCGAGCTGCTGGCGAGTGGTGCCTTCGCTCACAAGCTGGCGCTCGACCATCATCTGCGTGGCGATGCCGGCGTGGTCGGTGCCGGGCAGCCACAGGGCGCGACGGCCGCTCATGCGCCGCCAGCGGGTGAGGATGTCCATCTCCGTCTGGTTGAGCATGTGGCCCATGTGCAGGCGGCCGGTGACGTTGGGCGGCGGCAACAGGATCGTGAAGGGTTCCGGGCCACCTGCGTCTGTGGGCGTCGGCTGGGCAAAGAGGTTCTCGCGGACCCAGTAAGCGGCCCAGTGGTCTTCAATGGCGGTGGGGTCGTAGGCTTTGGGCAGGTCGTGAGGCATGGGGTCGTTGCGTGCGTCACCCCGAAGAATTGCGTCAAACCCGCAGGTTGCAAAGGGTTTCGAGCCAGGGGACCAATCTTCACTTTAGCAGATGTGGGCGCGAATTCTCCGAATGCCTTGCGCCTCGGAAACTGAGAAGTCAAAACAAGAAGGCCGCACGAGAAAAATCGTCCGGCCTTCCCAACCTCAGGCATCTTTTCGGTTTAGAAGGGGTTTAGCTTACCCAGGCCCTTCTTCTTTTTCTTCTTGCTGGAAGATTCGTCACCCAAATCGGCCTTTGGACCTTTCTTAGGCTTCGCGGCCGTCGTTGCTGAGGTCAGCGCCTCACCCGGCTTGATGTCGTTGATCTGGTCCGGAGCTTCAGTCGGCTTTTCCGCTGCGGGCAGCGTTGTATTCGTGGGGCCAACCGCCTTCAACTGGCTGTTCGGATCGTTCGGGTTGGCAGGGGCATTGTTCGGCGCACTCACAATCGAAACACCTACGCCAGTGCCCCCCGCAGGCGCCATCATTTGTACCGGCGCTTCAGAGGGGCGATCGCTCCGCGGCGGCTCGTTCAGGCCTGTCGGTCGCGGTGCGGCAGCGGGGGTTGTGGCCCCAACCGCCTCGTTATACATCGCTATGTTTTCCTTCGTAATTTCCGGTGCAGTCACGCGCTTCGGATCCTGAAGGCTCGGCTCACCTACGTGCACCGCCTCAACCACGGACGGCCCGCGCTTGATGATTCCCAGCGTGCGGTCTGTAAAGCGCAAAGGCTGCCGGCTCCGCTCTTCCGCATCGCTCTCTGCAATCGCGGCCTGGGTCGGCTCTGGGATCGGTCGATTCATACCGATCAGTCGGTCGCGTGCATCTTCTACGTGCTGTGCCATCGGATAGCGCGTAATCACCTTGCCATATGCAGCTGCCGCGCGGTCGTTGTAGAGAGCTGAGAGCCGCTCGCGCACCGCACCCGGAAGACCCGGCGCCAACTGAACTGCCTTGGCTTCTCCCGCGTACGCATCGCCAATCCCAAGCAGAGCCAGATCGCTATGAGAATAAAGGGGATAAGTGTCAACCACCGTTTCCAGCCTGGCAATCGCCGCTGAATAGTTATCCCGGCTCAGGTAGTACTCGCCGATTCGCGCTTCACGCTCGGCCAGAACCTCCTGTACATCGCGCAGCTTCTGCTTGGCGCGCGGAAGCAATGGAGAATCCGGAAACATGTTGATCATTTCGCGATACTCCCGCTCGGCATTTTCCGCATTGGTGTAATCGCGATCGGGCTTTTCCATCTGCTGGTAGTAGATGTCGCCCACCTTCATCTTGGCTTCGGCTGCCTCAGGAGCCTGCGGGAAGAAGGTGATGAAGTCTTCATACTCTGCTTCAGCCTGCGTCAGACCTGCAGTTCCACCTTCCTTGAACCAGGTATCGCCTACAGCGAGCTTGGCGCGCATCCGGTATTCAGAGTCCGGATAGGTATTGAGCAGGGTCTGGAGCGTCAGCCGGGCCACATCATAGCGGCCCTTCTTCATTGCGACCATGGCCTTGTCAAAGAGAATTTTGTCGGGCTGCTGCGACTTGACGCCGGCAAGAGGATTTGCGCTCAGGTCTTCATTTTTCTTATGCTTGGGCTTCTTGTCCCGTGCGTGGGCACTTACGCCTGCGCAAACAACCGTCGCGAGCGCCGCGACCACGAACTTCTTCGACAACCGGTTCATACCACCTCATTGCGGCCGCTGCCCACAAACGGGTGGCGTGCCTTCACCATGCTCTATGAAGAGAATTTTACTCTCCCGCAGCCTGCCGTGCGGCTGACAGCAGCGCACGTGCATCTTCCTCTGGTCGGCCAGCGCCAAAAACAGCGTTCCCTGCCACCAGAAGATCTGCACCTGCTTGGACGATGGGGGCAATGGTGTCGTGAGCCACTCCGCCATCCACCTCGATTCTAAACTTTAAGCCCATTTCCTCGCGCAACTGCTTCAGCCGCCAAATCTTATCCAGAGAAAAGGGGATGAAGCTCTGCCCCCCAAAACCCGGGTTCACGCTCATGATGAGCACGTGATGCAGCATCGGCAAGATGTCCACGATGAAGTTGACCCGCGTGGCAGGGTTCAGCACCACCGCAGGCTTCATGCCATGGTGGGCGATCAGTTCCAGCGTGCGATGCAGATGCCGGCAGGCCTCATAGTGGACGCTCACCCAGTTGGCGCCCGCATCGGCAAAGGCCGGGATGTACTCGTCCGGATGCTCAATCATCAGGTGGCAGTCGAGCGGCAGCTTGGTCGCCTTGCGCAGGCTTGCCACCACGGGAGGCCCCAGGGTGATGTTGGGGACAAAATGTCCATCCATCACATCGACGTGAATCACCGTGCCTCCGCCGTGCTCGGCCGCGGCAACCTGATCGGCCAAGTGGGCAAAATCCGCGGAAAGAATTGATGGCAGAAGCTCAACCATAGCGGGGAATCACCGTCTCCTTCGCAGCCTCAGTGTATCAGCCATCTTGCGGCATAATGCGCGGGGCTGCGCCGTCCAGTTTTCACGAAGATATTACTTGCTCGGCTTCACCAAAAAGCCTCTTCATCGCCCTCCAGACAAGCCGGATCATGATCAGGATGAAGACCACCAGACTCAGTGCAATTCCTCCTGCGACGTAAGGATGCACTGTGACGAGCCATGTCAACCCGATGGCCAACCCATCTTCGCCCAGGCTGAGACCGATGTTGGAAAAGGGCTCTGGCGAGGGAGTCACAACAGCGCGCGCCGCAGTTTTGCCTCCGTGCGCGGCCAGTGCGACCGTGCCGCCAATCGCCGCCGCTGCAGCTTGCTCCATCGGAGACAGTCCGGAACTGGCCTGATATGCCAGCAGTGCCGCAACCGGAACACGGATGAAGGTGTGCAGCGCATTCCAAATCAGATCGAAGGCGGGGATCTTGTCCGCAAAGAATTCCACGGCAAAAAGCGCCGCACTCGCGCCAATCACCCACCAGTTGCCGAGCAATGCCAGCGAATGCGGCAGTGCAAGCCAGTGCGTATGTGCGAGCAATCCAAGGGTTGCCACGGTGGCATACACATTCAGCCCGGCAGCGAATGAAATTGCCACCAGCACTGCGAACAATTCCTCGCTTGGCAGCCAAGGCATCGTCACGGACCCCTTTCAATGCAGGCAATCAGTCTACCCTTTACCGTCTGCGTCGGCATCCATTGCGCGGTCGAGTCTTTCCCGTCTCTCAGAGCTGAAATGGAGCATCCTCGCTCAATCAAACAGAGCTGCCCGGCTACTTCCTGATGCCCATGTGTCGCACAGTCATCTGCGGTACGCGTACATTGGATGGCTGCATACACATAAAGACGACGGCATCGGCGACGTCTGCGGGGTCCATCATGGGCGACCGGGCGACGTCGTCGGCCTTGCGTCCGTGCCCCAGGGCGAACTCTGTTTTGATGCCGCCCGGACAAAGTACACACACCTTCACTCCATAGGACCGAAGCTCTTCGTCAACTGCCTGTGCAAACCCGACCTGCGCGAATTTGCTGGCGCTGTACGCCGTTTCGTTCGCCGCTCCAGCGAGCCCTGCCACTGACGAGATGAAGACGATCGCGCCGCTCTTCTGGGCGATGAGATGCGGAGCCACAGCATGGGTAAACAGGAACGAACTGCGCATGTTGCTGTTCATCAACGCATCGTACTCTTCAACCGTGGTGTCGACGAGTGGTTTGTAATTCCCCTGGCCCGCGTTGTTCACCAGGATGTCAATCCGCCCGAACTCCTTGAGTGCCAGTGCGACGGCTGCTTCAGACACGCGCGGCTCGGCCGCATCGCCTGCCACGAACGCGCATGGGCGGCCATTGCGATTCAGTTCGGCAGCCAGCGCCGCCAGACGCGCCGCGCGCCGTGCCGTTACCACCACACGCACGCCCTCCGCGGCCAGCGCGGTCGTCGTGGCCCAGCCCAACCCGGAACTGGCGCCGGTGATGATCGCTGTCTTCCCGCGCAGTGCTTCAAGTGACTTGTGCAAGCTCATGGGATCTTCCTCAATCGCGCTCCGGCTTGGATGGCTGCGGCGGTACCCTGCTGGCCAGTGATCTTGCCGCCACACGCCCCACGCCGCGCAGAATGGACTTGATGGGCCAATTGTCTTCCGCATCCGGAAAGAAGATCTCACCCATGCGTCTTGCCTCGGGCCGGTAATACCAGCGCTTCAGCAGTGCCATGTGGCCCTGCCGCTCCACCTGCGTGGGCGCAGCATGCTCTGCGTGAAGCTCTGCCAGCACTGCTTCCATCCGTTCTTCCAGCACGGCACGCGCCCGACGCGTGGCCGAATTCGGTATGTTTTCCGGAACTGCCTCCACCGCGATGGGTTGTGCAAACAATGAGCTTGAGCCTGACTGCTCGTTCTGGATGCGCATGCCAACCGTCGAAAAATCTGCAGGCCCGCTCATCCGGCCATTCTCAAACAGAAACACAGCGACTGCATCCGGCGAGGCCGAGGCCTGCAGAATCACCCCCCGGAGCCGATTGATGGGTTGTACCAGTTCCGGAGCCAATGCCCGCACGCTCTCCATCTTTTGCACTTGCGCATGAATCGCTGCCGCCATCTCAAACTCCAGCGCCGCCGAAGCTTCTTCGCGATCTGCCCGCAGCAGGACAAGCCGGCTCTCGCCTCGCGTTGCGAGAAAGCCTTCCACAGCCGCAGCCTCCTCGGCATAGCGTTCATCTGTGCAGCCCTTGTAACAAGGCGCAAGACACATTTTCATCTCGGAGTAGACGCATCCGGGAAAGCTCGGGTCCGGATGCAAATCGTCCGTGCAGCGGCGCAGCAGGAAGAGCTTCAGCATCTCGTCCACGTAACGGTCTGCCGCGGCGCGTGAGGCAAACGGCCCATACACCCAGCCGGCTTCGCGCAAGCTGGGCCGGTGTGTCACCACCACCCGCGGATAGGGATTGCTGCCAAGAAATCGGACGAATGCAGGCGCCCGCAGATGCATCCGCTCCAGGCCCTTTGTGCCGTAGACCGTGCTGAGCAGATGGAATTGGAGAAGCAGCGACTCAAACTCCGAGCCCGTCTGTCGCCACTCGATGCGTCGCACAAGCCCGGCTAGTTGCAGCCGCTTGGGATGCCGCGCCGAAGGGACCAGAAGCCGTTCGAGACGCGCTCTCAGGTTCGGCGTGCGTCCAATGTAGGGTTCCGCGTGCGTCTCCACGCCATAGAGCGCAAATACAGCCGCAGACTCCGGAATCTGCGCCAGAATCGTGCGTGCATCAGCCGGATCAAAGGGTAGCGACTGCATCACGGGCGCCGCGCGCATGATCACGCTCCTGCAATCGTCATGCCATCGATGCGCAGCGTGGGCGCAGCCACTGCGCCGCGAAATTCCAGATCGTTGCCGATGGCCGTAATATTTCTGAACATCTCTGTGAGATTGCCCGCAATCGTAATTTCTTCCACAGCGTGTGTCAGTTGGCCGTTCTCGATCCAAAGGCCGGTTGCGCCGCGCGAGTAGTCGCCCGTTACGATATTCGTCCCAAAGCCCATAAGGCTCGTGACGTAAAGACCAGCCTTCACTTCGCCAAGGATCTGTTCCGGCGTTCTTGTGCCTGGCTCCAGATAAAGATTGCCGCAGCCAATGCCCGGTGTTCCCGCCAGCCCTCGTGAGGCATTATGCGTTGACTTCATGCCGAGCTTGCGCGCCGCATAGGTGTTCAGCAGGTAGCTGCGCAAAACACCGTTGTCCACAACCGTTGTGCGAAGGGATGGCAGCCCCTCGCCGTCAAACGGAGACGTTCCAAAGCCACCCACGCCTGATGGCAGCAGCATGGTGTTGTCGTCGATAATCGTGACCCCTGGAGCCGCAATGATCTCTTCGAGCTTGCCGGCCAGAAACGATGCACTGCGCCAAATGGCGTCGCCGGAGGCGGCTTCAAACAGAGAACCAATGAGCGAGCGCGCGACCTCCGGTGCAAAAACGATAGGAACCTGCTGCGTCGTCACGCGCCGGGCGCCGAGTCTTCGCAGCGTTCGTCGCGCCGCTTCCTTTCCGACGGATTCGGGTGATTCCAGGTCCATCATGCGCCGCGCGCCGGACCACCATCCATCCCGTTGCTTGGCTCCATTCTCATCCTCGGCCAGCGGAGATGCGGACACGCCTGCATAGCTTGTGCGATAGCTTCCAAGAAAGCCGCGCGAGTTCGCCATCACTTTGCGGCCAGTCGTTGCGTCAAAGCTTCCGCCGTTTGAGTTCGTGATGCGTGCATCTGCCGCCAGCGCCGCAGCCTCGGCGCGGCGCGCCCACTCAATGCGCTCCGCAACCGGAAGGGAGTAAACGTCCTCGAAGTAAAGGTGAAGATTGCCGGGGAGTGCCCCAAATTCTCCCGGCTCGGGCAGCCCCGCGCACGAGTCCTCTTCCGTGATGCGCACCAGCGCCATTGCGCCTTCCCGAAGCTGACGTAATCCGTCGGGCGTCAGATCGCTGGTTGAGACGGATGCAGATCGTTTGCCCAAAAACACACGCAGCCCCAGCGCGCGCGATCCCGATTCGGTCAGCGTCTCCACCTGCCCCATGCGCACCGTCACACTGAATTCATCCCCTTCGTAGGCGACGGCTTCGGCATCGCTCGCACCCGCCTTCATAGCCTGTGCCACCAAATCGCCTGTCATCTCTTCCAGGCTCATTTCTGTCGACTTTTCTGTTGCGGTCTGCACCATAGCTTCACAGTAGCAAACTCGACCCCTGCGCAAGCAGCACGGCCGCGTCACATGCTGTCGGGGACCAGTTTTGCTATTGTGAAGGGTGCCGGAGAGGCGAAGATGATGCAGGTTCCGAGGATTCTAGCCAGTCTTGTTGCAGTTTGTGCACTGGCCGCAGCGGCGGCTCAGATCAGCAGAATTGATCCGACTTTGCTGGGAAAGGCAACAGCAGGCGATGCCCAATCGCAATATCAGGTTGGGATGGACTATCTCATGGGCAAAAGTGTTCCCATGGATGACACCCAGGCCGCAGTCTGGTTCCAGAAGGCCGCTGAACAAGGCCACAAGCAGGCCGAATATCAGCTTGGTGTGCTCTTCCATACGGGGCAAGGGCTGCCGCAGGACGATGCACAAGCTGCGAACTGGTTCCGCCGTGCTGCCAATCAGGGCGTTGCAGAGGCCCAGTTGGCCCTCGGGCAGCTGTATGACCACGGGCAAGGTGTCCCTCAGGACTACCCAAAGGCGGCGGATTGGTACACCAAAGCGGCCTTGCAAGGAAACGATGAGGCCGAGTTCGATCTGGGAACGCTCAATGCGCGAGGTCTCGGTGTCCCTCAGGACTTCACCCAGGCCGCATATTTCTATCGGAAGGCAGCTCAGCAGGGCAACGTTGAAGCCCAGTTCAACCTTGGCCTGCTCTATGACAACGGCCAGGGTGTCGCGCAGGACTACAAGCAGGCTGCTCTCTGGTATGGCAAAGCAGCAGAACAGGGACTGGCTCGGGCACAGTTCAACCTGGGCTCGATGTATGTCGCCGGGCAGGGCGTACCGCAGGACAGCGTAGAGGCCTACAAGTGGCTCTTTCTCTCGGCGGAGAACTGGATTGGCTTCCGTCAGGAGCAGGCGGC
Source organism: Acidobacteriota bacterium (assembly GCA_021813745.1). Taxonomy (GTDB): domain Bacteria; phylum Acidobacteriota; class Terriglobia; order Terriglobales; family Acidobacteriaceae; genus Telmatobacter. The sequence continues at coordinate 28,756 of JAKAJO010000127.1, forward strand.
GCGGGCCCGAGACAGTGTGGCGGCCCGCCTCACCCCAGCCCAGCTTGAAGACGCAAAGAGTCGAATCGCCAAGTGGAAAGCAGCGCACCATCAATAGCGCAGCCCCAGCTGGCATCACCTGTTGACGGCCTTGTCATCCGGCTGATTTTCCGGGAGCCACCGCAGCAGTCTCCGTGCTTCAGCATTCTTTCACCGCATCTTCGTCTGAGTGCGGAAGTCATTCAAGCGATTGCGGGAAGCCGGTCCTAGCGCCCCGTTCCGCCCACGGTCATCTTGTCGAGCTTGATCGTCGGCATGCCCACGCCGACCGGCACGCTTTGCCCATTCTTGCCGCAGGTCCCGATCCCTTCATCCAGTTTCAGATCGTGACCCACCATCGAGACGTACTTCAATGCCTCCGGCCCATTGCCGATCAGCGTGGCGTCGCGCACCGGCGCCGTAATCTTTCCGTCTTCAATCAGATATGCTTCCGACGCCGAGAAAACAAACTTGCCGTTCGTGATATCTACCTGGCCGCCACCGAAATTCACTGCGTACAGACCGCGCTTCACGCTGCGCACAATGTCTTCCGGTTCATCCTCACCCGCCAGCATGTAAGTGTTCGTCATTCGTGGCATGGGAATGGCCTGGTAGCTTTCGCGCCGTCCGGAACCGGTGTTCGGCATGCCCATCAGCCGTGCCGAAAGCTTGTCGGAAAGATAGCCTTTCAGTACTCCACCCTCAATCAGCACCGTCTCCTGCGTTGCCGATCCCTCGTCGTCCACGTTCAATGAGCCGCGGCGGCCCGTGATCGTGCCATTGTCCACAACAGTCACCTTGGGGCTCGCGACGGACTGTCCAATCAAGCCGGCAAATGCAGATGTCTTCTTGCGGTTGAAGTCCGCCTCCAGCCCATGACCAACCGCCTCGTGCAGCAGGATCCCCGGCCATCCAGGTCCCAGCACGACTTCCATCTCCCCCGCCGGGGCCGGCAATGCGCCGAGTTGCAAAGTTGCTCCCCGCGCGGCTTCGTGGGCCAGGTGTTCGGGGCTTTTGCTTGCAGTGAATTGCTCGAGCCCGCTGCGTCCGCCGCCCCCGGCCGATCCCTTGGTGGAAAGGGCGCCCTCCTTTGCTATCACAAATACGCTCAAGCGGCACAACGGTTGCGTGTCGCTCGCATAGGCTCCGTCCGATGCCGCAATCAGGATCCGTCGCAGCTCTTCTGCGTAGCTCGCACGCACTTGCACCACACGCCGGTCAAAGGCTCGGGCAGCGCGATCGGCCCGCAGCAGCAACTCCATGCGCGCGGCAAGATCCAGGTCGAACCCGCCAAGAGGTACCGGGTACAGATCGGCAGCCCGCGTCTCCACAAACCCCTGTACTGGCTGCTTGGCGGGTCCTGATGCAATCAGGGCCGCGGTCCGAGCCGCATGCAGCAGGCGTTCCGAGCTCAAGTTGTCCGTGTAGGCATAACCGGTTCGCTCACCGCTCAGAACACGGATTCCGCATCCGGCGCTGGTTCCCTGACTCGCGGACTTCACAATCTGCTCATCGACCCCCAGGGCAGTCGAGGTTACGGACTCAAAGTAGAGATCTGCATAATCGCCACCCGCTGAAAGCGCCTCGCCCAGGCAGCGCTCCAGCAGGCGCTCAGTGATGCCAAACTTCTCAAAGAAATAGCGTTTGTGACTCGGAGACGGGGAAACAGCAGAGTTCGTCATCGTAGCTCCAGTGTACGCTTCACTCTCCTGCTCAGCCGGTCACACCGCTCTTGCCAGACTTGGCACCACACCAAGAGTCATCTATCGCAACTGGCCCACTCGTGCTACATTCTGCCCATGAGAAAGAAGCTCGTTGCGGCCCTTTTGCTCGCCTGCTTTGCATTACCCGCGGTGGCGGCCAAGCACCGCTTGATGCATCATCCTGCTCATCACGCGCGGAATCCTTTTATCAAAAGACATCACAAAGCTCCCAAGCACCTCCATCACAAGGGCCATTAAATCCGCAAGGCACACTCTTCCTTTGCGTCGGCGTCTCACTTTGCCTCAAATCACGAGACGAAGATTCTTGGCACCATCCCGTGCTGCGTACAATCAATCCATGGCTGATCTTGAAGCACTGCGTTTTCCCATAGGCCGCTTCGCTCCCCCCTCCAGCACCAATCCACAACTGAGAGCCGAGCAGGTGCAGACGCTGCGGCAATTGCCCACTCGCCTGCGCGATGCCGTGGCCGGTCTAAGCAACGATCAACTCAACATTTCCTATCGCGACGGCGGATGGACCCTCCGCCAGGTGGTGCACCACATTGCAGATAGTCATGCCAACTCGCTCATCCGCTTCAAGCTGGCACTTACGGAAGACTGGCCCACTATCAAGGGGTACGATGAGGCAGCCTGGGCGGAGCTGGCAGATAGTCGCACGCTCCCCGTCGAGATATCGCTGCAGTGGATCGAAGGCTTGCATGCCCGCTGGGTCGCGCTCGTTGAGTCCATGCGCGACGCTGAGTTCGAAAAGGGCTATGTGCATCCCGCACTTGGACGCCAGAGTCTTGCGCAAGCCCTTGCCCTCTATTCATGGCACTCGCGCCACCACACCGCACACATCACCGGCCTCCGTGCCCGCATGGGCTGGTAGGTTCGTTGCATGAGCGTTGCGGACTCCATTCCCTCTCCGGACAACCTTGTCCGGCAGATTGAAGCCTATCTCGCGCTTCATCCCGCTGCAGCGCTCCTTGAGGAGGGAAGGGTACTTTTTGACATGCGAATGGCGCGCTACTCTGTCACGGAGTCGCATGGGCGATGCCTCGTTCAGTTTTGGAGCGAAGAACGCAACCTCATCCGCACGGTCATTGATGTGCAGGAGCGAGCCCAGTATCTTCGCATCCTCACCCGGAAGATGGGCGTAACCCGTCCCCAGGCGCTCGAGCTCGCACCCACCACTGATCGCCGCACTCCCACGGCGCGTGACGCCGCAAGGCGCAACTATCTCCGCCTTCTGGAACGCGCCCTGAGCCGAACCTATCCCGGATGCAAGGTTGACGGTTTCCGCTCCGCCATGGACCTCGAGCACAGCTTTGGTCCTGCATATGTCCGAGGCCGCCTGTTGCGCGGAACATCTTCAGAGGCCGTCATAGGCGTTGGAGCGGCTGAGTCCAGCGCAACCATAGACGGGATTCTGACCCTGGGCATTCTTTGGCTCGATTACTGTCGCCTGCACGGCGACGGCCGGCGCCACTTCGGCACGCTGAAGGTGGTAGTGCCTCCTGGCGCCTCGCGTACCACCGCGGAGCGCATGGCCTGGCTCAATCCTTCCGTCGCTGACTTTCAGCTTTTCACGCTCGACGAACGCACCGAAGAACTGGCTCCGGTCGATCTGAGGGATACGGGCAACCTGGAAGTCCGTCTCATTCATGCTTATTCCACCTCGGCCGCTCTGGAACGCTGCCGCACAGGCATCGACCGCATCATGCATCTTCTGCCACCAGGCGCCAAGGATCGCGTCGAACTTGTTCCACGATCCGCCACGGAGGTGGCATTGCTGCTCCATGGGCTTGAGTTCGCGCGGGTCCGCCACACGCCTTCCTCCCAATCGTTTGCAAAAGTCGATGAGATGACCTTTGGCGCTGGAGCCAACGAAACACCGCTCACCCAGGAAAGTGAGAAACTCTGCGAGCAGCTCCTTCAACGGCTCTTCATGAGCCGGCACCCCGATGGTGTTCACTCCGACGTTCTCTTTCGCATGCAGCCGGAGCGCTGGCTCGAGTCGCGCCTCCGCCTTGCCATTGGCGAGATCCTTCCAGAGCTGCGCGGAGACCTGATGTACTCACAGGTGCCGGCCGTGTCCTCAGGCGATCGCGGCATGCTCGACCTGCTCACCCTCCACCGCACAGGACGCCTTGCGGTCATCGAAGTCAAAGCGAATGAGGATCTCCATTTGCCCCTCCAGGCTTTGGACTACTGGATGCGTGTCCGCGCCGTCAATCTCGACCGTAAGGTCGGCGAAGCAGGCCGGCCTCTTTCCGCCTTGGAGCGCCAGGGGTACTTTGTCGGTTCCGAGGTCTCCGTACGCCCTCCAATCCTCCTGCTGGTCGCGCCCGCGTTACGCATCCACCCAGCCAACGAGCAGGTGCTCCGCGTCCTCTCTCCTGAGATTGAATGGGAACTTCTGGCGGTGAGCGAGAACTGGAGGCGCGATTTGTCCGTCGTCTTTCGAAAGCGCAGTACGGACCCTCGCCACTGAAGATTGCTCGTTTCGAGCGGTTCAACCTTTCAAGCCCATTTTGTTGACTTGCTAAATCAAAACGAAGTCGGGAACTGCGTCACCGCAAGTCTTTGGTTCATCCAAAAGACACATTCGGAACGCTTCTGCGTCTCCTGAGCCGACAGTCATGCCGAAGTTGCTCGTTGTGCGGGAAGAAATCCAAGTTGATGCTCCCATCGAGCGCTGCTTCCAGCTCTCGACGCAGGTGGAGATTGTGCAGGAGATTCTCGGAATGCGTCCCGTCCGCGGACGAACATCGGGACGGGTGCGCCAAGGCGATACGGTGCGCTGGCAGGGCTGGCAACTCGGTCTGCCTCAGATGCATGAGAGCCTCATCGACGCCTGTGATCCGCCTCATTTCTTTCGCGACAGCATGATCGCGGGACGCTTCGCAGAATTTCAACACGACCACCGCTTTCTTCAATCGCACCAGGGCAGAGTTCTGATGCAGGATGAGGTACGCTTTGCGATGCCGTGGGCTGGCTTGGGAGCAGTCATCGGCCGCCTGATTCTGGCACCGCACATTCGCCGACTCATGCGCAAGCGGTTCGCGCACCTCAAGCAACTGGCCGAAGGCGATGGCTGGCGCTCCTACCTCTTGAGTTCTCGAGAAGCCTGAGTGCAAACCGTTGCGAGCAGTGTCGTTGTCTCCGGCGCCGTTCCTGTTGTTTTGCGTCCCACCAAAACAGCTTCGGCAACCAAATTGACCCCATCGTGTTCCCATTCCCAGTAGGAGGAGGCCCCGAGCGTACAGCGAAACCGGAAAGCGGGCCAGAGGCGAGTGATCTAAATCACAGCCATTTCACTGGATCAAAGGGAAAATCGGCTTGAGTGACTTGAGCGGTATGCCCTTTGACCCCTGAAGTCCTGAAAAGATCTCTGCCCGCGATTGGGAAGTGCAGGAGGACGGATCATGGCTGCAGGTGTGAACGCGACAAATTTCGAAGTGAATGTGAATCCTTTCCTTCCATTTCCAGGTGTGGAGCACGAGCAGGCCATACCAGCCGACTTTGTCGAGATGCTAAAGCGGCCATCGGGGGCGTGCATCGACCTGGCGGAAGATGCCCACGAGGGCGACTGTTTGCAGGGGCTCGTCTTTGCCTTCCTCTTTGAGGCCATTGGTGGCGTAACCCTTTGTCTGCTGTGGCACTTGCTCAAAGTCGCCCTTTAAGATCCATTTCGGCAGGCACGTACTGACCTCTCCACAACGGGCGGCCATCGGTTCTTCCTCAAGTCCTTGTCTACTTCTGCAGTGGCCTCCTGGCAAAGTAATAAAGCGCATACGCCAACATGGCGAAGGCCAGGACCGAAACCCAGCTTTGGTCTAAGAAGGTGTGCGGAAAATTCAGAATGTCGCCTTTGTCGAAGGTTGTCTCGTAGCCCTTCAGCGCCACTCCCATCAATCCCACGATGCCACCAGCGGCAATCAGCCCGGAGGCAAAGAGCGAACCAGGTGAGATTTCGCTCTCCTGCTCCGCTGCATCCCGTCCAGCCTTTGCAGCGGCCTGATCCACAAACCAGCGCACCGCACCACCCACAAAGATCGCCAGCGTGGTGCCGATCGAGAGATAAGCTCCCACGGCGAATGACAGTGAGCGAATCCCCAGCAGTTCCACCGCGATCACAAGGAAGACGCCCATCATCACCAGGCCCCATGGCAGCTTGCGGCTCAGAATGCCGTTGATGACGGTCGCCATCAGACGCGCTTGCGGCGCCGCCGCCTTTTCACTGCCAATGCCCTGAATCCATTGCACTTCAATCCGCCCCGTCGCGGGCGAGTAAAGATACTTGCCGTCGGCAAGTTCCGATGAGCCTAATGCATTCAACAGGATGTACTCACCCTTGTGATGAAGCGTTGAGGTTTGACCGGGCCCCAGGACCGGAAACTGATCGGGCAGATGAGAAGTATCCTTTTGAATCGCGACGCCGGAGTGAGGAGCGTTCAGGTTCCACGCTCGTCCTGTGGCGCGGAACTGCTGCAGTCCTGTGTTCATCAGGTTCAGCGTGAACCCGATGGCGACGGTGGAGACCACCACGCCGATCATCAACGCAATCTGCTGGGCTCGTGGCGTGGACCCCACGATGAAGCCCGTTTTCAAGTCTTGCGAGGTATCGCCGGCGTTAGCCGAGGCTATGCACACGACCCCACCAATCGTAATCGCCAAAGCTCCAAAAGCCGGGCTCGTCCATCCCTTCACCAGAAAGATGGCCGACGTGGCCATCAGCGTGGCAATCGTCATGCCTGAAATCGGATTGGCCGAGCTGCCAATGAGCCCCACAATGCGGGAGCTGACCGTGACAAACAGAAATCCAAAGAGCACCACCAGCAGCGAGGCTGCCAGGTTCGCTCCCCAACCCACATACGCTCCAGGGACAGGCTTGAACTGCAAAAAGACAAACATGCAGGCAACCAGCAGGATGGACCCGACGAGGACCACCCGCATCGACAGGTCATTCTCTGTGCGGCTTGGCGTGCGGTTGACTGTCATGCCAGGCCTCATCTTTTTGAACCCTGAACTGAGCGCGCCGAAGATCGTCGGCAGCGTCTTCACCAGCGTAATCAGTCCCGCTGCTGCCACTGCGCCCGCTCCCATTGGGCGGATGTAAGTAGCCCATAGGTCGCTTGGCCCCATCTGTGCAATCGGCACTGTGCCGGGATAGATGGGATGTGGCAGATCCTTGCCAAAGAAGTAAATCAGCGGCATCAGAACCAGCCACGAAAACACGCCACCTGCAAAGATCACGCCCGCCACCCGCGGTCCAATAATGTATCCCACGCCAAGATACTCCGGTGTGGCGTCTGCCTTGATCGATGAGCCCTTCAGGATGTGCTGCGGCCCAAAGTCCGGCTGATACTCTGGCGTGCCAGGCCATGCCTTGAAGATGTTCTCGTTCTGGAAAAGCGTGTACAGCGCGCCTAGTCCCAGGCCCCAGAAGACGCGACTCGCCAGCGACCCGCCGCGCTCGCCTGCCATCAGCACATCCGCGCAGGCCGTGCCCTCGGGATACGTCAGGTTGCCGTGCTCTTCCACAATCAGCTGCCGCCGCAGCGGAATCATGAACAGCACGCCGAGCCAGCCGCCAATCAGCGCCAACAGAAAAATGCGTGAATATTCGAGATCGAATCCCAGAAAAATCAGTGCTGGCAGCGTAAAGATCACGCCCGCGGCAATCGACTGGCCCGCATTGCCGGTCGTCTGCACAATGTTGTTTTCAAGAATCGAGGCCCGGCCGAAGGCACGCAGGATGCTGATCGACAAAACGGCAATCGGAATCGAAGCCGCCACCGTAAGACCCGCCCGCAGGCCTACGTACACCGTGACCGCGCCAAAGACGAGTCCAAAGAAGCAACCGAGCAGAATGGCGCGCAACGTGAGCTCGGGACGACGTTCACCAGGAGAAACAAATGGCTGGAAATCCGACACGCAATGCCTCCAAAGCAATCAGGCTGGGGCGCAGAGTAAACGCCCCAAAAGGGGGAGTGTAGCAGCAAACGCGGGGACGGCGCAGCGACAGTTCGCCGTTGGTGGGCGGCGCAGGTCAGCGCAGCCATTGTGCACCTTCTCCGCGAGGAGCGCGGCGAGATTACTGCTGCACTCCGGTGCTGATCTGGGCGCAGTCCATCCGCAGCGTGCCGCCGTCATTGAAGACAAGGCCATAGAAGCGGGCGGTTTGTCCGACAGACGGCGCGGTGGTGCCATTCAACTGCGTGTTGCTGTCCGCGTAGACGACGACGGTGCCAGGATTTGTGACCAGGGTTGGCTGCTTAGGCTGCACGTCCAGATTGGGGAATAGATCATAGGGCGCGAGGCTGATGGTGTAGGTGGCGAAGCTGCCTTCGCTGCCAGTCGCGGTGACGACTCCGTCGATGGTCTGAGGGATGAGGGTTGCCGTCGTGACGGGTACGGGTATTGGCGGAACTCCGTTCACCTCTGCCGCATTGGAAGAGATGAGGACGTTTTGCCCCCAGGCGAAGGTTGCGGCGTCGAACTTTGGCGTGAACGGCAGGCTCTGCAGATTGGTGAACTGGCCGGACGTGCGGAATTGCGCGCCTCCAAAACCGTACATGTCGTAGCCATGAGAGATAAACCCGTTGGACTGTTCGACAAGAGCATTCGTGCCCGACATCGAGCTATAGGGCATCATCAGAGGTCCGTAAGCGATGCTGAGACTCGACGGATTGGAGTTGAGCACTTCGACCCGTGTGGCCAACAGCGATCCATCCGGCTGGAGAATTGCATCCATGTCGATAGGAAGGCCCGCGACGAGCTGCGAGACGCCGCTGATGCCCTGATAAACGGTTGTGTTGTCGAGTTGGAACTGCCAGGCAGGGGTTGGTCCCGCGTTCGCATCCCCAAGAGAACTCACACTCATGCTGCTTCCTGCAATTGATTTTGCAATGCCGATCAGGCCCAGCATTTTTCCATTGCCGCTGTTCGTGGGTTGGGATGCCAATGGGGTGCGTACAAGGGTGAAGACGGGGCTGCCGACAATGGAGGGAGGCGTGGCCAAGGAAGCGCAGCTTCCGATGGGCGGGATGGATGGCGAGACCTGCAGATTCAAAATAAGCCCGACGGACGTCCCGCTGATGGTGATGGGCTGCGGCAATGTGACGGTCACAGCTGCCGGAGCGGGCATGATTCCGAATTCATTGATGGCGATCACGCCCGTGCCTTGTCCGGTGCATGCCGGATACGCATTTTCGAGAGTCAGGGTGGCACTGGTATAGACGTCCTGCGGAATGCTGACGGTGGCAAGCGGCTCGATGTTGCCGTTGAGGTGAATGAATTCGTCACCGACGGGAGAAGTAAGAACTGTGACGGTCTTGCCCGACTGACTTGTCAAAGCAAGGCTCTGCAATGTGGCGGTGAGCTGCCAGAATGTGTCGTTGGCCGTGCTGGCGGCCAGCAGCGTCACGTTGGTATTGCCGCTGAAGGTTGGCGTGGAGGATGATGGCGCGCCACCGCCGCAGCCGGACGTTATCGCCAGTAGCAGCGAAGCCAGCGTGACAGCGAGCAATGAGATGAGGATAGCGATCCGCAGTGCGTTACCTTCTGCATCAAGACCTCCAAAGAGCCGAAAAGATAGCTGGCACGGCGGCACAACCTGCGTGGAATGCCGTCCCTTTGCGCCAGCCAATTGTACGATGGAGTGTCTCTTTGGCAAGCGATTCTCCGGGACAGTGAGGTGAAGAAAATCACTCACTTGGCGAACCCAGCCCGGACCGCGTAGGGTAGGGAGCAACCCGCGCGGAGACGTTCGCCGGGTCATCTCGCCGAAGGTGCAACGGAGACTGCCATCGCCATGACCAACCCGTCGCTCGAATTCTCGACTGCGCCTGTGAATGCTTCCGTGGCCACTCCTGGGAAGAGGCTCCTCTCCCTGGATGTGCTGCGTGGCATCACCATCGCCTTCATGATCATGGTCAACAACAATGGCGGCCCGGGTTCGTGGCACTTCATGAATCACGCCCAGTGGAACGGCCTCACGCCCACCGACCTCGTCTTTCCTACGTTTGTCTTCGTCGTCGGGGTGTCGGTCGTCTTTGCCTTTGACGCGCGCCTCGCTCGCGGCGCAGACCGTGGCCAGCTCGCTCGGCACACCCTCAGTCGCGCCTTCATCCTCATCGTCTTCGGCATCATCGTCAACAGCTTCCCATTTTTTGCCCTCGCTCACATGCGCTTCTATGGCGTACTCCAGAGGATTGCGATCTGTTATCTCGTCGTCGGCCTTTTCTATCTCTACGACCAGCGAATCTGGACGAAGGTCGCGGCTCTCGTCGCCACCCTCGTCGGCTACTGGATCCTCGTGCGCTGGGTTCCCATTCCTGGAGTCGGCGTGCCAGGCCGCGATGTACCGTTCATGGACATGACGCAGAATCTCGTCTCATGGATTGACCGTCATCTGTTTCCACACCACCTCTATCTCTATGCCCCTGATCACAACGTGCGCGACCCCGAAGGCTTGCTCAGCGATCTGCCCGCCATTGGGACGGCGCTCATCGGCATCCTTACTGGCCTCTGGCTCCGCGGCCAGCGTTCCGCCGCAAAAAAGGCAGCTGGCATGGTTGGCGCTTCAGCCGTCAGTCTCGCACTGGGCTATCTCTGGGCCCTTGAGTTCCCACTGAACAAAAACATGTGGACGAGTTCCTTTGTCCTGGTCGCCGCCGGCTATTCTCTGGCGCTTTTCGCATTCACCTACTGGGCCATTGAATTGCGTGGCTGGCGCACCGGCTGGACCTGGCCCTGGATTGTCTTCGGCTCCAACGCCATCGCCGCCTACATGTTCAGTGAGCTCCTTCCAAGCGGTCTCGACGCGATTCGCTTCAACGCTGCGGGACATCCAACAAATGCCATCGCCTGGGTCTTCCAGCACTGCTTCGAGCACATTTCTAATCCCGGATGGGCAGCTTTTGCCTACTCCGTCACGTTTACGGCCATATGCTTCATACCGGTCTGGATTTTGTACCGGAAGAAAATCTTCTTGAAAGTCTGATAACGCCCGGCGATTCCGGCGGTCCATTCTCACACGAGGGGCACACGTGATCCTCCTCGATACCTATGAGTCACGTTGAATTGCACGCGGGTCATGCTGCAGCTGTCACTCCAGCAGTGGGGCGGGTGCAGGCGCTGCTGGAACTCGGCATCTGCTACGCGCTGATCCTGCTGACCATTTGGACCGCTCGCCCGCTGCAACGCTGGTTCTATTGGGCAGCGCTCGCCTGGGTCGTGGCCACCACGATCCGTTCCTTCCATGGACGGCATGCTTATGGCTTCTGCACCACCGGATTCTGGCGTGCCGCCTGGGTCGTTGCCGTTGCTGCAATGCTCTCCGCCACCGGCGCCATTCTGGCGGAGCACTTTGCTACGCTTCACGTACCAAATGGTCCCTGGGATTGGGTTCGTACCTTCGGCGGCTACACTGTGTGGTCACTTATGCAGCAGTTTCTTTTGCAGGGCTATTTTCTGCTCCGCATTCTGCAACTCATTCCCAATCCTCGCTGGGCTTCCTTTACCGCCGCATCATTGTTCGCATTGGCCCACCTGCCAAACCCCATTCTTGCGCCGGTGACGCTGCTCTGGGGCATCGTCGCCTGCACGGTCTTTCTTCGTACTCGCAACATCTATCCCCTTGCCCTGGCGCACGCCATCTTCGGCATCTCCATCGCGGTCATGCTGCCGCCGCCGTTGATTCACAACATGCGCGTCGGCCTTGGTTACCTGCATTACCGCGCGCCTCGCCCGCTTCACTTGAGCCAGAGTGACCACATCGTATCGACGGTCGCATGTGTAATCGCCGATGCACCCACTCGCCTCTCCGCGCGCCACGCCCTCCCATAAAAAATCCCCGCCAGCGCCGCCAGCAGCACATACTCCCAGTTGAAGCTCGTTGTCCGCTTATTCCAATGCGCCAGCCCAAAGAGTACGGAAGTGATCAACAAGGAACCGCCACGGCTCATGCGCCGTTCCAGAAGATTCTGCACCCATCCTCGAAAGAAGAGCTCCTCAGGGATTGCAATAAAGAAGAAGGTAAACAGATACGCAAATAGCGACCGGCTGAGCGTGGGCCAGCCCGCGCGAAAATGCAGGAATCCCAGGAAGAGACCAAGAGGAATCGCAATGGGCGCGTAATGCAGAAACTCCCGCAACCCGGCGCGCAGATCCGAAAGACGCAAGCGGATGTCAAAACCCACACCCCGCAGTCGCCGCACGCCCAGAAAGCCATAGATGCCAGCATCCACCAGCAGCATCTTGCCCATTGCGGTCAGGCCGTTTGGCCATGCCGGCTCCAGCCAGCGCAGGTCAACCGCCAATCCCAGCCCCGCCAACAGAAGGTAGTCGCGCCAGTTGCCATTTTGTTCCGGGTCCGATTCCGCGGCCTGCTTTGTCATCCATGCAATGAAAATCGGCAACAAGGCATATGTGGCAAGCCAGTATGGAGAGAGCCGTCCCACTGCCATCGCTGTGAGTGCATAGGGCACAAAGAGTGTGCCCGGCACAAGAATGCGTGCAGTCAAGGGCAAACCCTTCACCGCAGCACAAAATCGCTCGGGGACGAATCCTGCAGCCAGCATCGGGAGCAAAGTTAGGCATGCTGCAAGCATCACTGCCGGTTGTGCCAGTAATTGGGGACGCATGGTTCGCTTAGATGCGCTGCATACGGTGCACCGGCCGGAAAAGCCAGATCATCAGCAATGTGAAGAGAATCCCTCCCACCGTGAACTTGAGCCAGATCGGCGCATGAGACGGTGAGAAGAATCCCTCCAGGAGACCGGCAACCACCAGCAGCGGAACGATACCGGAGACCAGCTGTGTTGCATCCCGGCCGCCCTGTGCCACGGACTCGCGCCACGCCATCGTGCCGGGAAACAGCATCGCTGCGCCGAGGCGGAGCCCCGCACCTCCAGCGATGAGAATTGAAGGCAGTTCAAGCGCGCCGTGCGGTGCCACAAAGCTCCACAGCGCCAGCGACATCGCATACTGGTGGCACGCTGCTCCAATGACTCCCAGCATCATTCCATTGACGTAGAGATAAAAAAGCGTGCCTAGGCCAAACACAATGCCACCCGCAAACATCGCGAAGCTTACCGTCATGTTATTGGTCATGATGTAGCTCGACGCTGTCGGAGCAATGCTCACCACAGATCGCGTCCACATCTCGTGGCGCTCCATCGTGGAAATCATCGCCGGCCCCACGAAATGCCGCATGAACTCCGGCCTTGCCGCCGTGAGCACTGCGCCGAACATGCCCCAAGCGGTCGAGAAAAGCAGCGCCGCCGCCACAAACGGAAGCTGGCGCTGAAAGATTACCGGATAATCGTCTCGCAAAAAGTGAACCATCGAGCGGACATTCGTTCTGCGGCCCGAATAGATGATATGGTGAGCCCGAGCGAGAAGTTGATTGACATGGTCTGCATACGAACCTGCCGTCGCATCCCTTCGCAGTACCGAGAGATCCGCCGCTATCTGCCGGTAAAGCAACGCGACCTCCTCAAGTTCCGCATGACTCAGCTGCGAAATCCCGCCCTGATCCAACTGCGCCAACAGCCGCTCCAGCCGCTCCCAGTGCGGTCGCCGCTTGCCAATCCAGCTGTTTGAAAGGACGTGAGTCATGGAGTTGAGCAAAGACCTGAATGCTGATCAGCTTAGCATTGATACTCCCGAGCTCGTGCCCATTCAGGTGCCGCTCGCTGGCATCGGCAGCCGCTTTGCCGCCCTTCTGCTTGACAGTCTCATCTGGCTGATTGCCGTCCTCGCGCTTTCGCTTCTCTCCTGGCTGCTGCGTCCCGCGCTCGGCGCATTTTCCAGGCGCTCCGCGCAGTGGGCCGCTGCCTTCTATGTCTTTGCGATCTTCCTTCTCAACTGGGGATACTTCACGCTCTTTGAAGCCTTCTGGAATGGTCGAACGCCGGGCAAGCGCATTGCTGGCATTCGCGTTATCCAGTCTTCCGGCCGAGCCATCGGTCTCTTCGAGTCCATGGCGCGCAACTTGATCCGTTACGTCGACCAGATTCCGTTCTGTTACGCGGTGGGCGCCTTAGCAGTCTTTGCCAGCCGTCAGCACCAGCGGCTCGGCGACCTGGCAGCAGGAACCCTGGTCGTGCGCGATGAACCAGGACAGATACCACTCTGGGCGGACCTTGCAAATCGATCCCTCAACGCTCCACAGATTCCAGTTTCGGCTCCAGGAAGTACCCGATCATTGCCGCTCTCGTTCCCCCCAGCCGCCTTGGCGCGCCTCACCACCGCCGACCTTGCCGTCCTGGAGGGCTTTTTTGCGCGTCGCATTGACCTGCCCATGGCAACCAGAAAGGAGCTTGCCAGTCGGATTGCGGTTGCAATCCAGCAGAAGTGCGGTTTCACCCCACCCCCCGGCTTCAAGCCGGAGGAGCTTCTAGAGGTTGTGGCTCATCAACTCCGGGAGCACAGCCTCTTCCAGCAGACCGGTGCATCTGACTGACCCCTCGGAGACCACCATCCATCAGGTGCTGCGCGTTCCACGACCTTCACCCCTTACCCGGACCCCGCTTTCAGTTTCGGAGATGACAAACAGTACATAGTTATGTGATTTGAAATGAATAATTTATATAGAATCGCACCCAAATGGGCGGAGCGACTGCCTCATCGATTAACTTACTCTTGACAATTTATGCCTCGCGGGCTTCTAATCACTGCGGTCTCGACATCGACAGCCTTTGCTCAATCAGCTTAAACGTTTGAGCGGGAAAATTCCAAAAGCTGTATTTTGGGGTTTTCCATTCTCCAGATCTCTGGAGAATTGGGCTTCGGTGTGGCTTTCGTTCACGGATCATCGGGACGCGAAGCTGGGCAAAAGGCAAGTGTGCCCGCCAAGGTACTGAGGAGCGCCTTGGCGGGTTAGGAACAGGCAAAATAAACCCCGCGAGCCGGTGTCACATGAACACTGGGGTCGATCGCCGGAAACCTGGAGATTGGACCGTGAAGAAGGGTTGAACCGCAGAGCGAATGATTTAGTAAAGGGATTTTCTTCTTGACATTTGTTGTGCGGCACGCATTAAATGGCACGGTTGTTGTTCAGGGGCTTCTGGAAAATCGATGTATTTGAATGCATCTCGTTCAAAATCAGCGCAGCGATCATGGCAACTGCCGCAGGCGGCAGTTTCTACGATCGCTTGGTGTGCTTCATCGCGCACCAGCGCCTGCATCGAGTCCGGCAGCCACACTCCACACAACGTCCAGGAAGTGCATCAATTCACTTCATGCCTGACAGACGGGGAAGCAACAACACGAACGAATGAGCAGTACAACCTTGAAAAGGAAGGTCACATGAGACATACGAGATACAGGTTCCTCCTGTTACCGTTGTTCTTCGTGCTGGCATGCGTAGGAGCGTTTGCGCAGGCCAACTCGGATATCACCGGTATCGTGACAGACCAGACGGGAGCAGTGGTTCCGGGCGCGACTCTCACGCTCACGAGCCAGGCCACTGGCTTTACCAAGACGACCGTCAGCAGCGATACAGGCCTGTACGATTTCGCCGGCCTGAATCCTGCAAACTACGACCTGAAGGTTACCGCCAAGGGCTTCCAGACTTACGAACAGAAGGGAATCGTGGTGAACACCTCGATGACTTTCCGCGTAGACGTCAAGCTTCAGGTGGGTACCGAAGCGCAGACCGTCACAGTGGAAGCCGATGCACTGACGGTGCAGGCTGACTCCAACGTCGTCAGCACGCTGATCAGCTCACAGCAGATCACGCAGCTCGCCACCGAAAACCGTAACTTCGCAGCCCTCGCTGCCCTGGGTCTCGGCGTCAGTTCCGCCCTGCCCGCCAGCAATACGCCCACTTCGGTCGCCTCCAACTTCTCCATCAGCGTCAACGGCCTTCGCGAAAGCCACAACATCTGGCTCATCGACGGTGGTGAGTCCGATGACCGCGGCGGCGCAGGTGGCATGGCCATCATGCCTTCGCAGGATGCCATCGCCGAGTTCACGATGATGACCTCCAACTACCCGCCGGATTACGGTATCTCTTCGGGCGCCACCATGAGCCTTTCGCTCAAGAGCGGCACGCAGAAGTTCCACGGCGAACTGTGGGAGTTCAACCGCACCCCGAACTACAACGCCATCCAGGACCTCGCGGGCAGCAAGACCGACGTCCACTACAACATCTTTGGCGGCAACATCGGCGGTCCGTTGTTCATTCCGCACGTCTACAACACCAACCGCCAGAAGACCTTCTTCTTCTGGAATGAAGAGTGGCGCAAGATCCTCACCGGCGCCGGCGTCAACGTCCAGAACACTCTGGACAACGCTGATCGTCCAACCGCGGGTCAGGACCTCCACTATGTTCCGCCGGCCTTCGCAAAGAGCACCGTGCTGAAGGTTCCGAGCGTTGCGGGCAACTCCTACTACGCGCAGCATGTCCTGGCTCCCATGGGCCTGGTCCCCGGCGCGGCCCCTGGTACTCCGGGCGGCTTTGCCACTGACGCCAACGGCGATGCGATCATTCCGCATCAGCTCTTTGACAACAACGGTCTGCTCTACCTCACTAGCCCGGCCATTCCAAAGCCCACCAACACGGCAATTGACCAGGTGGTCTCCAACCCGGCGAACGCCATCGACGTCCGTGATGACATCGTCCGCATCGACCACAAGTTCAACGACAAGTGGGCGATTCTCGGCCACTACATCCACGACAGCGTGACGCAGGGCAACGCCCTTCCCATGCTCGGCTGGCTCTGGGCGAGTTACAACTCCATCACCAGCACACTTTCAAACCCGTCCTACAGCGCGGCCATCAAGCTGAGCGGAACCATCAATCCGAATCTGCTTGTGGAAGCCAGCATGAACTACGACGGCAACATCATCAACATCATCAACAGCAACTCCGGCAACCTGCCTTCCGGATGGAACTCCAACAATCCGCTGACGGCATCCTTCAAGGTGACGAAGAACTCGCTGCCGGGCATCGGCTACATCGGTCCCTACAGCGTGGCTGAGGATACCGGTTCGGCTCCGTGGCACAACGCTGCTCAGGATTACGAGCCCCGCGTGGATATCTCGTACACCCAGGGCAAGCACGCCATGAAGTTCGGCTTCAGCTACAACCGCTACACCAAGAACCAGCAGTTGTTCGGTGACCAGCAGGGAAACTTCAACTTCGGCCAGCTCTCCGGCGACAGCTTCATGGATATGCTCATGGGTCTGAGCACCGGATATAGCCAGTTCCAGGCCACGCCGATCCGCCACTACGTCAACCAGACGCCGTCGGCGTATGCCATGGACAACTGGCACGTCACGTCTCGCCTCAGCTTGCAGCTCGGTCTTCGTTACGACGCCCTGCCGCACGCCTGGGAGCGCAGCAATGACGTTGCCAATTTCTATGGTGCCAACTTCCTGTCCAGCCAGACTCCGATATGGAACGGCAACTTGATTGCAAGCAATACGCTGGGTCTCTACAACTACCAGGGATCCTCGTTCTACCTCAATGGCATGGGCCTCGCGGGCCAGAACGGCTTCCCGCGCGGTCTCGTGAACAACGACTATCGTACGCTGCAGCCCCGCGTCGGCTTCTCTGAAGATCTCTTCGGCGACGGCAAGACCGTTCTTCGCGGCGGCTTCGGTACCTTCTACGAGCGCTTGCAGGGCAACGATATTTATAACGCTGCCACCAACGCGCCCTTTGCCAACAACGCAGGCATCAGCAACACCTACTTCAGCAGCCCGGGCCTCAGCTGGAATGACAATTCCAACGCTGCCGCTTCTGGCCTGCCGGTCTTCGTCACGGGTGTCACCAGCCTGGCGCACAGCTATCCTGCCCCCGCCGTGGCGCAGTTCAGCCTCGGCGTGCAGCGTGAGCTCACTCCGTCGGTCGTCTGGGTGGTGCAGTACGTCGGCAACCTGGCATGGCACCAGAACATCCAGCGCAACATCAACAACCTGCCTCTGAACATCGATATGGCCGTCCGTTGCGATGCCGGTGACGGTGGCAACAACTTCAACGCGGGCGCAGGTCCGAACGGGAACGGAGACATCTGCCCCGCATCAACCACCAATTGGGCGCAATTGGGTCAGAATGGCATCTTTGTTCCCCCGGTCGGCGACGGCACGAACAACACCTATGTCGGACAGCCGCAGACGCTCCCCAACCTGAACATCTATCGTACCTACCAGGGTTGGAGCGGCATCAACGACCAGGAAAACAACACCAACGGAAACTACAACGGCTTCCAGACGGGTGTTCGTATTCAGAACCGTTGGGGCCTCTCGGGCGAGGTGGACTACACCTGGTCTCACGAGATCGACCTCACCAGCTCTGACCTCACTGGAGTCAGCAACCCCTTCAACCTCAAGTATGACCGCGCGTCGGGTAACCTGGACCGCCGTCAGATCCTGAACATCAACTACATCTACGAGCTGCCCATCTTCGCCAAGAGCACCGGTCTGCTTCACACCATGCTCGGTGGTTGGCAGGTCGCGGGTACCGCAGTGGATGAAACAGGTCTGCCCGGCCCCGGCTCCCTGAACTACCAGGGTCCCGGCGTCTCCATGTCCTATGACTCCATCGGTCTGGGCGGCGGATATACCAACCGTCCGAACGTTTCCGGCAAGGTGCACCACATTGGGAAGGCGAGCCAGTTCTTCGATACGACTCAGTTCAGCTTCCCGATTCCAGCGTGGGACGGCGCCCCGAACCAGGGCTTCGGCAATGCGGGCAGAGACTCAATCGTCTTCCCTGGCCGCGTGGACTTCACCACCTCGCTGTACAAGAATTTCGCAATTCGTGAAGCCGCTCACTTCGAGCTTCGCTTCGAATCCTTCAACACCTTCAACCACGCGGAGTGGAACAACGTAGGCACCTCGTACGGATCGAGCAACTTCGGTACCGTCGTCGGCGCATACGACTCCCGTACCCTCGAACTCGGTGGCAAGTTCGTGTTCTAAACTTCACCTCAAACAGGAGCGCGGCGGGCAATCCGCCGCGCTCGATTTCTTTGCCCCCGCGCCGTTGCATGACGACGCTACGGGGAGAGACAATCAGACTGTGACCGATGTTCTGACTCCGCGGCAACGTCCTCACTGCTCGGGGCAGGGAAAGGACACTTCGTGCTGAGGACCATCAGTCTGGCGGTCAGCTTGGCATTCCTCGCCGCCGGCATCTGCTCCGTGGGGCAGACTCATGCGGACCCTTCTGCCCTGCGCAGTTCAGCCCTCACCCTGGAGCAGCAGGGAAAGAATCAGGAGGCTACCGAGGCATGGCGCTCCCTCAGCGCCCGCTTTCCAGGCGATCCCGAACCCTACGCTCATCTCGGACTCCTTGAAGCGCGCCAGGGGCACGATCTCCAGGCCGTTCCCTATTACAGGAAAGCTCTTGCCCTCGGTCCCAAGCTTCCAAGCGTCGAGCTTAACCTCGGCCTCGCCCTTTTCAAAGGCGGAGACTTAAAGCAGGCCATCGAAGTGCTCGGACCTCTCCACAAGCAACTGCCGCCCGCCTCACCCCAGGCACGGCAAACCACCCTTCTGCTCGGCATGGCGCATTACGGCCTCGCCGAATATGCCGATGCCGCGCCCTATCTCAAAGAGGCGGTTGCCGGCAACCCAGGCAGCCTTCCGCTCCTGCTCGCCCTCGCTCACAGCTACCTCTGGTCCAGCCAGTTCCAGAAGGTGCTCGATGTCTACCACCAGATCCTCTCCATCAATCCAGACTCCGCGGAAGCTGACATGCTCGCCGGCGAAGCCCTTGACCAGATGAAGGACAACGACGGCGCCATGAGGATGTTTCGCGCCGCCGTCAAGGCGGACCCCAAAGAACCCAGCGTCCACTTCGGCCTCGGTTATTTGCTCTGGACACAGAAACAGTATCCCGAAGCGGCCAGCGAGTTCCGCGCTGAGCTCGCCAACGATCCAAACCACGCGCAGGCCACGCTCTATCTTGCTGACTCAGAGTTGCAAATGAACCACCCGGAGGTCGCCAGGCCGCTTCTTGAAAAAGCTGAGAAGCTGGACCCCGCACTTCCCCTCACCCACCTCGATCTCGGAATCCTCCTTACGGAGGCCGGCGACCAGACCTCAGCTCTGCGCGAGCTTGAAGAGGCTAAAAAGCTGAATCCGGATGATGTCGATGTGCACTGGCGACTGGGACGGCTCTACCGGGCCATGGGTGATAAGGAACGCGCCAAGGCTGAACTCGAAAAAGCCAGTCAGCTCAACAAGGCGGCAGACGAGTCCCTCTACAAGAAAATTGCAGCAGGCGCAGCCCGTGGGCATCAAGTCGATGCATCCTCGAATGCGCAGTCCACAGAATCACAGGATGTACCGGCTAAGCCTGCCGCCACCCAGCCTTAAACTGTCTGCGGAGCCCTCACGCTCTCCTGGGCCTGCAATTGCGCCAGCACCTTTTCCGGACAAAGATGGTTGCTTTCCATCCCTTCCATCTCTTCGGGCGTTTCAACTGCAAAGGCAATGGTCATAAAGCAATAGAGGCAACGCGTATTGAATGTTCCGTTCTCATTCTGGGTGCGAGCGTACATGGCCCTTTGCTCCATCAATGCGATCCTGCGATCGTAGCGGAACTTTGCCTCACACAACGTGATCTTGGTCACGCAGTTTGGTGTGGAAGACCCAAAATGGGCGTTCGCAAGATAAATGGAACTACATCTGGATCCCCTTGTCCGCATTCCGCCGCACCTGCCAGCACGGCTCAAGGCCTCTCTGCGGAAAAAGCGCCTCGGCGCAGGGAACATCCACCTCGCCCTGAAAATCAAACTCGCTCTTGTTTCCCTTTAGCGGCACCGTCATGAAGCGGTTCACGGTAACCTTGCCCTGCGGCGAGCCACGCAACAGGAACGCGGTGCTATCCCCTGCATACACCGCCACAAACAAACCTGCCAGTGCCAGAAGCCCACGCACTGTCCAACGCCAGATCATCGAGCGGCGCCTCCATGTCCTGTCTGCGTCCATCGTGCCTGAACGCGAGCACCCAGCACAACCGCAAGTCTTCGCGGAGCGCAGCGCGCCAGGAACAACTTCGCTTCATCGGCCAGCATTGTGGGCCTCCGCCTTCCACTGCGCCCGCAGCCGGTCGTGCCACTTTCCCTTGCGTCGTGCCTCGCAGCGCCACAGGCTTTCCGCGGCGGCTCCGGCAAGCGAGCTTCTCTAGTGGTGCATGGATGCCGCCCGAGCTGAGATTCCGCTAATCTCCGCCGCCCGCGCTTCGGCATACGCCGCTGCGCCCATGAGTGCCGCGCGGCTTTCCAGAATGATGCGCACCGGCATGTTCACCAGCAGCTGGCTCAAACGGCCCTTGTCCGTGAAGGACTTCATGAAGATGCCGTCCTTTAGCTTTTCCAGAATGCGCGGAGCGATACCGCCGCCCACGTAGAGCCCGCCCACTGAGAGAATCTTGAGCGCCAGATTGCCGGCCTCCGCGCCATAGGCGGAGACGAACATATCGAGTGCCTTCTCGCAGATCTCACTCTTGGCGGCGAGGGCCAGCTCAGTAATGACGGCGTTTGGATCCTCGCTTGCGATCCGCTCGGCCAGCCAAGTGGGCTCGTCGAGGCCGCGCACCTCACGCAGAAACTCATAGATGTTGGTGAGGCCCATGCCGCTGACCACGCGCTCAAAGCTGATGCGTCCGTTGTACTTCTGCTTGAGAAAGCGCAGCAGGTCTATTTCATCCTCATTACGTGGGGCAAAGTCGGCGTGCCCGCCCTCGGAGGGGAAGGGTAGGTGAATGCGGCCATTCCACGCCAGAAAGCACTCGCCGAGGCCGGTTCCAGCGGCCAACAGGGCGCGGTTGCCTATGTGGCCGGGATCGCCTTCGTTGAGCGTATAAATCTGGTTTGGCGCAAGCTCGGCAATGCCGTAGCCGTTTGCCTCTAGGTCGTTGATGAGAAAAACATGCTGGATGCCGAGGTTCGTCGCTAGCTCGCGGCTGTCCAGCGTCCAGGGCAGGTTGGTGAGGCGGAGGCGGCCATCGCGCACCGGACCCGGCACGCCGAAGCAGGCGGCGGTCACCTTCTCGGCCGCAAGGAACTCCTTCACAATCTCCTGCAACCCGGAGTAGTTTTTCGCCGGATAGCGCTCTTCGCGCGTGTGCTTCAGCTTGCCGTCGACAAAGTCATACAGCGCCAGATAGACCTTGGTGCCGCCCACGTCGCCTGCCAGAATCATCGTTCCATCTCCAACACCCCGCAGCCTTCCCCATCGGTTGCGGGTAGAAGCGCAGCAGCGGCCTTATCCAGAATCAGAGTGAGTATACCGCCTGAGGGCCATATCAGTTGACTGGGAAGCCGCTCCGGCTCCCGCGCTCCCATAAAGACCTCATGGATCCGCGCAGCCTTCTCCGCGCCGCCAATCAGAAAGAAAACAGAGTCTGCCTGGTTGATCACCGGCCACGTCAGCGTAATCCGCCAGGAATCCTTCTGCTGCGGCACGTGGTTGGCCGTCACCAGCCGCCCCATCTCGTGGATCGCTTCGGTATGAGGAAACAGCGATGCCGTATGCCCGTCATTCCCCATTCCCAGCGCAATCACGTCAAAACGAGGGCTCTCGGCACCCTCCAGCCGAAACACGTTGCGCAGAAGTGACTCATAGCGCGCCGCGGCCACCTGTGGGTCCAGTTCGCCTTCCATTCGATGTACCTGCTCGGGCTTCACCGGCACATGGTCCAGCAGTGCCTCCCGCGTCATCCGATAGTTGCTGTCAGGGGCATCCGGAGGCACGCAGCGTTCGTCTACCCAGAAGATCTCCAGTTTGTCCCAAGGCATCATGCCGCGCCAGACCTGCTTCGGGTCCGCCAGCATCTGGAATGCTGCCTTTGGCGTTGAGCCCCCGCTGATTGCGATCCGTGCCCGCCCCCGCCGCGCCACCGCCCGCTGAACGCCGTCAATCAGTTGCCTCACGGCGCGCTCTGCCAGCGTAGCTGCATCTGGCTCCACGCAATAGGTCACCTTCAATTTGCTGCTCATCCCGCTCATCCTTCCCGTTCTTGCTGCGATCCGCAATCCGCGGAGTAACTGCGGTGAACCGGTCCCGGTCATGCTTGGTTACGACCCAGGCGCCGCCGTCTTGCTGGTTAAGCGCGCACAGCGGCTGACTCATGCAGACGTGTCGAATCGACCTCAGAAGCGCACGGCAGAGTCAGGGCGATTCGCGCACCACCAGCCTCACGGTTGGAGGCAGTGACACTCCCTCCATGGGCACGAACCACCACGTCCACAAACGCCAGGCCAAGACCATGCCCGCCCGACTGCTTGCCTTTCACGCGTTGCTCAAACAGGTGCGGCAGAATCTCCGGCGAAAATCCCGGACCATTGTCCTCCACGACCAGACGCGCCGCCTCGGCTTCGCACTTGAGGGTGACTTTCAGGCTGCAGCCTGCCGGAAGATGCTTCAGTTCATTGTCAAAAAGATTCGAGACCATCCGGTGCATCAGCCCCGCATCCGCCGCCAGCAAAACCGGTCCCTTGCTCTCCAGCACTAGATGCAGATTCTTTTCGCTCATGGAGGGCTCATACAGATCCACCATCCCGCGCAGCAATTCATCCAGGTCCAGCACGCTCTTGGTGAGCCGTAGCGCGTCCGCTTTGCCTTCAGCCACATCCAGTGACGTATTCAGAAACTCGGTCAGGCGGTCCAATTCGTCGATGGAGGAGACCACGGCCTCGACTTGTTCGCCCTGCGTCGCCGCGGAAAGAGAGATCTCCAGCTTGCCGCGGATTGCGGTCAGGGGGCTTCTCAAGTCGTGCGCCAGCGCGTCCGTGATGGTGTGCAGTTGGTGCATGGAGCTCTCGATGCGGTCCAGCATGCGATTCAAGGTCCGCGCAAGATGTGCCACTTCGTCGTTGCGCCCGCTTGTCGGCACGCGTTTATCTAGTTCGGTGTGGCCAATGCGCGACGCAGCTTCCGTGATATCACGCACGTGACTCAGCATGCGCCGCGTCGTGTAAAACACAATCGCAAATCCTAGCAGGACCAGCAGCAGCCACCAGGTGAAAAAGCGGAATCGCAAATTGCGCAACACCCGCAACTCGTCGTGCTCTGAAAGTCCCAGGTAAATCAGGCTTCCGTCATCAATGCGCAGCGACACCACGCGGAATGGCGCACTTGATCCTGCAACATGAAGATCACGGGGCTGGTCCGGCGGAAACGGCTGTCGCTGAATCGCCCGCAAGTAAGCTTCGCCACTGCCTTCGCCAACCCAGAGCGTCTGGATGCCTTGCGCATCGGTCTGCAGAAAAAACACCAGATCGTTGCGCTGTCCTTCGGATTGCAGCCGGTTGGGAACTTCCTTACTGGCAAGTTCGGCCACTTCGCCCACCACCCTGTCATAGAGCGCGTCCTTGGGAGTATGTTCGGCCACATCCCCCAGCACTTCCACTTCTCCCGCAAGCCAGGCGTCCGTGCGCTGCTGGATGTCCGCGGCAACAAATCGGTGCAGAAACACGAAGACAATCATTGTGCCGCAAGCAAAGGCCAGCGTCGCCCACAGCGAAATCCGCCACGCCGCTGAATGCATCACCGGACTAGCGGTCTTTGAGGACATATCCAACCCCTCGCAGTGTCCGGATCAAAGGTTGCTGCCCTTTCGTGTCCACCTTGCCCCGGAGCCGGTAAATGTGTACGTCCACCACGTTCGTATCCGGTTGGATGCGCATACCCCACACCTTGTCCAGAATCATCGAGCGCGTCACCACGCGCCCCGCATTCCGGCACAGGTATTCCAGCAGCACAAACTCCTGCGGCGTCAGTTGCAGCACCTGGCCGCCGCGCGTCGCTTCGCGGCGCAGCAGGTCCAGCTCAAGGTCCTGCACGCGCAGCCGGGTCAACTCCCCGGCCGCCGGATGATTGCGCCTGAGCAGATTGCGAAGCCTGGCCAACAGTTCAGCCAGTGCAAAGGGCTTCGTTAAATAGTCGTCGCCGCCTTGTTCCAGGCCCAGCACTCGGTCATCCACCGATCGTCGCGCGGAGAGAATCAGAACAGGCGCGGTGACACCCTTTTCTCGCAAACTCAGGATAAGAGCAATACCGTCCCGATCGGGCAATCCGAGATCGACAATCAGAATGTCGTACGATGCTCCTGTCGCAAACTCCTCTGCCTGCCGCGCATCTCCGGCCACGTCAACCTGATAGCCCGCCTCCTCCAGCGAATTGCGGAGAAACGCCTGGATCTCCAGCTCATCTTCAACGAGCAAAAGCCGCATGCAAGAATCTTATTCGATTCTGCTTCGCTTCTGCGCGCTTTTAGCCGTGGTTCCCTGAGCGCAAAGCTTCGAAGGCGCGCATCCCAATGTCCTTCTAGGTGGCGTCATCCACCATGCCCCCATCCCCTTCCAGGCCCTCCCCATTTAACCAAGGTGTCCAATTCCGAACCGGGCTGCGTTCATCCAATCGAAGGATCAGCAGATGAACAAAACTTCATCGAGTTTGACCGTGTTCTCGGTTTCCAGCGACGGATACGCAGCGTCTAAACCTGTGTGCCATACGCAACGCGCTCTCATCTTTTTCGCCGACAGACCTCTGGCGTCACAAGTCACAGTCTCCACCATCCACGCATCACGAGGAAAAATGTGCCGGCGGAATCAAGCCTGGACAAAATGAATCCGACGCAACTGGAGGAGTTGTTTCGCCGCTCCCTGCCGTTGCCTTCGGAGATTGATCCTCACTTCGGGGCATCGCTGCGTCACGTTCTTGAGAATCCCGGAAGCCTCGTGCGGCCACGCATGGTGTTGCAGGTTGCCTTGGCATACGAACTGGAAGCTGATCGCGCCATGGACCTGGCCATTGCGCTGGAGCAATTTCACACCGCGTCACTCATCTTTGATGATCTGCCTTGCATGGACGACGCGACGCACAGGCGCAATGCACCCTGCGTCCATGTTGCCTTTGGCGAGCCTTCCGCAATTCTGTCCGCCCTCGCGCTCATCAATCGCGCCTATGCGCTTACCTGGCGCGCACTGGCCGGTTCGCCACCTGCGGCGCAACCGGACGCCATGGCGTATCTGGAAAGGCTCCTGGGTGTCGAGGGACTGCTCAATGGCCAAAGCCTCGATCTGAACTACCAATCTCTCCCGCACACGCGCGAAACCACTGAGCGCATCGCTCACGGCAAGACCGTCTCTCTCATCCGGCTCACGCTCGTCCTGCCCGCCATGCTGGCCGCTGCGCCATGTAGCGAGTTGCGCCAACTGGAGCGCATCGCGACATTCTGGGGCCTTGCCTACCAGGCCGTCGATGACTTGAAGGACGTGCTTCAATGTGTCGCTGAATCGGGCAAATCCGCTGCGCGAGATCTGCTGCTAGGCCGTCCCAATCTGGCTGCAGCCATCGGCGTCCCTGATGCCGTCGCGCGTCTTCAGCGTCTCATTGCACTGGGTGACCGCGCGCTGGCGCGGCTCCTGCAGGTGCGGCCAGCGCTGGCCTTTCTCAGCGATCTTCGCAGCAGCCTCCAGGACGAACTCAGCCGCGTCACCGCAAATGCTTGTGAAATGAGCCTGCGAGCGGAGTCATGATCTTTCTCCGGCTCATCCTGACCAATCTGCAGCGCCACCGTATTCGAACCTTCATCAGCATCGCAGGCATCGCCTTCAGTGTCGCCGCCATGCTCACCGTGGTTACGATCCTCCAGGGCGCCATCGGCATGTTCTCTGGCATCCTGTCGAATGACAGCGAAATCATTGTCTTCGAGCGCAACGTTTCGGACCTCTTCTTCAGCAATGTCCCCGCGGATACTGCTTCCAAAATCGCGCAGTGGCCCATCGTGGCTCATGCGGATCCGGTTCTCTTTGGCATCGTGTCAAGCGCCGACCACCCCATCATCACCTGCTTTGGTGTTACCGCGAATGACGCACGCATCCGCAAGGCCACCTGGATTGCCGGGGATCGCAGCACATTTGGCGCACACAAAGATGACATCGTCCTCGGTGCTCGCGCAGCCGATTTTCTCACCGCAAAAGTCGGCGACACCGTCCCCATTGGTCACGGCGTCTTTCACGTCATCGGCGTCCTCCGCACTACCAATGGCTTTGAAGATGGCGGCGTTTTCATGCCCCTGGCGTCCGCAAAGGATTTCTTTCACAAAGACGGCTCCTCGGTCCTTACCATCAAGTTGCATTCCCGCGCGGATGCCGGCGCATTCAAAGCGCAGGTCAGGCAGCAGTTCCCCAGTCTCATCGCGCTTGAAGATGCCGAGTTTTCACGCTCCTATTCGCAGTTCAAGATCCTGAAAGCCACCGCGTGGGCCGTCGGTGGATGCGGCCTTCTGCTCGGTGGCCTCGGTGTTGCGAACACGATGATCATGTCCGTCTTCACGCGCATTCGTGAGATCGCAATTCTCCGTGTCAATGGCTTCTCGCACGCGCAAATTGCCGCCATGATCTTCGGCGAATCGGCGCTCGTTTCTCTCGTCGGCGCCGTGTCAGGTCTTCTCTGCGGCGTCGTGGCGCTCTTTGCGCTCAAGCTGATTCCCGCTTTGGACGGCTACGTGGACGTCTCGCTGCACCCTGTCGTCCTCTGCATCGTTGTGGTGCTGGCTCTTGTCACCGGTGTCGCCGGGGCGCTCTATCCTGCCTTGTATGCCACTCGGATTCGTGCGGTGGAGGCGCTGCGCTTCGAATGATCGACACTGCAAACCCGCCCATCTCAGCCGCACCAACCGCCCTGCGCGCAAGCGATGTCTATAAGAGCTACGATGACGGAGCCATTACCGTCCTGCGCGGCGTGGATTTTGAGATCGAGCAGGGAAGGACCGCCGCGCTCTGCGGCCCTTCAGGATGCGGCAAAAGTACGCTCCTGCATCTCTTCGGAGGCCTTGACACCCCCGATCACGGCACAATCGAAGTGAATGGAGTTCGAGTCGATCGCCAACGTGACATGCTTCGCCTTCTGCGCCATGAAGTCGGTTTCGTCTTCCAGTTGCATAACCTCATCCCTGACCTCACCCTGGCGGAGAACTGTCTCATTCCCACCGTGGCAGCCGGAACTGACCGCCGCGTTGCTCTTGATCGTCTCCACAGCCTCGCAAAGCGTACCGGACTTTCGCACCGTCTCGGTCAGAAAATTCAAAAGCTTTCTGGCGGTGAGCGGCAGCGCACCGCCCTCTGCCGCGCGCTGATGAACCAGCCCAAAATCCTCTTGGCTGATGAGCCCACTGGCTCCCTCGACGAAAAGACCAGCGCCAGCGTCTTCGACCTTCTACTCGAGCTTGCAGCAACAGAGGGAGTCACCTTGCTGATGGCGACGCACGATCGTGCCCTGGCCGAGCGCTGCGACCGCCTGCTCGAAATGCACGATGGATCCATCCATGAGTACGCTGCCCGCTGACCGCCGCCTTAACCAGCCGTCACTCGCTCTAGCCTCCGCGGCGATGCACGGCCTCTTCTGGCTCGTTGCCTGCAACGCCATTGGTGTCCTCATCGCCGTTCTGCTCCTGCTGCCCAGTCTCAATCCCTGGCTTGGTGAATGGACCTACGGTCGCTGGATGATGGTTCACATGAACGGCATGCTCTATGGTTGGAGCAGCCTGCCCATGCTCGGATTTCTCTTCAGCGTTTACAGCGCTGACCGGGGCCTCACCGCTGCCTGGTGCCGCCCCGTTCTCTGGGCCTGGTCCGGCGCACTCGCCCTCGGCGCCCTTACCTGGCTGAATGGCCACTCCAGCGGCAAGCTCTTTCTTGACTGGTCCGGTCCGGCGCGCATCGCCTTTCCCCTTGCCGCCCTCGCTTTGTGGCTCCTGCTGGCCGTCGCATTCTTCCGCAATCCGCAAAGAAACGGCGAAAGCAGCCGCATGGCTGGAATCCCAAAGGCCCTCGGCCTGCTCATCCTTTTCGCGGTTCCATTTGCGCTCTTTATCGAATCCAGCCCTCACATCTTCCCAGCCATCAATCCGGACACAGGCGGCCCCACCGGCACCAGTCAGCTTGAATCCTCGCTTGCCGTCGTCCTGATTCTTCTGCTCGTCCCCTATGGTGTCGCGCGCCGCAAAAGGGAAGTCGTCGCTCCGGTTCGCATTTCTTGGCTGCTGCTCATTGCGGAGAGCCTGCTCTGCGCGTCGCTCAGCCGCGTCGACATTTCCTCCCGTATTCCCTCACAGTTCATGAGCCTCGGCGCAATGGTTCTCTGGCTGCCCCTCGCCCCCGTCTACTACAACGCATTCCAATGGAACCCCAACACCCGTCCATGGCGGCGTGCCATGCTCATCTGGTGGGGCCTGCTCGTCGTCTCCGGCTGGATCTTCTTTCTGCCCGGAGTCCTTGACCATTTCAAATTCACAGACGGCCTCGTCGGCCACTCCTTCACTGCCATGGCCGGCTTCCTTTCCGCCCTCATCATCCTGGTGATGGTTCAGCTTCTCGGTGAGGGCGGCTGGATCTTCACCCGCCGCTGGTCTTTTCATCTGTGGAACTGGAGTGTGCTCGCCTACATCCTCATCATGTCCGTCGCAGGATGGCTTGAGGGCTCCAATCCGTCCTTTACCATCGTTCTCACCCCACCGCGCAATCTTCTTTATATCCTTCGCCTGCTCAGCGGCATCCTGATGTTGGTGGCATCCGCAGAGTGGCTTCGCGATGCCGCGATACTGACCGCCGCTTTGGAGCCTGCTCCGCGTGGCGTGCCCAGGGAGAAAGTCGCATGAGTCGCTCGCTTTTGTTTGCCTATCATCTTGTTGCAGGACTCTCGGATGCCTCCACTGGCGCCTTGCTCGTCATCGCTCCTGCCGTCGCCCTCCAACTAATGCGCCTCTCCGTTCCCTCGCTCGCTCTCCCCTTGCTCTCGTTCATCGGCGCCTTTGTCTTTGCAGTTGGACTGTCCTACCTTTACGGCGTTCTTCTCCTGCGCCGTGGCGGTTGCGCGTCACGGCTTGAAGCCCTCTGGATCGTGACCGCATTCCTGCGTGGGTCAGTGGCTTCCTACGTCACAGTGGCAGTTCTTTCCGGTCAGCTTGCTGCCGGTTGGATGATGATCGCTTTCTTTGACGCCGGCTGCGTCATCATTCAAGCCGCAGGCCTGCGGCTGGGCTGGTTGTCCCATGCTTGACGGAAAGCGGACCACAGCCGGTGCGCGCGGCGTTGCGCTCATCGCCATCACCTACGTCGATTTCCTCATCTTTGCGCAGTTCGCATTTCTCGACCGCCTCGCACAGCTCGGAATCGGTGCCTTGCCGCTCAAAGTCGTGATGGCCTTCATGGCTCTCGGCGGCATCTCACTCAGTCTGCTTGCACCGCGCCTGCGCCGCTGGCCTTCTCCGCAACTCCGCCTTCGCGCCGGCTTTTCGGCCTGCGCCGCCGCTGCACTGCTCTCCTTTGCTCCACTCAACGTTGCCGGAGCATCCGCTGTCGCCTGGCTCATTGGCGCGGGCCTTGGACTGCTCACCGTCACCCTCGTCACGCACCTTGCTGCATGGTGCAGCCCGCATCATCCGTTGCTGACTGTTGGCTTCGGGACCGGCATTGGCTACTTCCTCTGCAACGTTCCATGGTTCTTCGCTGCCTCACCACAGATCCACGCAAGCGCCGCTGCTTTGCTGTGCCTCCTCGGCGTCTTCCTCGCGCCGCGGGATGCAGCCTCCATCGGCCCGGTTCTCCCGCATCCTCCAGTGCGCGCCACGCTCCCTTTTGCGCTCATCGTCGCCAGCTTCGCCGCGCTCGTCTGGCTCGACTCCGCCGCCTTCTTCATCATTCAGCACACGCCTGCGCTCAAGGCCGGCACGTGGCAAGGCACAGCGCACCTTTGGACCAACGCCGTCCTCCATCTCATCGCAGCCGTAGCCAGTGCCTTGCTTCTTCGCCGCAGCGGACTCCTCGCCGTCCTTGCCGCCGCTTTCTGCGCGCTTGCCGCCGCTTGCTGGCTTTTGCTCAACCCCGCTTACGTGCTTCCGGCGTCGCTACTCTATCCCATCGGCGTCTCCCTTTATTCCGTCGCTCTTGTTGCCTTTCCATCCCTGCTTTCGCAGGCAAGTTCGCAGGCGCAGAGAGCCCGTCAGTCTGGTTGGCTCTACGCCGTTGCCGGCTGGATCGCCTCTGCGCTCGGCATTGGCATGGGGCAGAACCTCGGACACGTGCCACCACTCTTCCTTGTCGCAGCAGGCCTCGTCGTACTGCCGCCCGCCCTGCTCGTTCTCACACGTCATCGCGCGCGCGAGCTGATCCTCACTGGCCTCGTCCTCCTGCCTGCCTTGGCAATGGCGCGCCTGCAATTCATGGCCGCTCATCCAGCGCTCACGCCCATCGAACGCGGCCGACAGGTCTACATCTCCGAGGGCTGCATCCACTGTCACTCGCAATACGTCCGTCCCCGCTCGGTCGACGTCCTCATGTGGGGACCGGTCCAGAGTCTCGAAGCCGTCCACGCCGAGCAGCCCCCCCTCATCGGCAACCGCCGGCAAGGGCCCGATCTCTCGCAGGTGGGTGGCCGTCGCTCACCGCTCTGGCTCAAAATGCACTTCTTTGATCCGCAGGCAGTCAGCGGCTCTTCCATCATGCCGTCCTACGCATTCCTCTTTCGCGATCAGCGCGGCAACGACCTCGTTGACTATCTCTCCAGCCTGCGCGGCGCTGCCACCCTGCAGCACGTCTTCGACGAAGCACGCTGGGCGCCCTCTGCCAATGCCGTTCAAAACGCCAATCTGCAAGAGGGACACGCTCTCTACAACCAGTTCTGCGCCACCTGTCACGATGCCCATGGCGCCACGCTTCTCCGTTGGAAGGCCAGCTTCCACCGTCTTCCGCACAGCCTCGCCACCGGACCTTTCTTTTACCTGCCGCCTGCGTCTATGCCCCAGGAGCGTTTTCAGCGCCTGGCACAAATCACGCGCTTCGGTCTGCCCGGCACAGATATGCCCGGGCATGAATACCTGACCGATCGTCAAGTCGCTTCCATCACTCTCTGGCTCATGCAAAACATCGCGCAGCCAGCTGGAAATCACTAGCATCTCAGTTCATACAGGAGACCCTTCATGAAGCACTTTGCTCAAACCATCCTTGCCGCACTTCCTCTCGTCCTTCTTCCCACGGCCTTCGCGCAGCACCAGACCTTTGCCATCTCGCCGAACGACAGTCAGGTCACCTTCTTCCTCGGCGGCTCCGATCACGGCACGCACGGCACCTTTCACGTCCAGAGCGGCACCGTAGATTTCGATCGCACACTACCCAAAATCGCCGGCTCCATCGTTGTCTCCGCGGCCAGCGGCGACACGGGGAACAAGAGCCGCGACCACAAAATGACCACAGAAGTCCTCGACGTCGCGCACTTCGCTGATGTCACCTTTGCCCCGCAAAGCTATCAGGGGACCATCCTTGCCTCCGGCGATTCCACCATCCAGGTCACCGGCGTCTTCACCCTGCATGGAACCCCCCACACGATCACCGTGCCCATGCAGATCCACATCGAAGGCGCTAAATGCACTGCCAAGGCGCAGTTTAGCGTGCCCTACGTGAAGTGGGGCCTCAAGGATCCAAGCATCCTCTTCCTTAAGGTGGCTAAAGAGGTGGACGTGAATGTTACCCTTGTCGGTCAGCTGAACCCCGCCAACTAACGCACGGCAGCATGGATGCAGGTAAAAGCGTGCAAACAGAAGCGGCTCCTCATCCTCGAGGAGCCGCTTCTGTTTGTACAAATCAGTCTCGATGCAGCAGGTGACTCTTACTCCGCCGGTTGCCAGCCCGCACCTGGGTTGTACACGCGGAGCGACTTCGCCAATTCAGCCGTTTTGGGTCCCAGGTCCTTTTGGTAGACCACTCCGTCCGTGCCCACCATGAAGGTCATCACGCCCGACGACCTGTATTCCGCCGGATAGGCGAGGAATCCGAATCCACCCGTCATCCGCCCATTCACAATGTAGCTCTTCGCACCGCCCTTGGCATTCGGTCCCTGCCCGCGCAGCACGCGATAGAAATACCCATGGAATGGTTCAGGCTGACGCGTCACACCGCGGTCATATCCTTCCGCCTCCGCCTTGGCAATGAACGGCCCCAACGGACTGTCTGCATTGCCGTTCTTGCCAGGCCAGTACAGCCCGTTCTCCTTGCCCGCACTGCTCAGGATCCGCTGTGCATAAGCACCCGCTGCCTCTCCATCATGCGGCTTTGAGAAGTACTCCTTCTCTGCAGCAGCCATCTCCGCGCATACTTGGATGACCGTGAGTTCATTCTGGCCCACGCGCCGGTCCAGAATCTCCTCCCGGCCTGCCGTCGTGTCAAAAAACCACGTCAGTCCTGCACGCGCCAGCGGAATCGGATAGGGCCAGTTCTCCGCACCCACGTACAGCCGCGTAAATCCATCCGGTTCCATCTGCAGCCGATGCATCTCTGCATATTTCTTGACAAACCGCTCCATGCTCGCACGATCTTCCGCGGCATCGCCTGACCACAGAACCTTTTCCGAGCTAGGCCCCAGAACCTTCAGGAGCGCTGCTCGGTTGTCTGCCTTGAGTGCGTCCTCCAACGCCTGCACCGCCCGCTGCGGAGAGACAAACAGTTCCTGTCCCTTTTCCGGCCGATGCATCGGCATCGCCGTCGCGCCCGCACTGGCATCCCGCACTGAAGCAGCCGTCGCCGATGCGTTCTTCTTCGCGGCGCTGGTCGCTGGAGCCTGGGCCGCTGATATCGCCACGGCAGTCATCAGCAGCGCAGCGCCTGCGCCCACGCCAAATCCTCTGTGCCGTTGTCCATGACTCTTCCAAACGGTCATTTCATCTCTCCCTCTTTGCTCCGATCCAGCTCGCGTCAGCGACGGCCGCCAAAGCCACCGCGCATGCCACCGCCACCGAATCCGCCACGCATTCCTCCACCGCCAAAGCCACCGCGCATGCCGCCACCAAAGCCTCCATGCATGCTGGAGAAGCCGCGGTTCGAGAAGGCGCCGACGTCTCCTCCGCGTCCAAAGTGGCCAAATCCGCCAAATCCATTGCTGCGTACCCCCGGCGCGCCGTTTCCAAAACCGCGCAGGGACCGGTTGCCACCGCTCAGTGGCTGCACCCGCCCGCCCCCGAATGCCGTGGAATGACCACCCTGGAAAGCATTGCCCCGATTACCGGCAAGTCCCGCCGTCCGATCGCCTCCCCGGAACGGCTGCACGTGCCCGCCGCTTACAAATCCGTGAGGTCCGCCATTGCGGAAGCCCACCCCGCGATAGTTTCCACGGGCAAAGGCGCGATGGTCATAAAACGCATGACTGTGTCCAAAGTAGTGATTATGGTCGAACATCAGCCAGCCGCCGCCGCGGCCCCAGCCGCAGCCCCAGTGGCGCCAGCCCCAGCCGTAGCCCATAAACGGGCCCATCCCAAAGCCCATCCCGAACGAAATGTAAGGTGTCCCCACCGTCCACCACGGCATGAATCCCGGCCACATCCCCACCGGGTATCCATACACAATTTGCGGGTCGTACATCGGCACGTACACCACATCCGGACTCGCCGGCTCAATCTCAATCTGCCCATCGTCCTCGTTCACCGTCTGCTGAGGTCCACTGTTCAGATTCCCCGCCTGCTGCGCCTGCTGCCGCATGTACTGGATGGCGTTCATCACATCCGCCTGTTGGTTGTATTCCACATCGCCCAGCTCTGAGGTCCACGACAGGTTCTGGCTCATGTCGGCCAGCACAGAGGGGAACTGGGTCAGCGCCTTTACGCTTGGATCCCAATCCTGCTCGTTCACGGCATCTCCCAGCGCCTGTCCCTGCAGCCCAGGATTTTGCTGCATAAATCGTTCCGCTTCCACAATTTGGGTCGGATACATCGAAGCTGCCAGGATCTGCGCAACCAGCGCATCGGGATATAGCGCAATCGGCGCCACCAGCTGTTGCAGCTGGTCGGGCGGAAGCGGAGCCTGCGGTGGAGGCCCATCCATCGGTGACTGCCCAGAGTCCGGCGGCGGTCCCTGTTCCTGCGCGCGCGCGCAGGTGGCTCCAGCCACCAGCAGCGACGCCAACGCGACCGCGCTCACCGTCTGCCGTGTCATCAATGCCGTCAGGTTCTTCATTGCGAGCATCATCGTGCGCGGGCCTCCACGCCCGCCGGGTTGCGAATAAAAGAAGCGCCCCGCCCCGGCCACTGCGCCGGATTGCGGGGCGCTCGAGTTACGCCATCGGGCCACAAGACTTGATTCAGCACCCGATGCAAAAGGTCGCATAGAGACGTCAAGGTAGGATGCAGCCCCGACCGGGCGGGATGCCCGGCAGCCGCAGCAACATTCTGCTCAGGAGGGGAAGAGCGACCCGGAAAGGTCGCGCAGCGCCGTGGCCCGTGGCCGTCGCTTTGGCAACTGCGGTTCCGGCTGGGCCAGCATTCCGGCAATCTCGCGTAGTTCCGCTCGCGCATGGCCCACCGCTGCGGCAACCGCGTCCCGGTCCTTCGCTGTTTCGGCCCCATCCCGGGTCCGCTTGCTCTCAGGCCCCGCGCGGCGCATCTGCCCCAAGGCCTGCCGCGCTCCAGCCAGCGTGTATCCCTCGCCATGGACCAGGCGTTTGATCGCGAGGGCCAGCTCCACTTCCCGCTTGCGATACAGGCGCTGGCCGGTTCCGCTCTTATTCGGCTTCAACTGCGGAAACTGCGTCTCCCAGAAGCGCAGGACATATGTCTCCACACCGCAAATGCGGGCGACATCCCCGATCTTGAAGTAAAGGCGATCGGGGATGACGCCTTCCTCTTCGGTGCGCTTCCGTGCGGGTTGCGAGGCCATATCCAATGCGTCCCAATCCCGCACCCGGTGCGGGCCTTGGCTTCTTAGACGCAGTATAGGCCAGTTTTTGCACCAGCCGCGCGGCAAAATGCCCCTCGCGCGTCTCTCCGCACCCCGCTTGGCACCTTCTTTGCACGTCTCAGCGGCTCGGCAACACTTCCACAGCCTGCCGCGCCGCAGAGCCATGCGGAGCCGCGCGCAAATACTGCTTCGGCCAGGTCGCTGGTTCGCCCAGCGCCGTCGCTGCATGCACCGGCCAGTAGGGATCGCGCAGCAGCTCTCGCGCCAGCAACACCATGTCCGCTTCACCGCTCGTCACAATCGCATTCGCCTGCGTCGGCTCGGTAATCATGCCCACCGCCGCCGTCGCAATTTCCGCTTCCTTGCGAATCCGCGCCGCAAACGGCACTTGGAATCCCGGCCCCACGGGGATCTTCGCAAACGGCACAAGACCGCCCGACGAAACATCCACCAGATCCACGCCGCGCTTGCGCAGCTCCTTTGCTAGCGCGACTGACTCATCCGCGTTCCATCCACCGTCCGCCCAGTCTGTCGCCGAGATGCGCACAAACAGCGGCAACTGCTCGGGCCACACCGCGCGCACCGCCTCCACCACCTCCAGCGGCAGCCGCATCCGGTTCTCCAGGCTGCCGCCGTACGCATCTGTCCGATGGTTCGAGAGCGGCGATAGAAATTCGTGCAGCAGGTACCCATGCGCTGCATGAATCTCAACCACGTCAAAGCCGGCATTTCGCGCGCGCTCTGCCGCGTCGGCAAAGGCCTTTACAATCCCCGCCAGCCCTGCGGCGTCCAGTGCATGCGGCACCGCATACCCCTCGCCAAAAGTCACCGCGCTCGGCGCCACCGGTGTCCAGCCGCCTTCCTCGGGCCGCAACAGCCGTTCGCCGTCAAACGGAGCAGCCATCCCACCCTTCCGCCCCGCATGCGCCAGTTGAATCGCCGCTCGCGCACCCTGTCCGTGCACAAAGCGCACAATACGCGACAGGCCTTCAATATGCGCGTCCTTCCAGATCCCCACATCAGCCGATGAAATTCGGCCCTCTGCCGTCACCGCAGAGGCTTCTACGATCACCAGCCCTGCGCCGCCTTGTGCGCGGCTGCCCAGGTGCACCAGGTGCCAGTCATTCGTAAAGCCGTCTTCAGCAGAGTATTGGCACATTGGCGAAACGCCAATTCGATTTGCGAAAGAAACAGATCGGAGCTGCAAAGCAGAAAACAGAGGATGGCTCATGGAAGATCAAATTGTCCTGATGAAGAGTTTGAACAACGCTACTGTCTTTGGATGTCGTACCCTGCCATCGGTTGCAATCCGCTTCTGCTCCAGCGCTTCATCGCAGCCTTCCAACCCCTGCTCCCCTCAAGCTAAATCGCTTCACATGCCCGAAAGCTGATCCTTTGTGGCCCGGTCGCGTTAGACTGTTGGGGTCTTCAATCTGGCTCATGACTCTGCTCTGAAAGGGAAACGCTTCCCATGCAAGTGCTTCGTTTCACTCTTGGTTCCCTCGCAGCTTTTGCCCTCGCAGCCGCGCCTTGTGCCCGTGCTCAGTGGAACCCGCCCAATCCCGTCCTCTCCTTTGAGAAGCAGTCTGACAACCTTGAGGTGGTTCAGCAGGCAGGTTTGCTGCGCCTCCAGGTCGATGCGCCCGATGTCCTCCGCGTAACTTACTCGCCCGCAGGCACCAGCGCCGCCATGCGCCCCTCCGACCACGTTGTCATCAAAAAATCCTGGTCTCCTGCGACCTTTTCCGTCACCTCCGACGACAAAGACATCACCCTCACCACCTCTTCGCTCAAGGTCGTCATCGAGCGCGCCACTGGCGCAATGCACTACTTCAGCGCCTCCGGTGACACCCTCACAACAGACAGCTACCGTTCCCTGCGCCCCGTCGACGTCAACGGCGAAAACACCTTCCATGCTGAAGTCTTTTTCGCCATCTACGGCTCGCATGAGGGTCTTTATGGCCTGGGGCAACATCAGGCCGGCGTCTGGAACTACCGTGGCGAAACCGTCGATCTCTCCCAGGAAAACACCAACATCGCCATTCCGCTGCTGGTCTCTTCAAACGGTTACGGCATCTTCTGGAACAACCCCTCGCCCAGCCGCGCGAACAACCGCTTCGTCCACTCGCTCTACTTGAGCGCAGACGTCGCCGACCGCATCGATTACTACTTCCTCTACGGCCCAAGTGCCGACCAGATCATCGGTCACTATCGCGATCTCACCGGCCAGGTTCCGATGTTTGGCCGCTGGGCCTATGGCTTCTGGCAGTGCAAGAACAAGTACCAGTCGCAGCAGGAACTCGAATCCGTCGCCGCCAAATACCGCCAGCTCCATATCCCGGTGGACAACATTGTGCAGGACTGGTTCTGGTGGATCACCATGGGCGAGATGAAGTGGAACTCGAACTATCCTGACCCGCAGGCACTCATTGACACGCTCCACAAGGAGCACTTCCACCTGATGGTTTCTGTGTGGCCGTTCTTCCGGCCGGGCACGGCGGTCTACGACCAGTTCGACCGCAACGGCTGGTTCGTCGCCAAAACGCTCACCGGTGGCTTCCACCCCGTAGGCCAGGCGCTCTATGACGCCACCAATCCCGAAGCCCGCCAGCAGTACTGGGCCAACATCAACGCAGCGCTCTTCCAGAAGGGTGTCGACGCATGGTGGCTCGATACCGACGAACCCGAAACCGAGGGCCGCGAAGAAAACATTCTTGTCGATCACCACCTCGCCGTCGGATCCGGCGCGCGCTATGCCAACACGTATCCGCTTTTCCACGCGGGCGGAGTATCCGAGGGGCAGCAGTCCGCCTCGCAGCAGAAGCGCGTCTTTATCCTCTCCCGTTCGGCGTACGCAGGTTCGCAGCGCTACGGCGTCACCGCCTGGTCCGGCGATGTCCTCTCTGACTGGGTCACGTTCCACCGCCAGATCTCCGCGGGCCTCAACTACGCCATCAGCGGCATGCCGTACTGGACCACCGACATCGGCGGCTTCATCTCTGGCGGCAACCTGAACGATCCGCAGTTCCGCGAACTCTTCGTTCGCTGGTTCCAGTTCGGCACGTTTTCGCCGATCTTCCGCGTTCACGGCACGCGCAATCCTGACGAGAATGAGCTCTGGTCCTACGGCCCGGGGAATCAGAAAATTCTTGTCGACTATGACACGCTGCGTTATCGCCTGCTGCCCTACATTTACTCCGAAGCGTGGCAGGTTACCAGCAACCACTCCACGCTGATGCGCCCGCTCGTCATGGACTGGCGTACGGACGTCGTCGCGCAGAACACCGGCGATGAATATCTCTTCGGTCCATCCATTCTGGTCAGCCCCGTCTACACGCAGGGAGCCACCAGCCGCAGCGTCTACCTGCCCGCCTCCACCTGGTACGACTTCTGGACCGGCGACAAAATCGCAGGCAGCCAGCGCATCACCGCCGACGCGCCGCTCGCGAAGCTGCCGCTCTATGTGCGTGCGGGCTCCATTGTGCCCATGGGCCCAGCGATGGAGTGGTCCACTGAAAAGCCCGCCGACCCCATCGAACTCCGTATCTATCCCGGCGC
Organism: Acidobacteriota bacterium; assembly: GCA_021813745.1. Classification (GTDB taxonomy): domain Bacteria; phylum Acidobacteriota; class Terriglobia; order Terriglobales; family Acidobacteriaceae; genus Telmatobacter. The sequence goes on from JAKAJO010000127.1 coordinate 67,733, forward strand.
TGACGGCGACTTCACTCTCTACGAAGACGAAAACGACAACTACGACTACGCGAAGGGCCAGCACGCCACCATCGCGCTCCACTGGAATGACGCAGCTCGCACGCTCTCCATCGGCGCGCGTCAGGGCAGCTTCCCCGGCATGATTCCGCAGCACACCTTCCACGTCGTTGTCGTCGGCAAAGACCATGGCACAGGCATCGGCGAGACAACCACGGCGAATACGACGGTCCACTATGCCGGTGAAGCGGTCAGTGTGAAGCCATGACGGCATCTCTCAATCGCTTTGGGGCCAGATCGATGATTGGTCCCGCAGCGGACTCACGGGGCAGCGGTCATCTCGCTACAATCAATCCATGAGCAAAACCGTCGTCGCCACCCCGTCCGCACCCGCCGCCATCGGCCCGTACTCGCAGGCCATCCGCAGCGGAAATCTCCTGTTCACCGCCGGCCAGATCGCGCTCGATCCGGCCACCGGCCAGGTTGTCCCCGGCGGCATCACCGAGCAGACCACGCGCGTGCTTGAAAACCTGAAGGCCATCGTGGAAGCCGCCGGCTCCAGCCTCGCCAGGACCGTCAAAACGACCGTCTTCCTCAAGGACTTCAACGATTTCGCCGCCATGAATGCGGTCTACGGTGCCTATCTCGCACCCGTCGGCGTTGCCGCGCCTGCGCGCAGCACGGTCGAGGTCGCCCGTCTGCCCAAAGATGTCCTCGTCGAAATCGAACTGGTCGCCGAACTCTGAACCACCTTTCCCCAGGAGGTTTTTCCCATGAGCGAAGCCAAAGACAAGATCACGCGCACCGAGGCTGAGTGGCGCGCGCAACTCACACCGGAGCAGTACCACGTCCTCCGCGAAAAAGGCACTGAGCGCCCTTTCACCGGCCCGCTCACCCAGAATCACGAGACTGGGAACTACCACTGCGCGGGCTGCGGTGCGCTGCTCTTTCTCTCCGGCGCCAAATTCGACTCTCACTGCGGCTGGCCCAGCTTCATGCTGCCCGCGGACTCCACCTCAGTCGAAGAGCACGAAGACCTCACCTTCGGCATGCGCCGCATTGAGGTCACCTGCGCCCGCTGCGGTGGTCACCTCGGCCACGTTTTTCCGGACGGCCCACGCCCGACCGGCCTGCGCTACTGCATCAACTCGGCGTCGCTCACCTTCGAGCGCGCAAAATAAAAGCGGCGGCGAGTGCAACCCGCCGCCGCTTCGCTTCCGGAATTCGCTAAATCAGTTCGCAGCCTGCAAACCAGTAGCCAATCTCGAACGCCGCCGTGTCTTCGCCATCCGATCCGTGAATCGCATTCTCCTGGATGGAGCCCGCGAACTTCTTGCGAATGGTGCCCTCTTCCGCGTTCGCCGGATTCGTCGCGCCCATCAGCTTGCGCAGGTCGGCAATCGCATTGTCCTTCTCCAGCACCATCAGGAACAGCGGTCCCGACGACATGAACGCGCACAGATCGTTGAAGAACGGCCGTTCCTTGTGCACATAGTAGAAGCCCTTGGCCTGTTCCACTGAGATTGCGGCCTTTTTGATCGACACAATCTTGAAGCCTGCCTTCTCAATCTCGGCAAGAATCGCTCCGGTATGGCCCTTGCGGACCGCGTCCGGCTTGATGATGCTGAACGTGCGTTGCGCCACTGCTTGTCTGCTCCTTACAAAGAACTCGTTGTTCGTCTCATTGTAACGGCCCCACCTGCCACTGACCCATCGCTCCCGCCTCTGCTACAGTGACCGCATGTGCCGCAACGCCGTCGCATCTGCTCTCTTTTCTGCCCTCGTCGTCGCTGTCCTGATGCAGCCCGCCTCCGCGCAACCATCCGCCTCGCCTGCACCCGCCCCGAAGCCTGAACTCAAGGTCTTTGATCCCTCGCTCATCGATACGACCGTGGACCCCTGCGAGAACTTCTACCGCTTCAGTTGCAACGGCTGGTTCAAGCGCAATCCGCTGCCGCCCGATCAGGTGGAATACGGCCGCTTCACGGAGCTGTATGAGCTCAATCGCCTGCATCTGCGCCAGATTCTCGAACAAGCCGCCGTCCCATCGCCCATGCGCACGCCCAACGAGCAGAAGATCGGCGACGAATACGCCAGTTGCATGGACGCCCCCGCAATCGACAAGCAGGGACTCGCGCCCATCCAGCCCGAGCTCGACCGCATCGCCGCGCTGCAATCCATTGACCAGCTTCCCGCGCTCCTTGGCCATCTCCACACTCTCGGCGTCAATGCTTTCTTCGGCCTCGACGCGGAGCAGGACTTCGCCAACTCCAGCGCCATGATCTCCTTCTACAGCGCCGGTGGCCTCGGTCTGCCTGAGCGCGACTACTACACGCGCACCGACGCCAAATCCATCGAGCAGCGCCGCCAGTACGTCGATCACGTCCACAATATCTTCGTCCTCGCCGGCGAGCCGGAGGCCCAGGCGCAGAAGGACGCCGCTACAGTGCTCGATATCGAAACCCGCCTCGCCAAGGCCTCGCTCACCGTCACCCAGTTGCGCGACCCCAAAAACATTGACCACCCGACCACTCTCGCCGCCTTCAGCAAGGACTTGACGCACTTCTCGCTTCCTGCCTACGTCGCTGCAGCGTACGCGCCCGCCAGCGGCAAGATGAATGAGACCGAACCAAAATTCTTTGCCGAGTTCAACACAATCCTCGCCGACACACCCATCGACCAGATCCGTACCTACCTCCGCTGGCACCTGCTTCACGCCTACGCCAGCACCTCCATGCCGCAGAGCTTTGACCATGAGACGTGGCACTTCTACGCGCATATCCTCAACGGCGCTGAGGTCCAGCAGGACCGCTGGAAGCGCTGCACCAGCCGCGTCGATCGCGAAATGGGCGAGGCCCTCGGCCAGGTTTATGTCGCCAAATACTTCCCGCCCGCAGCAAAGAAGGAAGCGCTCGATATGACCCTCGCCATCGAGCAGGCCATGGAGAAGGACATCGACTCGCTCGACTGGATGAGCCCCGCCACCAAGGTGGAGGCCAAGGCCAAGCTCCACGCCGTCATGAACAAGATTGGCTATCCCGACAAGTGGCGCGACTACTCCAAACTCGCCATCGTCCGGGGTGACGCTCTCGGCAATCAGGAGCGCGCCCGCGCCTTTGAGTTCGCCCGCGATATGGCCAAGATCGGCAAGCCCGTCGACAAGAACGAGTGGCTCATGTCGCCACCCACCGTCAACGCCTACTACGATCTCCAGATGAACAACGTCAACTTCCCCGCGGGCTACTTCCAGCCGCCGTTCTTCAGCCCCAAAGAAGATGACGCCGCCAACTATGGCGACATGGGCTCCACCATCGGCCACGAGCTTACGCACGGCTTCGATGACGAAGGCCGCCAGTACGACAAGGACGGCAACCTCAAAGACTGGTGGACCAAGGACGACGAGCAGAAGTTCAACCAGAAGGCCGAATGCGTCGTGAAGCAATATGACGCCATTGAGCCCGTGCCCGGAGTCCACCTCAACGGCAAGCTCACGCTGGGCGAAAATCTCGCCGATATCGGCGGTACCTGGCTTGCGTGGATGGCCTGGCAGGAGCAGGCCGCGATGCATCACGTGGACATGACGGCAAAGATGGACGGCTACACGCCCGACCAGCGCTTCTGGATCGCCTACGCGCAGCAGTGGTGTACCCAGACGCGGCCCGAGCAGTTGCGCACGCAGGCCCAGACTGACCCGCACGCGCCCGACGAAGACCGCACCAACTCCGTCCTCCAGGACCTGCCCGCCTTCGCCAAAAGCTTCAGCTGCAAAAAGACGGACAAGATGGTCAGCGCCAACCCATGCCGTGTCTGGTAGCCACCCCTCAGCATCCAAATGAAAAGGCCCACCGCCATGGTGGGCCTTTCATTTGAGCCGGCAGCCAGAAGCTGGCGCGTTAGCGCCCCATCACCTTCGCCAGCGTCGCGCCGATCTCTGCAGGCGACACCACTACGTGTATCCCCGCCGCAGTCATCGCCTTCATTTTGTCGGCTGCCGTGCCCTGGCCGCCGCTGATGATGGCGCCCGCGTGGCCCATCCGGCGTCCCGGAGGCGCCGTCTGCCCGGCGATAAAGCCCACCACTGGCTTCTTCACATGCTGCTTCACAAACTCCGCCGCAGCTTCTTCCGCCGAGCCGCCAATCTCGCCAATCATGATGATGGCTTCGGTCTCGGGATCGTCATTCAGCAGGCGCAGAGCATCAATGTGCGTCGTGCCGATGATCGGGTCGCCGCCGATGCCAATCGCCGTCGACTGCCCGATGCCGCGCTGCGTGAGCTGATGCACGGCCTCATACGTTAGCGTGCCCGAGCGCGACACGATTCCCACGTTCCCCTGCTTGTGAATGCGACCCGGCATGATGCCAATCTTCGCCATACCCGGCGAAATCACGCCCGGGCAGTTCGGCCCGATCAGCCGCGACTTCGAAGTCTTCAGCTTCGCCCACACCTTCACCATGTCCAGCGTGGGAATGCCCTCGGTGATGCAGACGATCAGCGGAATCCCCGCGTCCTCGGCTTCCAGAATCGCATCAGCCGCAAACGGCGGCGGCACAAAGATCATCGTCGCGTTCGCGCCCGTCTTTGCCACTGCATCGGCCACGGTATTGAACACCGGCCAACCCTCATGCGTCGAGCCACCCTTGCCCGGCGTTACGCCGCCCACCACGTTCGTGCCATACTCCGCGCAGCCCTTCGCGTGAAAGGTGCCTTCCTTGCCGGTAATGCCCTGCACAATGAGCCGCGTGTTCTTATCAACTAAGACTGCCATTAGGCTGCCACTCCTTTCGCGGCTTTTACCACCAATTCCGCTGCTTCCTTCATTGTTGCGCCCACCTGGAAGTTCAATCCCGACTCGGCGAGAATCTTCCGGCCTTCCTCGACATTTGTGCCTTCCAGCCGCAGCACAATCGGCACTTTCACGTTCAGGTTCTTTGCCGCCGCCACCACGCCTGTCGCCAACCGGTCCACACGCAGAATGCCGCCAAAAATGTTGATGAAAATTGCCTTCACATTCTTGTCGCTCAGCAGAATCTCAAACGCATGTTCAATCTGCTCCTGCGTGGCACCGCCGCCCACATCCAGAAAGTTCGCCGGGCTTCCGCCTGCATACTGGATGATGTCCATCGTCGCCATTGCGAGCCCCGCACCGTTCACCATGCAGGCAATCGTGCCGTCCAGTTTGATATAGTTCAGCGCGTACTTGCTTGCTTCCACCTCCAGCGGATCTTCCTCGTCCACATCGCGCAGCGCCTTGATGTCGGCATGGCGGAACAGCGCGTTGTCGTCGAAGTTGATCTTCGCGTCCAGCGCAAACAGCTTGTCGTCCTTGGTCGTGATGAAGGGATTGATCTCCAGCAGTGAGGCATCTGTTTCCACAAACGCCTTGTAGAGGCTTTGGAAGAAGCCCACCGCCTGGTTAATCTGTGTCGCCTTCAGCCCCAGCGAAAAGGCCAGCTTGCGCGCCTGCCAAGCGCCAAAACCCACCGCCGGGTCAATCGTCTCTTTGTAGATGGCTTCCGGCGTCTTTGCGGCCACTTCTTCAATCTCCATGCCGCCGGCCTGCGACGCCATGAACACCAGCTTGCCTGTCGCGCGGTCCAGCACGATGCCCAGGTAGAGCTCGCGGTCAATCGCCGCTGTCTCTTCCAGCAGCAGCCGCCGTACCTTCTGGCCTTGCGGCCCTGTCTGGTGCGTTACCAGCTGCATGCCCAGAATGTTCTTTACGTGCAGCTCGGCTTCATCCCGGCTGCGCGCCACCTTCACGCCGCCGCCCTTGCCGCGGCCACCTGCGTGAATCTGCGCCTTCACGACGACGCCCGAGGCGCCCTCGGCAAAAAGTTTGCGGGCCACTGCCGCCGCTTCTTCCGGCGTGTTGGCCACCTCGCCCCGGGGTACGGGCACGCCGTACTTCGCCAGGATTGCCTTTGCTTGGTACTCGTGGATTTTCATGTTCGGATGGAACCACCGCGTGCGCTGTGGATTGGAGTCAATCAGACCGGAAAGATATTGCGAACCGGCACGTACGACCGGACCAGCGCTGCCCTCATACTATCTCGCGGTATCCGGGCCCCGCAAACCAGACACCCCCCGTCGTTGCTGGCACATACCGCATTCCGCACCGCGCCGTTACCATAGAAGTGAAATGAGCCTCGTCAAAGACCTCCTCAAGCCGCTCGCGGAAGACGGCGCACAACTCACGCGCGAACAGGCCGCCGCCGTGCTCGAAGAAATCCTCTCCGACACCGTGCCAGAAGTCGAAACCGCAGCGCTCCTCGCCGTCCTCGCCACACGAGGCGAGCAGGCCCCCGAACTCGCCGGCTTTGTCGAGACCATGCGCGCTCACGTCACGCCCGTTCCGCTCACCGACGAAGAGCGCGGTCAGCTCGTCGATGTCGTCGGCACCGGCGGCGGAGGTCCGCTCACCTTCAACATTTCCTCCGGCGCCGCACTCGTCGCCGCCGCCGCCGGAGCCAAAGTCGCCAAGCACGGCAACCGCGCCGTCACTTCGCGCTGTGGCGCCGCAGACGTCCTCGAAGCCCTCGGCGTGCCCATCGACCTCGGCCCCGAGCTCGCCGTCGAGTGCCTCCGCGAGACCGGCTTCATGTTCCTCTTCGCGCCGCTCTATCACCCGGCCATGAAGGCCGTCGGCCCGCTGCGCAAAGCCCTCGGCTTCCGCACCATCTTCAACCTCTGCGGCCCGCTCACCAATCCCGCAGGCGCGCGCACGCAGGTCATCGGCGTCCTCGCGCCCAGCAAGGTCCTGCTCGTCGGCCGCACCCTCGCCGCACTCGGCGCCAAACGCGCCTTCGTCGTCCACGGTACCGACGGCATCGACGAGCTCACCACCACCGGCGAATCCGTCGTCGCCCGCATTGAGGAATCCCCCACCGGCGGCCCGCCCGAAATGAAAGCTGCCCGCGTCACGCCCGAGATGGCTGGCCTGCCGCGCACCACCCTCGACCAGTTCATCGGCGGCGACGTCGCCACCAATCGCGACTTGCTCTACGACGTCCTCACCGGCCTGCCTGGCGCCCGCCGCGACATCGTCCTGCTCAACGCCGCCGCCGCCCTCATCGCCGCCGGCCTCGCCAGTGACCTCAAAGAAGGTGTCGCCCTCGGGGCTGAAGCCATCGACTCCGGCCAGGCCGCCGCCACCCTGGCCAAACTCCGCCAGTTCGGCAAGAAGGTTGCCGCCACGCAATTCGGGAAGGCTTAAAATCCATCCCCTCGCGGCCGCTTGAATGTCCTACCATGGCCTCGCGTCTATCTCGTACGCAGGCGGCGCACGCCGCCACAGGAGATCGCACCATGACTCACCGCGCTTTCGCTATCTCATGGCTCATCGCCGCCGCCTTGCCCGCCTTCGCGCAGCAGGCAGCCCAGCCCCAGTTCACCATCAGTTCCGCCAATCGCACCCTCTCCGTCACCGCCACTGGCTCCGTCTCCGTCGAGCCCGACCTCGCCATCCTTCACGTCGGCTTTGAGACCCAGCCCACGGACGCCAAAACCGCCTATGCCGAGGGCGCGCAGACTTCCAACGCCATTATCGCCGCCGTCCGTCAGGCCGGCGTCACCGACTCCGACATCCGCAGCGAGTCGCAGTACCTTCAGCGCGACTACACCATCCCGAAGTCCCACAAGTTCAAGCTCACCCAGCAGTGGACCGTGAAAACTACCCCCGCCCGCGCCGCTGAAGTCCTCGACGCCGCCATCACTGCCGGCGCCAACTCCAGCGGGGCCATCGACTGGACCGTCCGCGACGAAGCAGCCCTCAGCACGCAGGCCCTGGACCAGGCCACCGCCCGCGCCCGCGAAAACGCCACCACCCTCGCCAAAGGGATGGGCGTCCACCTCGGCCCTCTGCTCTTCACCAGCAACCAGCTCAGCACTCCGAATTTCCCGCGCCCCATGATGCGTGCGCTCGCCATGGCTGGCGCCCCCGAGGCTGCTCCGCCCCTTGCCATCGAGCCGCAGAAGGTCAGCCGAGAAGCCAGCGTCTACGCCATCTATGCAATTGAGTGAGTGAAGGGCGTCACCCCAGGAGCTCTTCCGTCAGCGGATCCGCTTTGCCGCCGAAGTATTTCTTCAGCGCTGCGCAAAACACCGTGTCATCCTCCGCCGCGCGCGCAAAGAGTGTCATCGACGAGCGGAACTTCATATCATCGGGACTGCCAAAGATCTCACGCGCCGTCCGCCCCTCAATGCGATTCACCAGCTCCACGCACTCCTTCAGTCGCGTGCCCAGCACCGGGTGCCGCACATACGCCGTCGCCTCTTCCAGCGAGCCAATCCCGTAGTGCAGTGCCATCGCGCTGCGCCCCAGCCCCTTCATTTGGGGAAAGATGAACCACATCCAGTGGCTCCGCTTCTGTCCCCCGCGCAGCTCGTTCACCACGTCCGCATAGACATCGGCCTGCGCCTCAACAAACCGCTCCAGTTGGAAGCCGTTGCGCATCCTTCTCCTCGTTTCCAGGGAAGCCCGCACTCTTGGATGGTCTCTTTGCCGGAATGGTAAGCCGCCGCGCCGCGTTCAAAATCACACCGCGCACATGCACGCATTTCCAACCAGATTTACCATATCAGTGTATGCCGTTCCCGATTTGCGTCTGTGTCGTCTGCCACGAGGAGTTTGAGCTCCGCCCCGATAAGCCCGGCTTCGCCAACCGCTGCCCCGCCTGCAGTGAGCCGGAAGAGAAGGACGCCTCCGCGCAGGATGCCGCAACCGTCGATCCCCGCTCCGCCAAGGAAATCAACGCCGCCCGCCGCGCCGCCATGCGTAACCTGCTCTACCGCAAAGACAGCTAGGCCAAAGCGCCCACCCCGCCACCTTCCGCACCCCTGCATCCTTCCACAGGGCTCATGCATCTGTTAGATAGTTGTTCAAACGACTATCGGCTCCGCGGACTTCCCAACCCGCGCCAGCCCAGCCCATCGGAGAGAGGAGCCACCCATGACCACCACCCGCCAGCCCACCATCTTCCTTCCCCACGGCGGCGGTCCCTGCTTCTTTATGGACTGGACCTGGGGCCCGGCAGACACCTGGCTCTCCACCCAGCGCTTTCTCGATGGGCTCGCTGCCTCACTCCCCGCGCCACCCAAAGCGCTCCTCGTTGTCAGCGGCCATTGGGAAGAGCCGGCCTTCACCGCCAGCGCCGCCGCCGCGCCCGAGCTTATCTTCGATTACTCGGGCTTCCCCGAGCACACCTACCGGCTCACCTGGCCCGCGCCTGGCGAGCCTGCCCTCGCCATGCGCGTCGCCGAACTTCTCAAAGCCGCCGGACTGCCCACCGCCATCAGCCCAGCGCGCGGCTACGATCACGGCGTCTTTGTCCCGCTCAAGGTCGCCTTTCCGCAGGCGCAGATCCCCGTCGTCACGCTTTCGCTCGCCGCATCGCTCAATCCCGCGCTGCACCTCGCCGCCGGACGCGCCCTCGCGCCCCTGCGTGACGCCGGCGTGCTCATCGTCGGCAGCGGCATGAGCTTCCACAACCTCTCCGGCTACTTCCGCCCCGAGACGCCGTCGCGCGCTCGCGCCTTCGACGACTGGCTCACCAGCACCATCGCCTCGCCCGCACCGCAGCGCGATGCGCTCCTCACTGCCTGGCGCCAGGCGCCCTTTGCCGCCTACGCCCATCCGCGCGAGGAGCACCTGATTCCGCTCATGGTTGCTGCCGGCGCGGGCGGAGACGCGCCGGGCACGCGCATCTTCCATGACGAGCCCATGGGCGCAGCTCTCAGCGCCTATCAGTTCAACGGGTAAGTAGGGAAGTCCTCGCGCGGACAACTCCAGTTGGCCGCGCGATCCTCAGCGAGCCAATCACCTGATCTTCTTGCCCAGCTTTAGTCCGCGGTCCAGCATCACTGCGATTGTCCCCAGCAGCATGCATAGGTCTGTCCGCGCCTCATGCAGAAAACTCAGAACCCCGTAGTGCGCCAGGTGCGGCGGTGCAAACCGGCCCAGCGGATGACCCAGAAGAATCGGTATCTTCGTCGTCACAATCGCCGTGGCAATCACCACGAACAGCGCCAGCGCACCCTCACTGGCAAACAACCCCAGGAGCACCGCACCACCGCCCAGTACCTCCACGCCTCCCACCAGCGGCGCCAACAGATGCGGCAGCGGAAAGCCCAGATGCGCAAATCGACCGGAGCCCAGCTCGCCCGGCCGCAGAAACTTCAGAATCCCCTCGGTCAGAAACACCACGCCCACCATCACGCGGACCAGCAACATGGGAAGACCTCGGCGCATCCTTCTCCTTCGTGCGCATCGGCCGCCTTGCCCGCGCGCCACACGCGCCGTCTCTCCACAGCGCGTTCAAGTCACGAAAAGAATACCGCAGGCCTGGTGCACAAACGGAACCGACGCCGGCGATTCCGGTTCAGGCAGTTTCGCTTAACAATCGCTCAATCTCCGGAGCAATCGCTTCCGGCTTTGCTGAGGAGCCGTACCGTCGCACCACACGGCCTTTCCGGTCCACCAGAAACTTCGTGAAATTCCATTTGATGCGCTCCGTGCCCAGCAGACCTCGCCGCTGCTTCTTCAGGAACTGATACAGCGGATGCGCCTCCGGTCCATTCACCTCAATCTTGGCGAACATCGGAAAGCTCACTCCATAATTCTTCTTGCAGAAGGTTTCGATCTCGCTCTCTGTTCCCGGTTCCTGCCTGCCAAACTGATTGCACGGAAACCCCAGCACCTCAAACCCCCGATCCCGGTAGCGCTGGTACAGTGCCTCCAGACCCGCGTACTGCGGCGTAAAGCCGCACTGGCTGGCTGTATTCACAATCAGCAGAACCTGCCCTTTCAGCGTATCCAGTTCCACCACGCGTCCATCTAGCAGCGGCGCAGAGAATTTGTACACGCTCCCGCTTTCTGCACTCATTTTGTCCAATCTCCCTCGTAGCGGTTGCCCTGCCGGTCCCACTTGCGTCTAATCACCAATGCTCGTTTTCAGTTTCGTCCTTCAGCACACCGCTGGCCCAGTTCCTTCCGGTAGACTGGTAAAGGCTCCCGAAGTCATGGGTTCCTGGCGGCAAATCCTTCCCGCGCAGGCCCCTGTGTCCACGGGCTGCCTTCCCCGCCGGCAGTTGGGGCGGCTGGGCAGGCAGGAAGAGCGAAAGTTGCAGAGCCAGCGCACCGTCCGCGCGTTTGGGCAGGGTGGCCGCGGTCCAATATAATCAATCTTTCCGCCAAGCAGTACCAGATTTTTAGCAATGAGGGTGTGCATATTCTTCCCGTGAAGCTTAACTATGGACCGCACCAGCTCTTGTGCTCGCCGCAGGGTGACAGCCCGGTGAAGATCAGGCACAGTTCCATCTCTCGCATCGCGCGACATTCCGGCCTCCTGCTGAGGATCATCCTCGTCCTCTGCCTCGCCGCCATTGCCGGCGCAGCCTTCGCCCAGACGCCCGACACCATTGACCAGATTCGCGTCATCGGCAACCGCCGCATTCCCAAGGAAACCATCCTTGCCCGCATGTTCACCCATGCCGGCGATACCTACGACCCCATCTCCATCGAGCGCGACTTCAATTCCCTCTGGAACACCGGATACTTTGAGGATCTCCGGATCGAGCGCGAAGACACCGAAAAGGGCATCATCCTCGATGTCTTTGTCCGTGAGCGTCCCACCATCCGCGAGATCAATTACAAGGGCAATAACTCCATCAGCCAGTCCGACATCCTCGATCGCTTCAAGAAGGAAAAGGTCGGCCTCTCCGTCGAAGGTCAGTACGATCCCACCAAGATCAAGCGCGCTGAGACCGTCATCAAGGAGATGCTCGCCGAGCACGGCCACCAGTTTGCCACCGTCAAGACTGAGGTCAAAACCATCCCGCCGGCCTCAGTCCAGGTCAACTTCAATATCAAAGAAGGACCCACAGTGAAGGTGGGCAATATCCGCTTCACCGGCAACACCCACCTCAGCAGCACCTACCTGCGCCGGGCTATGAAGAATCTCAAGCCCATTGGCATCCCGTACTCGCTGATCTTTGAGAACCTCTTCGCCAAGACCTTTGACTCCTCCAAACTCGACGAGGACACCGAACGCGTCCGCTTTGCCTATCGCGATAAGGGCTATTACAACGCCGCGGTCGACACCCCCGTTACCCAGATCCGCGACGAAGGCGGTCTCAACTGGTTCACCTTCCGTCCTCGCCACGGCAAGCGCATTGACATTCTCCTGCCCATTGAAGAGGGCGACCGCTATCGCCTCGGCACAATTACCTTCACCGGTAACAAGGCCGTCACCAATGTCAAAGCGCTTCGCGGCACCTTCAATATCAAGGATGGTGACTGGTTCGACGCCCAGGTTATCGGTAAAGGCCTGGAAAACCTCAAAAAGGCTTACGGCCAGCTCGGTTACATCAACTTCGGCGCCGTCCCCAAACCCATCTTTGACGACAAGAAGAAAACCGTCTCCCTTCAGGTCGACATCGACGAAGGCAAGCCCTTCTATGTCGGCCGCATCGAGATTCAGGGCAATACCATCACCCGGGATCGCGTCATTCGCCGCGAACTGCTCCTCGAAGAAGGTCAGGTCTACAACTCCCAGCTCTGGGAGTACAGCCTCATGCGCCTGAATCAGCTCGAGTACTTCGATCCCCTCAAGGTTGACCAGGATACTGAGGCTCACCAGAATCCTGAAACAGGCACCGTCGACCTGCTCCTGAAGGTGAAGGAAAAGGGCAAAAACTCCATCGGCCTCAATGGTGGCGTCAGCGGCCTCCAGGGCGCCTTCCTCGGCGTGAACTACCAGACCAATAACTTCCTCGGTCTCGGTGAAACGCTCAGCGTGCAGGGCAACCTCGGCAACGCTCAGCGCCAGTTCCTGTTCGGCTTCTCCCAGCCCTACATCCACAACCGTCCTATCAACTTCGGCTTCCAGATCTACAACAACAAGCAGGACTACAACCCTGCTCATGCCTATCAAGCCACCGCCGGGCAGGCGTTCAACCTCACCCAGGCACAGCAGTCCCTCACCCAGAACTACAATCAGGCCTCCACTGGCTTGAACCTCTCCATCAGCTATCCGCTCCGGCGGCATGCCTTCCAGCGCGTCGGCTTTACCTATAGCCTTAATCGTTCCACCATCTCCGCCTTCAGTACGGCCTCGCAGACATTCTTCCAGACCATCAGCTTCCGCTCCGGTATTCAGGGTTCCAATCCCCTCGCCGGCATCGTCGACAGCTCGGTCTCCCTCAGCTACATCTACAACACCATCAACGATCCTCTCCGGCCACGCAGCGGCAAGGAGTGGACCGCGCTCGTGCAGGCTGGCGGCGCATGGGGCAACCTGCGCTATGTCTCGCCGTTCATTGCCTACAAGAGCTTTCGCTCCATGCACTACTTCAGGCCCTCGCCTATGGGTCACAACGTACTCGGCATCCGTGCTCAGCTCGGCTATATCCAGGGCTGGGGCGGCGATGTCGCTCCTCCGCAGAACCGCTTCTACACCGGCGGCGACGGAGACCTCCGCGGCTTTGACATCCGCGGTGCCACACCCTATGGCTACGTGCCGACGCGCACCACCGTTCAGCTCACCAATCCTGATGGAAGCTGCGTCCCGCGCGATCCCACCAATCCGCAGATCAACCAGTGCATCCAGGTGCCCATCCCGGTCTACGGCATCGCCTCCATCGGCGGCGACACCAGCTTGACCACCAACGCCGAATACCGCATTCCCATCGCCGGCTCGGTCACCTTCTCGTTCTTTGACGACTTCGGCCTCGATGTCGCCGCCAACCGCAATCAGCTCCAGCAAAGCCCCGAAGGCTTTGCCTCCCTGATCGCGCCGCTTTATGGTTGCCCGGTCTATAACAACGGATCCTGCCAGGGCGGGATCCCCGGCTCCCAGGTCGGCTTCCGGGAAAACATCCGACCCATCGCCGGCACCAACTTCGTTCCGCGCATGTCCTTCGGCGGCGAACTCGGCGTCATCATGCCCGTGGTCAACGCGCCCTTCCGTCTCTACTTTGCCTACAACCCGTTGCGGCTCTATGAGCACCCTTATTGCAACGACTTCAAGCTCGGCACCAAGGTCCAAAGCTGCTCGGCAGAGCTCATCACGCGGGACATGTTCCCGCCCGGCGGCGCGGGCGACTACACCTACAACCAGGCAATTCAGGCCTACGGTGCGCAGAACCTCTTCCGCGAACCGCGTAAAACCTTCCGCCTCACGGTTTCCACCACCTTTTAGTGCATACCTCCAGGCCGGGACGCCTCAGCGCCCCGGCTTCTTTGCAGGAGTCTCCCTCTCATGAAATTTGTTGCTTCGCTCATGGTTGCCTTCAGTCTTGCGGGATCCTTATCCGCGAGCGCGCAAACCACCTCCGGCCCACAAAAGGTCGCCGTCATCGCCTTCCAGCAGGGCGTCACTCTCACCAACGAGTTCCAGCGCGACCTCGCCGACATCCAGAAAAAGTACCTGCCCCGGCGCAATGAAATCAAAGCCCTCAGCGACCAGATCGACAGCCTCAAAAAGCAGCTCCAGTCCGGTACTCTTAGCCCCGCAGATCGCGCCAGCCGCGCCCAGACCATTCAGAGCAAGCAGAAAGATCTCGACCGCGCTGTCCAGGAGGCGCAAAGCGACTTTCAGACCGACCTCGAACAGGATTTCGGCGCCGTCGCTGGCAAATTCGATCGCGAACTCGGTGCCTATGCCAAAGCGCATGGCTACATTCTTGTGCTCGATGCTGGCCGCAAACAGGATGAGATTGTGCTATGGGCCACTCAGGCCACTGACGTCACCAAAGCCGTCGTCGATGAGTACAACACCAAGTCCGGCATCCCCGCTCCGGCCCCGCAGGCAACCCCGTCCGCTCCTCAACCCAGCGGCGCTGGTGCTGCTCCCGCCCATCCTGCCGGCGCCCACTAGCACCGGTTGTCCCGCGCTTAAACTGCGCGGTTTCCTTACCTCCCGGGGCCGCGCGCCGCGCTGCCCCGGGCCCTCTTCACCGCCTCGTCGCACGTTTGACGCACCTAACCTGCCCCCATATAATCCTTCTAGTTCCTGCTGATGTCTCCATCCGCGTCTTTTCCTGCCTCCGATTCTTGCCTGAACGGAGCTCCCTATGAGGAAGACCGAGAGGTTTGTCAGGAGGCACAGGCTTGCCTTCCGGCGTCGCCGCGAGACCTGCCACAGAGGAATCCTGAAGGAGTTTTCCATTCGCATGAAGCGCATGTTAGCCGTTGTTTTGATGTTGGCATCAGGTCTCACCCTGTCTGCCGTCGCTCAGGCTCCAGCCTCCGCATCCACCGCCGCTGCCCCCGCCAAGATCGCCGTCATCGCTTTCCAGGTCGCAGTCGCCCAAACCAACGAGGGCCAGCGCAACTTCGCTGATCTGCAAAAGAAATACGAGCCCAAGCGCCAGCAGCTCAAAGCCCTCAGCGACGAGATTGACTCCCTGAAGAAGCAGCTCCAGACCCAGAGCGCGACCCTCTCCGATGCACAGAAGGCCGATCGCACGCGCGCCATCGACGACAAGGAAAAGCAGCTGCAGCGCTCCGCTGAGGATGCCCAGAACGATATGCAGCAGGAGATGCAGGAGATGTATAACGCCCTTGCCTCCAAGGTTTATGACGTCCTGAATGACTACGTGAAGCAGCACGGCTATACCCTTGTGCTCGACTTCTCCCAGCAGCAGAGCCCCGTCCTATATGCTGCCGAATCCTCCAACATCACCAAGGACATCATCAGCGCCTACAACCAGAAGTCCGGCGTTCCCGCTCCCGCGGCAGAGCCAGCCCTCTCGGCTCCCACCCCGGCCCCAAAGACCCCGGCCGCGCACTAATACCCGGCGACCGCCTCAGTCGTCTCCCGAGCGAGACGGCTGAGGCACACCAAGCCCGCCCTCCTCCATCTTTTCCAGCGTCCACCTCGTCCACTCCCTGTGGAAAAAACTGTGGATCGCTTTCGCCATGAATCCCGAAAAATTCAGGTTTATCCACTTGCCAATTTGGCGGTTGTTTTGCTAAAGGCCGTAAGTCACTCTTTCTACGTAATATAGATCGGCCACCCTGGACGGTCCATTAGCAAGCCCCACCCTGCCGTCTCCGTAGCCCATCTGCCGCAGCTTTCCACAGTTGTGGATGAATAATATGTGACGAAGGTACAGGGTGATGCCGGCGATACCGGTTACTTTTGCTGGTCTTCGCCCACCCGCAGCACGGCCAGAAACGCCTCCTGCGGAATATCGACCTTCCCGATCCGCTTCATTCGCTTCTTGCCTTCTTTCTGCTTCTCCAGCAATTTGCGCTTCCGGCTGATGTCCCCGCCATAGCACTTCGCTAGCACGTTCTTCCGCAGCGCGCTCACCGTCTCGCGGGCCACAATCTTTGACCCAATCGCCGCCTGAATCGCCACCTCGAACTGCTGCCTGGGAATCAGCTCCCGCATCTTCGCTACCAGGGCCTTGCCGCGCTCATAGGCAAAGTCCCGGTGCACGATAATCGACAACGCGTCGACTGGCTCGCCAGAGACCAGGATGTCCAGCTTCACCATCGGTGATTCCCATTCACCCGCAAGCTGATAGTCCAGCGAAGCATACCCGCGCGAGATCGACTTCAGCCGGTCATAGAAGTCCAACACAATCTCGTTCAGCGGCAGTTCATAGGTCAGCATCACGCGCGTCGGGGTCACATACTCAAAGTTGATCTGCTTGCCGCGCTTCTCTTCCACCAGCTTCAGAATCCCGCCCACATACTCCTCATTGGTCAGGATCTTCGCGGTAATCACCGGCTCGCGGATACTTTCAATGTTCGTCGGCTCCGGCCAGCGCGACGGATTATCCACCTCGATCGTGCTCCCGTCCGTTAGCTTGATGTGGTACCGCACCCCCGGTGCCGTCGTAATCAGGTCCAGCTCGTACTCGCGTTCGAGCCGCTCCTGAATAATCTCCATGTGCAGCAGTCCAAGAAAGCCGCAGCGGAAGCCAAAGCCCAGCGCCGCCGAGCTCTCCGGCTCAAAGAAGAACGACGAGTCATTCAGCCGCAGCTTCTCCAGCGCGTCGCGCAGCAGCGTGTGCTCGTGCGAATCCACCGTGTACAGGCCGGAGAAGACCATCGGCTTAATGTCTTCAAATCCCGGTAACTGCTCAGCCGCAGGCTGTGCATCGTCCGTCACCGTGTCGCCAATCTTTGTATCGGCTACGTTCTTGATCGTCGCGGCAAAAAATCCCACCTCGCCCGCAGAAAGCGCGCCAATCTCCACCGGCTTGGGCATCAGCACACCCATCGACTCGATATCGAACGACTTCCCGTTCGACATCAGCCGAATGCGTTGGCCCTTCCGCATCGTCCCCTGCATCACGCGCACCAGCACAATCACGCCGCGATACGCATCGAACCATGAATCAAAGATCAACGCCTGCAGCGGTGCTTGCGGGTCGCCTTTCGGTGGCGGCAGTCGATGCACAATCGCTTCCAGCACCTCGTCCACGCCCTGGCCCGTCTTTGCGCTCACCGGAATCGCGTCTGTCGCGTCCAATCCAACAGCCTGTTCGATGGCCTCCTGCGTCCGCAGAATGTCTGCGGAGGGCAGATCAATCTTGTTGATGACCGGAATAATCTCAAGGCCGTGGTGAATCGCCAGATATGCGTTCGCCAGCGTCTGGGCCTCGACGCCCTGGCTGGCATCCACCACTAGCAGCGCGCCTTCACACGAGGCCAGCGAGCGTGAAACCTCGTAGCTGAAGTCCACATGTCCCGGCGTGTCGATCAGGTTCAATTGATAGGTATTGCCGTCTTTGGCCTTGTACATCATGCGCACGGCGTGGGCTTTAATCGTGATGCCCCGCTCGCGCTCCAGATCCATGGCATCCAGAATCTGTGCTTGCATCTCGCGCTCGGCCACCGCGCCGGTGATCTCCAGCAGACGGTCGCTCAGCGTCGACTTTCCATGGTCGATGTGGGCAATAATGGCGAAGTTGCGTAGGAACCGTGCGTCCATGCGAGGTTGGCGAAAGAAAGCGATGGCGCCATCCAGCGCACAATGCCTCTATGGCATAGCTTATCATCGCTGTAGGGTTCAATCCCGGGCGCCACTGCGTCCACCACCGATCAGCCGGCCTTTGTGCGCAGGCTGCAGAAGACCTTTCATCATCGTGCGCATGAGCAGAACATTATTCCGGAATCTGGTGGCCGCAGTTTTCGCGCTGTCCATCGCCGGCTGTGCTCCATCCAGCCGCAAGTCCTCACCGCAGTCCTCCCCGCAGGCACTGGCCCCGGCCCTGCCTGCCGCACAGCATGCCCCGGCTCAATCCGCCGCGTCTGCAACGGCGTCGGCCCCGTCTCCTCAGCAGCAGCGCATCCAGGCCCTCATCGCCAACGTCGAAAAAACCTATGCCGCCGGCCAGGCCGACTATCGCAAAGGCAACCTCCCTGATGCCAAATCGCAGTTCGACCGCGCAGTCGATCTCATGCTCGCCAGCGGCATCGATATTAAGAGCAACCCGCAACTCCAGGACGAGTTCGACCGCATCGTTGACTCCGTCAACGCATTGGAGATGGAAGCCCTCAAGCAGGGCAATGGCTTCGCGCCCACGATTGAACCCACCCCCGGTGATGTCGCCAGCGACGTCACCTTTGCTGTCGACCCCAACCTCGTCGCCAAGGCGCGTGCCGATCTCGCCACCACCAAGTCGGATCTGCCTCTCGTCATCAACGACTACGTGGCCGCCTTTATCAACTTCTTTGCCTATACCCAGAAGGGACACAACACTCTGCTTCATTCCTTTGAGCGCGCCGGTCGCTATAAGGCCATGATTCAGCGCGTCATGTCCGAGGAAGGCGTGCCGCAGGACCTCATCTATCTCGCCGTCGCCGAGTCCGGCTTCCAACCCCGCGCCGTCAACCGCAGTTCCGGCGCGGGAGGCATGTGGCAGTTCATGCCCTACGGCAACTACGGCCTCACTCGCAACCGCTATGTGGATGAGCGATTCGACCCGGAGAAATCCACCCGCGCCTACGCTCGCTACATGAAGTTTCTCTACGACCAGCTCGGCGACTGGTATCTCGCCATGGCCGCCTACGATCACGGCGCGGGCAATATCCAGCGCGAGGTCCAGCGCACCGGCTATGCCGACTTCTGGGAACTCTACAAGCGCCATGAATTGCCGCGCGAAACGGAAAACTACGTCCCTGAAATCATCGCCGCCATCATCATTGCCAACCACCCCAGTCAATACGGCTTTGATGAGGTCACACTCGATCCTCCGGTCCTCACCGACACCGTCACGATTAACTACTCCATCGATCTGCGTCTCGTCTCGGATCTTGTCGATGCACCCGTCGATGAACTCATCGCGCTCAATCCAAGCCTCCTCCGTTACACCACTCCGCCTGACACCAGCTTTGATCTTCACCTGCCGGCAGGCGCCGCCCAGCTCTTTCAGCAGCGCGTTGCCGCCATCCCCGAAGATAAACGCGACGCCTGGCGCTATCATCGCGTCACTCCCGATGACACACTCGCCTCGGTCGCCAGCAGCTTCCACGTCTCCGTCGCAGAACTCGCCGCCGCCAACGACATGACCCAGGACGAGAGCCTCTCCGGCGTTGAAGCCCTCGCCGTGCCCACGCGTCCCGCCGTCGAAACCACTTCCCGCAGCATGTTGTACACCGCGCGCCGTGGCGATACTTTAATCTCCATCGCTGACCGCTTCGGCGTTTCTCTCGCCCAACTTCGCCGCTGGAACCACCTCAGCGGAACTCGCGTCGCACCCGGTCGGCGCCTCCGCGTTGCTGAACCTGCCCGCATTGTGCGCACGCGACACTCCCGCCATCGCTCCTCGCACACCGCTCAAACACTGCATGGTGACCCGCCCGCTTCCTCTGCCAGTGCCGCGCATCACAGCAAGTCCGCACACACCGCTTCGGCATCCACTGCAAAGTCCACCTCCACGCACCACCGCAAATCAACGCGACATCATCACGCAACCTCCTCCTCATCCTCCACCACAGGTAAGTAAAAGGATTCGACACTCCATTCTCTTTGCGTCTTTTGATAGCTTTTCTGCTTGAGCTATTGCTAGAATGAGGGCGCACGCAGTGTGCTCTTGTTCACGCTGCGCAGATGCAAGACCCCCTATCGGGGCAGCGGCCAGCCGCTGGAGGCTATGGGATGGACGAAGTGTTCAGGATGTACGCAATGAATGACGGCAACCACAATGCGGAGCCGGCTGACTCGGACTCCGATCACGATGAAATCTTCGAAGATGAAGAAGCAGCTGAAACCGCTGCCATACTCACTTCCTCCGACGACGATGAAGATGAGGCTGTGGTGGAAGAAGCAATTATTGTAGTCGCGGCAGAACCCATCACGCAGAATGCCGCGCCGAAGGCCCCCGTCAAAGCTCCCGTGAAGAAGGCTGCCCGCAAGGCCCCGGCCAAAAAGCCTGCCGCCAAAAAAGCTGCTGCAAAGAAGTCTGTTGCAAAAGCTGCTCCGGCAAAAAAGGCAGCCGCAAAGAAGCCTGCTAAAAAAGCAGCCGCGAAAAAGGTTGTGGCCAAAAAGGCCGCGAAGAAATCCGCCGCAAAAAAGAAGTCCTCTGGCGCGAAGGGCGGAAAGGCCGCTGTCAAGAAAGCAGCAGCTGGAAAGCGCGTCAGCAAAACCACCAAACGAGGTAAAAAGTTGGCCGTTAAGAAAGCAGCAAAGAAGGCTCCCGCCAAGAAGGCAGTTGCGAAGAAGAAGGCCCCTGCCAAGAAGGCGGCGAAGAAGGCAGTTGCCAAGAAGGCCCCAGCAAAGAAGGCGGCAAAGAAGGCAGCGAAAAAGTAACATCCCCCAACACGCAGTACAAGGCAAGCAAAAGAGCCCGGCATCTCGCCGGGCTTTTTTGCGTCCACCTGTCGCGCTTTACTTCTTCATCTCGTTGAGCGCCGCAAGCACTTCTTCCGAGTGGCGCGTCGGATCCACCTTCGTCCACACCTTGACGATCTTCCCCTGCGGGTTGATCAGGAATGTGTTGCGATTCGCAATTTTGAAGCCCATAAAGCTGCCCAGCGATCCGTACTCATCCACAACCCTGTGATCCGGGTCGGCCAACAGGTGGAAGGTCAGCCCATCCTTTGTGCAGAACTGCTTGTGGCTGTCCACCGTGTCCAGGCTCACGCCCAGGATGACCGCATTGTCCGCCTGAAACTTCGGCAGGTCGCGCTGAAAGTTATGTGCTTCAATCGTGCACCCCGTTGTCATGTCTTTGGGATAGAAGTACAGCACCACCCACTTGCCACGATAGCTCTCCAGCGAAATCGGCTGTCCCGTCTGCGAGGGAAGCGTAAATGTGGGCGCACTCTGTCCCACACTCGGCAGAGTTTCATTGGCCGCGCGCGCTACGCCAAACGCAAGGGCCAATGCCACAGCAGCAGCCACAGCAGGAATCTTCAGCTTCTTCAAAGGAAACCTCCAAGGGGCGGACGCGTCGGCGCGCGTCGGGGACGCAGAGTCAGCCCACAATCAGTATCCGCGCCCAGACGCAACCATGGCAATCCCCGCCTCGCTCGCCCGCCGCAGCATGTTGTCCCGGTCAAAAAGCAGCGTCCGTCCCGCTTCGATGGAAAGACACGTCGCCCCCGCGGCAATCATCGCTTCCACGGTCCGCATCCCAATCACCGGCACGTCGAAACGCATGTCCTGGTTGGGCTTGGCCACCTTCA
The DNA here is from genome assembly GCA_021813745.1 of Acidobacteriota bacterium. Taxonomy (GTDB): domain Bacteria; phylum Acidobacteriota; class Terriglobia; order Terriglobales; family Acidobacteriaceae; genus Telmatobacter. Next base: position 89,374 of record JAKAJO010000127.1, read on the forward strand.
CCACCGTCAGCCGCCGCTCCAGCGTGCTGCCTTCGTCGCCCTCAAGCGACCGCATCAGCACACCCGCACGCTCAATCGTCGCGTCCGTGCCCTCCATCGCCTCCACGGCCACACAGGCCTGTGCCGCCACCACCACGGTCTGGCCAATGTCAAAGCCTGCCACCGCTCTCGCCACGTCCAGTCCGTACTCGATATTCTTGCGCTCTTCCTCGTCCGGCGCGCGCTCGGTCAGCACACCCTCCTCGGCCAGCAGCGGCTCCAGAAAGGCCGTTGAGCTCATCAGCTCAATGCCTTCATCGCCCAGCACCTTCGCCACCGCGCCCAGCAGCATGTCCGTATTCCGCGTCCGCAGGCTCATCAGCAGCTTCGCCAGCCGCCAGTCCGGACGGATGCTCGAGAAAATTTGTTTATGCTTCACCTGCCCGGCCATCACCGCGCGCGTCACGCCTTCTTTATGAAAAGTCTCAATCAGCCGCGACAGCTCGCCTAGCGAGAGCCAGTGCACCGTCACGCCCGCATCGCGCGACGCGCGCTCATCCATCTCCGCGTCGGTCTCTTCCTTGATCGCCGCCACCACCACCGCAAGCCCCTGCGCCCGCGCCGCATCCAGCAGCAGAAAAGGGAAGCGCCCATTCCCGGCAATCAGTCCCAGCTTCACGGTTACTTAATCACCCCGCGCTGGCTCCGCTCGATAAACGCCGCCAGCAGCGCCACGTCCTCGCCTTCCAGCTCGCGCATCTTTTCGAGAGCCTGTGTCGTGTTCATCTTCGACGCCAGCAGATACCGGTACGCCTTCTGCAGCGTCTGCAGCCGCTCCGGCGAGAAACCCTTCCGCTGTAATCCAATCTTGTTAATCCCAAAGGCCCGGTTCTCGCGCTTGGCTGAGGTCAGCGAAAACGGCAGCACATCCTGCGTCACAATCGTGCCCCCGCCGATAAACGCGTGCGCGCCCACCACGCAGTGCTGGTGCACCGGGCAAAACGCGCCCAGCGTCACATAATCCTCAATCGTCACATGCCCCGCCAGCGTCGCTGCATTCGCCAGGATGCAGTGGCTTCCCACGATGCTGTCATGCCCGATGTGCACGCACGTCATCAGCAGGTTGTGCGAGCCCAGCTGCGTCACGCCGCCGCCGCCTACCGTGCCGCGGCTGATCGTCACGCTCTCGCGAATCGTGTTCTCATCGCCCAGCACCGTCTCCGTCGGCTCGCCCTTGTACTTCAGGTCCTGCGGCGCTACGCCAATCGACGCAAACGGATAGATCACATTCCGCGCGCCAATCCGCGTCCGCCCATCCAGCACCACGTGCGAAATCAGCCGGCACTCCTCGCCCAGCACCACCTCCGGCCCAATCGTGCAGAACGGTCCCACCGTGCACGACGCCGGCACCACCGCGCCCGCCGCCACAATCGCGCTGGGATGAATACTCACTCGCCCGCTCCGCCCGGCGCCGTCTCCGCACTCCGCGGCACAATCATGCACGTCAGCGTCGCCTCGCACGCCACCTTGCCGTCGATGAGCGCCTTGCCCGCCATGCGCCCCGCGCGCGTGCGAAAGCTCAGCACGTCCACTTCAATCCGCAACTGGTCGCCCGGCACCACCTGCCGTCGAAACTTCGCATTGTCAATGCCCGTGAATACCGCCAGCTTCGTGTGCCGGTCTGGAAGCTCGTGCAGCATCAGCACCGCGCCTGCCTGCGCCATCGCTTCCACCACCAGCACCCCCGGCATAATCGGATGCCCCGGAAAATGGCCCTGGAAGTACGGCTCATTGATCGTCACATTCTTGATCGCCACCGCGCGCTTCGCGCGCTCAAACTCCACAATCCGGTCGATCAGCAGAAATGGATAACGGTGAGGAAGAAACTCCAGGATCTCCTGGATGTCAAAGGTCATGCTCGGGCTCCATGCGGCATGCAGCCTGGCGCCGCACGCTCGTCAGCGATTATATCGAAGCCCCATTCGTCTCTAGTGCTTCTTGATCCTGCGCGCCCACGTGTCCACGTCCCAGAAGTCTGTCGGCAGGTCGCGGTTATATTCCACCTTGTCCGTGTAATACTGTCGCACTTCTTCCCCATTCTTGTAGCGCGTAATGCTGAACGCCGTCGGCAATCCCTCCACCGTGTGGTAATCCTCATACTCCTCGGCGTCCGTGTCCTTGTCCTTGAACTGAGGATCGCGATATTGGAAGACCCGCTGCACCGGCAAATGTGTCATCGCATCTGTCTGGATCGTCACCGAGTCGTTGGATGCCGATATCAGCGTCACCTGGTCCACCAGGTGGCGGTACTCCACACGCTGCCCCTCATAAATCGCAATCGTCTTCGGATCCTTCAGCCACACCTTCACTGCCGTCTCAATCGAGTGGTCCCGCCGCCGCAGAAATTCATCCAACTGATCCTTCGGCAGCGCCTTCTTCCCGCGATACGTTACCTCCCACCCCGTGCGCCCCACGTAGAACTGCAGCACGTCCCTGTGCTTCGTGTACTCAATCCGGTCATGATCCGGCCACTGGTGAAAATCCCAATACAGCGTCGTTCCCAGGTCAGGAGTCCCGTGAAAGAACGCAGCAATGTGCCCCTGCCGCATCTCGTTGTTCACGTTCAGCCACAGCGTGCCGCCCAGCGCCACCACCATCGCGTCCAGAACCGCCAGCGCCTTCTTGGCATTCGTTGCTCCCGCATCATCGGCCGGCTCCGTCTGCATCTTCGCCGGCACAGCCAGCAGCGCCGCCAACGCCGCGCATCCTACTCTGCTCATCCACCGCCGCTGCCAGTTCTTCATTCGTGTCCTTTTACCCCACCAGCACCGCGCCACCGTTCACGTTCAGCACTTCTCCGCTGATGAACCCCGCCAGTGGCGTACACAGAAATAGCACCGGGCCCGCAATCTCCCGCGCCGTCGCCGCCCGCCCCACCGGAATCCCTTCCCGTATCCGCGGCCCCAGCTCCGGATCGTCCAGCGCCGCTGCGCTCATCTCAGTCGCCACCCAGCCCGGTGCCACACAGTTCACCCGGATCCCCCGCGGCGCCAGTTCGCTCGAAAGGCTCTTCGTCAGACTGATCAGCGCGCCTTTCGTTACGGCATAGTCCGCATGGTTCGCCTCGCCGCGCTGCCCCGCCGTTGAGCTGATTAAAACAATATGCCCCCGCAGCCCGTCCACCTCCGTCGCCGGCGGCCCCTGCAGCTCCATCTGCGTCACCGCCGCCTGCACCAGCCCAAACACCGAGTCCAGATTCACGCCCAGCGTCCGCCGCCACTGCTCCTCGGTCATCAGCTCAATCGGCATCTCTTCCGGCGGCCAGATGCCATGGTTCGCCACCAGCGCGTCCAGCCGTCCAAAGGCCTTCACCGCCGCGCCCACCAGCGCCCGCCCATCCGCAGCGCAGTTCAGCTCCTGCGCCACGGCCACGCACTGCGCCGGCCCGCCACACTCCGCCATCAGCGCCAGCGCCTGCTCCCGCGCCTGCCGGTAGCTAAAGACCACCCGCGCCCCCGCCTCCACAAACAGCCGCACCGCCTCCGCGCCAATCCCGCGCGACCCGCCCGTAATCAGCGCCACCTTCCCGTCTAACCGCAGCGAAACTCCCGTCATAGGCCCAAACTAATCCATCCCCCATCCCCTGTCGAGTCACACCCGCCCAGTCAGACGACTCCGGGTGCCCCACCTTCGCCGATGCGCGCAGCGCAGCGGTTAAGGTGGGAGTCAACCCCCACTACACGCTGGGTGCAGGTGCCCCATCCTAGGCGCGTGCGCAGGCCCGGGTGCCGGGGAACGTTGTGCGCTCCACCCCAAATGCTGGTTGCCCCGGGTGCCTCGCCTTTGGGCACCCGGGAGGACCCAGACCTCGGCAGGCTGGCCTTTGTCTCTTCTCGACATCGGACAGGTTTCGCTGTACCCTTTCGGTCAATGCCGCGCGGCCTGATTCGATACGAGCATCTTGGCTGTTTCCACTTTCTCACCTTCAGTTGTTTTCACCGGTTCCAGCATCTGGGCGCGGCGGAAGCGCGCGATCTGTTTGAGGATGCCCTGGAGCGCACCCGCCGCCGCTACAAGTTCGTGGTCGGTGGTTACGTTGCAATGCCCGAGCATGTGCATCTTATGATCGGCGAGCCGGCGAAGAGCACAGTCTCCGGCGTGGTTCACGCGCTCAAGCTCTCGGTGGCAATGCGGCGCGCAGACCGGCCTTTCTGGCAGGCGCGTTATTACGATTTCCCCGTGCACAACGAGGCAAAGCGCGTGGAAAAGCTAAGGTATATGCACCGGAATCCGGTTGTGCGCGGTCTGGTAGAGAAGCCGGAAGACTGGAGATGGTCGAGTTTTCGCCACTACGCAACGGGTGTCGAGGGCGTCGTGGAGATCGAGTCGGAGTGGACGGCGGCGCGGCGTGAAGGACAATTACCACAGCATTTGCGGTACAAGGAGAAGGCTGGTTGAGTACCGTGGTCTCCCAGGTGCCCAAAAGCGAGGCACCTGGGGCAACCACGATGGTGGTAAAGCGCTCGGTTTGGCACTCGGGCCACCCGCCCGGTGTTTGCGGATCGCGGGGTGACGATTCGCGCGCTGGCGCCGGAACTGAACGGGCTGCGTGGGATTCGGATTGCCTCGCGCGAGGGCGGAACGCTGCGCGTGAAGCTGGAGAAGCCGGCGCAGATGCTGGTGGGGTTTGTTCGGGATGCGTCGCGGAAGGAGTCGGTGCTGGACCCGGAGACGGAGCAGTGGAACCTGGTGATGCTGAATGCGGTGACGGCGGGCAAGCTGGCTCCGCTGGCGGTGTGGGCCAAGCCGCTGCCCGCGGGCGAGAACGAGCTGGACATGGGCAAGGGCGCGTATGTGGTGCTGGGGTTTGTGCCGGAGGATCTGCACATGGCGCCGCATGTGAACGAGGCGCAGAGCGCAGGCGGGGCGGAGAATCTGGACTGGATGTTTGAGTAGGGCGGGTGTGGCACGGCGGGGATTTGTGCTTTCCCAGGTCTCAGAAGCGAGACGTGGGCGCGCATCTTCGTGATGGGTTGGGGAGGCGCGAGATGTGGGCCACGTCAGTTACCCAGATTCCGTGGTGACATGGGATCGTGATACTTAGACAGGCCCCCGGTCCTTTTCGCGATAATCTGTGTTGAACAGCTCATGGCAGTCAGCGGCGAAGATCTGCGTGCACTGAAAATCGGACGAGAATGCATTCAAGAAATGCGCAGCCTTTTGCCGGTTGAGTCCGAGGGTGCTGCACCCTGTTCACTTGTCGACCCACTGCTGACAATCTGTCTTCAACATTGCGATTCTATTTTGCTTCTTCTCGAACCGGGAGAGAACGTCGCAAGTGCCGAGGCTCTCTTGCGGCCGATGGTTGAATCGGCATTTCGGTTACTTTGGCTTATGCAGAAGAAGGAGCGGGCAGATCAAATCAAAGCTGGGAGACTGACGTTCCCCAGCTTTTCTCGATTGGTGAGGAACGTAGCAGGGGCGGCTAAGCGGAAACCGGCTGATTTGCAAACTGTTACAACGAACCTCCATGACTTAGCGCATGCCGGGATGCTCCAGCTTAGGAATCATTTCAAAGAAGCGCAAAAGAATACGAATCCGATTCACGTGAAGCTTGGTCACCGCTTGCCAGCAATTCTTGCAATGCAAATGGCGATGATCGCCTGCGGGAGTTTCTGCGTCATCACTGGAAAGCAGCAGGAACACGAGCAGATAGCTCAGGTCTATTTAGTGCATTGCTGCGGCGCAATGGTTGAAGTTCTGAATGCATTCACACCGGTCAAATCCATGCCACCCACCAACTAGGTGGGTGAATCGTGCATCCGGGTTTGTGGTGGGCTAGGACGGGTGGCCCGTCCACTCCGGTTTTTCCCTTCCCGGCCACAGAATCGGGTGGCGGGTGGCCCGGGTGCCGGGGGAGTGCAGTGCGTTCCCCCACTGAAATGGTTGCCCCAGGTGCCTCGCTTTTGGGCACCTGGGAGGCACAAACCTAACCCCGCCACCGAACAGCTGAGAGCTGAAGGCTGAAAGCTGCTTTTCGTCAACCCCCACCGCGCGCACTTTTCCTCTAACCCACTCATTCCACTCGCAAGAAACTTTGCGCCGTTTTGCATGTTCATTCCGGGAAAAGCGCATACTGGAACCATCAGCCTGAGACCCGCGCCCACCGGCCCGCGCCTCAGGCATTTTTCGTTCCGGAGACCCGCACAATGATGACCTGTCTTACGCCCGCCACCAGTCCTTCAAGACCATGCCTGCGCTCTCCCTCGAACGGTCAGGAATCCGCCCGGTCTACTCGGTCGGGGATTAGCCCGGTTTGTACCCCACCGGATACCCCCCCTGCAACATTTTCCTCCTCCTCAGATTCCTTGTATGTTTTGGGGCAGCAGGCTTTCACTTTTCTTCGCCTCCAGCCGAAGAAAAATAAATACCCACCCCCCCTCCTAAATTGATTTGCGGTTTTCCACAAAAAGCATGCACAAAGAGCCCGACCGGTTTTCGTGTCGTCTTCGCTTTATCAGATTGCAGCCGGGAATGCGCGACGCCCGCTTAGATGGTGCGCAGCACCCGCACCGGCACCATAAAGAGAGCCGTGATGAGCGCCAGCACGCCGCCCACCGCAATGCCCACCACGCGGAAAGGCAGCAGCACGAGCCACACAAGGGGGTAGAGCACCAGCGCCAAAAGCGCAAGCGGCCAGCACAGCACCAGCAGAATGCAGAAAAGGAGGAACTTAACCATGGCTTCAGCGCCTCATGTGTCGTTGGGGCCTTCAAAACACGCACCCCAACCTGAGAAAGGATACGTCCATTGCGCCCATCTGGTTCCCGCCTCAGTTCCGCTTCGCCTTGCCCCGGCGTTCAGCAGATCTCTCCCCTGCGACAAGCACCTTCTTCCGCTCGCGGATCACCTTGGCGCGCTCCTTTTCCGGCAGCGCCAGCACGGTCTTCGTGCGCTTCGGCAGCTTCTCGAAGATCAACGCATGCGCGCATCGGAGCTCCTCTTCGACTTCACGTGCGCGCAGCGTGTCCCATCGCTCCATCGTCACCCAGTGCGCCTTCGCCAGGTACGGCGCGGGAATCATCCCTTCCACCTCCAGCAGTTCGTGGAAGCGTTCCGCGCCGCAGTGGAACCAAAGCACTCCGATGCCAATGCCCTCCAGGTCTGTCATCGCAAACATCTTCCCGCCAATGTCGCGATCGCCCACCCAATACACAAGGTGGTGCCCCCAGTTCACCGTCTCCACCACGTGCGGCAATGCCAGACAAATTGCACGAATGCGCTCGTTGTCCATACCTCTCCTGCTCAGAACTTCGCTTCAAACACGCGGAAGCGCCGCTCCAGCTCCCACTCCGCCGTAGCCTTCTGGCTCCCGTCCAGGAAGGCCTTGCATCCTGCGCTCATTGTGTCCGCGCCCGGCATTTGTCCCCGGCACGGCGCAGCCAGCGCGGTGAACACATCCGGCGCAGCCCACAGATCCGCCCCCGGCAAGAAGCTGTGCGCAATTCCTGTCCGCGCCAATTGCTTGATGTCCGTGTAGCCGAGGTGATAATCCATCACCGCGCGCACATACTCATGCGTCAGGTCGATGCGGCTCACGCCCTCGTCATCCGTGGACAGCGCCACCGGCACATGCGCCTCACGGTAGATCGGAAACGGATGCTCCTCGCCCTTCACGCCCAGAATCCCCTCGTTCGAGCTCAGGTTGATCTCCACCATCACGTGCCGCTGCGCCATCTCCTTCAGCAGTCCCCGGGCGTCCGTCTCGTCCATCACGTCCACGCCATGCCCAATCCGCTCCGCATGGCCCAGCTCCACCGCCTGCCGAATGTGGAAGCGCAATCCCTCTGGCGGCACAAGCCCTGGCGCCAGCTCGCCTGCATGCAGGCTGATGTGCACCTCGGGGTACACGCCATGCAGGTAATCCAGCATCTTCATCTGGAGCGTGTAGTCCCGCATCGACACATACCCATCCTCCGGCATCACAAAGTTGATGCCGACCCACGTGTCGTCGTGGGCCTCCATCGCCGCCTTCACCGTTTCAAATCCCAGAAGCGTCTGCGCAAACACCTGCTCCGGCGCATTCCCGCGCAATACCTGGTAGAGATACCGTACCGTCACCCCGCACGCCGGCGCCGCCTGTTCGGTTCCGCAGTGTTCCAGTTCCTTGCGTTTCGCTTCGGCATCCTTCGCGTGGGCCAGATCGGCAGCCACGTCGTCCCGCAACCCTGCAGCCAGCAGTGTCTCGCGATACTGCGCAAAGTCCATATTCAGTGGATGCGCATGCGCCAGCGCAATCGCATGTCCAAACGGCGGCGTCTCCATCAGCTCCAGATACTGTTGATTCTGGTCCGCCGCGCGGCTCGCCACTTCGTCCACCCACTCGCCGGTATGCGTCTTGCTCAATCCGCTGAAGCGCCCGAAGGTCGAAAAGAACTGGTCGTGCCCGCTGAACGACTTCACCGGCACATAGCTGCGCATCGAAAACGAATCCACCAACTCGTCATACAAATCCTGCTCATCCGGCGTGAGCACGTCCGACAATTCCTTTGCCGGCACCAGCGGCGCCTCGCATGGGGGCTTCGCAAAACTCAGCGCCTTCGGGTCCACGCAGAGCCCGTCCTCACCCGCATCCTTGATAAAGGTTTCGGCATACACGGCGCCGCTCAGGTGCACGTGCAGGTCGGCACCTTTTGGGAACGGGTCGAGATATGCGCGCAGCGTCAGTGGACCCTCCGCCACGGCCTCCTGAAAAGCCCGCGTCGCGCGGCCTTCCGCAGCCGCACGCGTCATCGGACCCTCCGAGGCAGGGTGAGAGGCAGAAGTCTGTGCCTCAGGTGCAGGGCAAACAAGAACGGCAGCAGCAGCGAAGGCGAGCCAGCGGGGGATTCGTGTCATGGTTGCTCACCAGTGTAGTGCAGCCGCGGAAATCCTTAAAGAATCTGTGCGATTCCTCCGCCCGTGCCCGGCCAAATCCACCGCGCGCCGGGTTTGGCGACCCGCCGGGGAATTGCTATACTGACAGTGCTGTTGCAGTGCACTGTTCGTGGACCCGTCCCACCCTTCTCCGGCCCAGCCGGAATCCGCGCAGGAAAGTGCAACGAGAAGTCTTCACTGAGGCCAGGTAGCTCAGTGGTAGAGCGCGGCCCTGAAAAGGCCGGCGTCGGCGGTTCAATCCCGTCCCTGGCCACCACTTATCCCCATGGAACACTGCTTCGCCGTTGTTGGGCTTTGCGCCGTGCGCAGTGGACAGAAGACCGCTTCTTCTTGATTCGCCAATCCCCTTACAGGTCAGCTCTGGTCAAAGACTCACATGCACAATAATGCAGAGATGTCGGGGCCGACCAAGTCCGAGTGTGCACAGGCAGCGTCCCGCAAATCGCAGATTGGAAGACTGCGCGGAAGTGGAACGTGCGTGTTCACACTCCCGCAGATAACTGCAGGTCGATGTGCGAAATCGGCGCCGTATCCAAGCGTCTCTGGAGATGCAGTGCACCCTTCAGTGTTTAGCCAAGAACAAGCAAGGGCTTCTCGCCGCGGGTGTCTGCCTCTTGTACCTCGGCGGAGATGGTTCGACGCTCACCTGGCATCAGTGCAAGATAGTTGTCTGAAAAAATGACCGGCAGAATCCTGTCTCCGGATTTGTCGCGCACCACCTTGACGCGCACCATCAGGGCCGGCCAGGCCGAACTATTCTCCACACTCCCGTTCAGTTCCCATGCATTGCCGTTGCGCACCGCGCTTGAGCGTACATCGAGCTTGGCGGCAGGCAACTCGCGAAGGGCGCGAAAGTCATTCAGCTTGAGGCTGCGCAAGTAAAAGTTCGTCGATACAGCCTCGTTTCCGCGAACCAGACTCAAGCGCAGAAAGTGTACCGGCGTCAGCCCCTCCGGATAGGACATCCGGAGACACGTTGCCGTCGAATCCTCTTCGCTGTCGAGCGATGCCGACTTTCGATCCAAAAGTCGGCCATCCATGTTCAGAACCTCCGCCACGGCTTCTAGTCCTGTCACCTTGCCCGCGCTGTAGTTCACAACCTCGATCGTCTCTTCCAGGGAATTCCACTGGATGTGCAGCGGCTCCGACCCCTTCTTGCAACCAAAGTATGCCGCTGTCGGCTCAAAGTAGTAGTCATAGGTCTGCCAGACAAACGAAGGCCAGCATGAGTGACTCATCCAAAGCAGGACACCCATCCGATACCGGCTCTGCGCCTCAAACATGGCGCGATAAGTGTCGTAATTCACAAACTGAGCCAGGCGAATCCACTCTTCCGCGCTCTCGGCGCCGCCGAAGCTGTTCTCGATCATGGAGCGGAAGGACTCGCCATTCATTGCACCCTGCAGACAGAAGTCATGGAGTCCCCAGTCGAGTGCCTGCGGCCACATCGCTCTTTCCGGCATCATCCGCCGCACGCTGTCGAGCGTGGGAATATTCGGCGCGCCAATCTCGCTGTGCAGCTTTTTGTCCGCAAGCTGGAAATAGACGCTCGCCGGCTTGACTCCATACGGCCCGTGTCCGCTTACCACTTTATCTGCGGAGCTCGAAATGTAATGTACCTGCGGGTGAAGATCGGCCAATGCCTTGCGAATGCCGCTCTCCAGCGCTGGTGGCGGAAATCCTTCGTTGCGTCCGCAGTACAGCCCCACCGACGCATGATTGCGGATCCGCAGCAGTAAATCCCGCGCATTGCTCAGAAATAGCGCATCATCCTTCGGCTCAGGACCGTCCCACGGATTGGCAAGCCAGAAGTCCTGCCACACCAGGATGCCGTGTCGGTCGCAGGCCTCATAGAATGCCTCATCCGGCACCTGGCCCACCCAGTTGCGAATCATCGTGAAGTTCATCTCGCGGTGATAGCGCACCGCTGCATCGTACTCGCGCGCCCGATAGCGCAGCATCGATTCCGCAAATCCCCAGTTTCCCCCGCGCGCAACAAACCTTCGTCCATTCACCCAGATGCGCAGCGCACCGCCCTCTTCGCTGTAAGTCATCTGCCGTAGGCCAGCCTTGAAGGATGTGCTGGCCACCGTCCGCGCTCCCGCGCGAAGCGTCAGCGTGACCTCATACAGAGATGGCTCACCATATCCCGCAGGCCACCACAGCCTGGGTTGCTCCAGGTGCAGAGCTGCATGAGTGCCTGAATCCAGAGTGACCGTCTTCCGCTCGCCTGCTGCGAGGTTCACATGATGTTCGATCATCACCCCGCCAAGCTGGCAGCGCAGCAGACCTCGAAATGGCGTCGGCAGATGATTCACGAGATCGGTCTGCACTGTCACGTCGGCAGAAGACGTGTCGGGCAGTGGCAGCTTCGCCCAGACAAATGGATTCTCTAGGGTGACCGCCTCCGTCAGATTCAGCGAAACATCGCCCCAGATGCCGATGTTTCGGCCGCGTATTGTCGAGATCCAATCCCAACCCACACTGGCATGAAAGGTCGGGTTATCCGCGCCGAGCGCGCCACCGTTCTTGCTGCAAGTCTCAAACGTCTTCTGATGCACGCTGCCCGGTGTTGCATTTTTCTCGATGCGCACCGCGAGCGCATTCACCTTACCCGGCTTGATCTTCTGCGTCACATCAAACCGCCCGCGAAGGAATCCGCCTTCAACGCGACCGAGTTTGTCCCCGTTCAGGTACACTTCGGCCTTCCAGTTCATCCCGTCAAAGTTCAGCCACGCAAGTTGCTTCGGCGTCTTGTCGGGTGCGACAAACTCTGTCCGATACCAGAAATCCGAATAGAAATACGAGTCGGAGATGTGAAGCTGATTCTGTCCGAAGTTCGGGTCTGGCACTGCACCCGCATTCAGATAGGACGTCAGCACGGTTCCGGGAACCGTTGCAACCAGCCAGTCCCCATCGCTGAACCCGACCGTCGATACCGCCTCGCCCGCATCTGCCACAAAGCTGGCACGTTGAATGCGCCACGCTCCTCCGGCAATCAGCATTCGGCCATCGGATGTTGGAACCGGCGCAGGCTTCGGCTGCACTCTCAGGCCTCCGCGCCCGTAGACCTCCATCTCGCTCAGAATGTAGCCATACGGGGAACTCGGCCTCGTCATCCACACCCGCACAAACCGGCAGGTAGCCTTTGGGGAAAGTGCAAAATCGTCGACTCTTCCCGTTGCGCCGGTAAGTGAATGGACATCGCGCCAGTTCTCGGCGTCATCCGACACCTGAACGGCGCCTTCCGCGGCACGGGCAATCCAGAAAAGCTTCACGCGATCAATCTCGCATCGCGCGCCAAGATCGACATACACCCACTCTTCGCCGCTGCCCGCACTCATCCATGCACTCGTAAAGTTGTACGGCCCACCCACTTCTACACGCGCGCTGCCTCGAAGAAACACGACTTCTCCGAGACGCCATGTGTTCTCCCACTCAGAGCGAGAATGATTGCCGTCGCGCACCATACACTCAATGCGGTAAAAGCGGCTGCGGCCTGGTTTTTCGAGTGCGATCAGGGGTTTGAAGAAGTGCCCGGGCGCAGAGAAGTTCGGTGGGTAGCCCGCAGTCGAGACAGAATTAGGCGCTTCCATGCTTCCCGCTGTCTGCCATACGCGCTGATCGTCCGACGTCAACACCGTAAACCGCAATTGGCCGGCCGTGGAATTGTCCGGCGCGATGACAGACAGCTGTATCGCATCAATTTCCGGAGCAGTCTCGCCTCCTGCGAGCTCGATGTCGAGCCACGCAGGCGTACCCTGCAGATCCATCGTACTCATCGGAGTATGATCCAGGACGATCTCACGGGTCGTCTTCGGCAAGGGGCCTTGCGAGGCATCGTAGACCGCAACCCACTGGGGCAGCCGCTCATCCTTGATGCCGTCTGTGATGAGTTGTGCCGTCAGATTGTAGTCATAGCTGCTCGAGTGAAAAGCCGGACGCAGGAATGCAAGGTTGCGGTAGGCATTGCTCGTATCAGGCATGAGCACTGGTCCGAAGTCTGCGCTCGGCTCTCCCGGATAGACTCCGATGCCTCGGGTGTGCACGGAGGACGCATCAGGCGACGCAAGCCGGGTCGCGTCGGACTGGCTCTGCGTCTCTGTGCTGGCTGACTCGGCAAAGGCAGTGACTCCATCCATCGCAAGTGCGGCGCTCGTCGCCACCGTACTCTTCAGAAAATCTCTTCTCGTCGTCATCGCGTCTTCGGATTCCTTCCCCCGACGCAAGACTGCGAGTCATCTTCACGCGGAGTCATCAGGGTCTTCACTTGCGAGCTCATTCTAATCGAATGACAGCGGCCACATTTTTGTGAAGCCCATGGATTCCTTGCTTTTCCAGGGACAAGGATCCATGCTGAAAGGCCAGAAGGTGGATGATTCCGACGGAACGAACGTCAAGCGACGGAAGCAGCCGCAGCGCTCCGAGTGACGGCAATGACGCTGATGTCGTCTTCCTGGCCGAAAACTTGCGCGGCATGGGCGACTTCAGCGGCGGTTCCGGATCGGCGCAGGAGTTCGCGGACGCGGTCGAAGCCGAAGAGGTTGCCTGCAGCGTCTGTTGCCTCAGCAATGCCGTCGGAAACGAGCACGAGCTTGTCATTGGCCTGAAGCTTGAAGTCCATGACGGAGGGCTCTGCGGCTTCGATGATGCCGAGGGGCAGCGCGCCCTCCATTGCGAGAGGCTCGCCGTTGAGATAGGGCGGCAGATGCCCTGCGTTGGCGAGGGTAACGCTGCCGTCGCGGTCGATGCGCAGCGCGAGACAGGTGGCCTTTGCGTCTCCACGACCGATGAGGCGCTGGTTGAGCGCCTTGAGAATCGCGACAGGTTCCCGGGTCCAATCGGCTGTCGAGCGGATGGCGCCGACGAGGAGCGCGACAAGCATGCCGGCTTTGAGGCCCTTGCCGGTGATGTCGCCGGCGACGATGAGCAGACTGTTGTCGGTCTCGCTCGGGATGATTTGAAAGAAGTCGCCGCCGACCTCGAGCGCCGGGCGGTATTCGCTTTCGATGACGAAGCCCGGAAGGTGGATGCGCTGCTCGGGCAGGATGACCTGCTGCACCTCCTGCGCCTGCTTGACGTCGAGGGCAATCTGGCGCTGGCGCTTAAGGGAATGCAGCAACCGGCGCAGCATCAGAATGCCCAACAGCACCACGAAGAGAGGGTCCGTCAGATCCCATATCAGAAGATTCATGCCATGCCAGTGCCAGAGGACCTCCACTCCGAAGTTGGTGGGGACGATGAGTTCAACGGCCATGTTGAGCACAACAGGAAGAGCCAGCCAGCCCTCTTTGCCTTGCTTGCGAATGCCCGCCGAGACGACCAGAGCGAGCACCAGAATGAAGGCGAGCCTTGTCAGGTTGCTGCTCCAGGCGGATGCACCGGCCAGCCAGGCGCCCAGCCCATGAGGAAGAACAAAGCCATAGTCAGCAATCAGTGTCTGCGCGGTCAGGGAGAGCGCATACATCGCCGTAAGCAAGGCGACAGCCTTTGGCGTCCATACGGGACGCCGCGCGTGGAACCAATGCCACCAGACGATCGTCCATCCACCCGCTTGCAGGGGATCGGACAGCAGGTCGACAAGGACGTTCATGGAGCGGGCGTCAAACCAATCTGTCGTTGCGCAGAGGGTATGTGCCAGATAGCCCAGTGGCGAGATGAGCAGTGTGGCTGCCACCCACAGGTAGACCGGGTCCGAACGATCGAACAGAAACAGACTGGCGGCCAGGATCGCGAGCGACCAGAAAAGTACGGTGTATGCTCCCTGGTCGGCTCGGACCAGAAGCGCCTCCTGCCAATCGAGGCGTGATTGCGCTTGCATGGCGGTTTTGGCGACGAGCAAGGGCGCATAGTTCAGCCCGCCCGATGCCGGGTCTTCAAGGCTGCCAGGCCCCATCCAGACACGGAAGGCAAGCGTTTCACTCCCGGCATCGTTCCTGGCGGGTTCGATATCTGGCAGCGGAAACATCAATGGCCGGGCAAAGTAGATCCGCTGCACGGCTCCATGGCTGTCGAAGTTGCCAAAGCTGCCGAGCAACTTCCCCCCGGCAAACAGTTGCCAGCAATCGCTGGAATCGGCGGGCCCGTCGATCGCCATGCCCTCTCCCGGTTGCGCTGTCACTGTGATACGCAATCGGTACCAGGCCCATCCCCAGTAGCCGTGATGTCCCCTTGCCTGCCAGCCCTTCACCCAGCGCGCATTTCCGGTCCACGGATCCACCTGGCCGGCCACGGGTGTTAGGTCCACAGTCTCCCACGCAGAGTCATCGAAATCAGCCTCGGCCCACAGCGGCTTGCCTGTTCTGGGGTCCATGGGCGAGTCGCCGATGTGGAACTTCCAGGGCCCATTGAGCGGCACAGCCGCCTGACCCAGGGTGATCGTGGTCGCCGCAGATTGAGCGGACACTTGCGCCGGTAGCGTGGCGACGGCGATCAGAAACAGACGGAATAAGACATGGCGGAATGTTCGTGCCATGCAGCACCCCTCGGGGACAAAGGAGAGAATCAAATCGCCTTCACTATACATGCCTGTGGGCATATGGGACATCGTGGTTGAACGGGCAGACTGAAAGATTGGCGCAGTGCAAGACGAATTGCGAACGGTTGGTGTTCTTGCTGTGGCAACCAGAATCTGCCGTGCTTTTCAGCCTGACCCGGAGTACGACTGTCGATGCATCTCCTTGCCGATGCTTCCGGCCCGCCGTTCCTTGAAATCGGAGGGGGCAATATGCCACAGCGCCAGAAAGCCGGGGCGACATGGAAGGCAACACCGGGGCGCGCTGTCGAGCGATATCCTGCTCCTTGGAACCATTGAGCCGTGGTTTTGCCTCGAAGGGAAATAGGGAAAGGTGGATTGGCAATGCGTACGATCTTGCACGGATTCGCGGTCGTGGCCGGCGTGCTCGCATGGGGATTGTCTCCAGCAGCCGCTCGCGCACAGGATTGTGCCGGACTTAAGCACATCGTCATCTTCCAGACGACGATTGAGAGTGCAGAGGCGGTGCCGTCCGGCGGCACGTTTGCTGTGCCCATGTCCATGCCTGCCATCCAGGCTGGTCCCTTGCCTGCGTACTGCAAAGTCAACGGCGTCATTCGCGATCGTATCGGCGCCGACGGAAAGCATTATGGAATCCGCTTCGAGCTGAGAATGCCTGCCGGCTGGAACCACAAACTCTATTTTCAGGGAGGAGGCGGCCTGGACGGTTCTGTTCAGCCCGCCGTCGGCATAGCCGGTCGCGGCGCGCCAACCGCCCTGGAGCGTGGGTATGCCGTCGTCAGTGATGATGGCGGTCACGAAGGACCGATGGACTCCTCCTTTGGACGCGAGCAGCAGGCCCGGCTCGATTATGCCTTTGAGTCCACGCCGGAAACGGCGCGCGTGGCCAGACAATTGGTGGCCACGTATTATGGCAGCTCACCCGTCCACTCGTACTTCATCGGCTGTTCCAATGGCGGGCGCGAGGCCATGATGGCTGCCGAGCGCAATCCCCTCGATTTTGATGGCGTGGTTGCTGGCGATCCAGGCTTTCGCCTGAGCTATGCCGCCATTGCGGAAGCCTGGGACACGCAAGCATTTATGGCTATCGCTCCCAGGGATGCCGCAGGTCATCCAATCCTGAGTGAAGCCTTTTCTTCAAGCGATCTCAAATTGGTTGCCAACGCCGTGCTCGCCCAATGCGATGCACTCGACGGCCTAAAGGATGGGGAGATCAACAATTTCTCTGCCTGCAGGTTCGATCCGGCTGAGCTGATCTGCCAGGGCAACAAGACAGATGCCTGCCTGAGTCGCGCTCAGGTGCAGGTTCTCAAGAAGTCTTTCGGTGGCGCGCATGATTCCGCAGGCAATCCGCTGTATGCACCGTGGCCCTACGATGCGGGCATGGGTGACCTGGGATGGCGCATGTGGAAGCTGGGCACCTCGAAGACCGCCGTTCCCAATGCATTGAACGCTACGCTCGGCGCAACATCTCTCGCAGACTACTTCACGCATCCTTATATCAGCGGACGTACGCCAATGAATCTCGACTTTGACCGCGCGGCCGCGGAAGTGGACCAAACCGCGCGTATCAACGACGCTGTGGACACCGATCTCTCCACCTTTGCAGCGCATGGTGGCAAGCTGCTGATCTATGAAGGACTCAGCGACCCGGTCTTTTCAGCCGATGACATTATCGATTACTATCGCCAGCTCCAGCGCGACAATGGCGGCCCCGAAAAGACTGCATCCTTCGCCCGCCTCTTCCTCATTCCCGGCATGACCCACTGCGGTGGAGGGCCGTCCACGGATGAGTTCGACGCCCTCTCCGCGTTGGAGACGTGGGTTGAGAAGGGCCAGGCGCCGCACTCGATCCTGGCAAAAGGCTCTGCATTCCCGGGTCGCACTCGACCGCTTTGCCCTTACCCCAAGTATGCTGCATACAACGGTTCCGGCGATCCGCAGGATGCAGCCAACTTTACTTGCAAGAGTACACAGTAAGCAGCAAGCATGCTCGCAAACAAATTTCACAGGAGAATGCGAAGCATCGTGCATCCATCCATGAAATCGACCAAGATGACCGGAATCCGCGCGGTCGTCGGGCACATTGGAATCCTGGCGCTTCTTCTCTTGTTCGCTCCGCTTGCGTCGGCACAATTGTCGACCACTCAAGAGACGGCAGCAGAGGTGGGCGATGCTCCTCTGGACCCCGGGCCATTGGATCATTCTTTGCAGACGCGGCTCCACCCTGCTGCGGTGCGCGCCGCTATGCGCAAAGTGGCGGATTGGCAGTTAGCCCACGTCGCGGGGACTGATCGAATCGATTGGACATTTGCGACCCTCTATCTTGGATTTCTTGCCGCCTCTGACTCACTCAATGATCCACGCTATCGGGACTTCGTGCGCGGTGTCGCAGAGGCACATCAATGGCAACTCGGACCACGCATGGCCCATGCGGACGACCAGGCCATCGGTCAATCCTATCTCGCGCTGAACCAATTGGATCCAGATCCCCGGCACCTGGAGCCGCTCCGTAAGCAGTTTGACCGTCTCTTGCAGAAACCAGACGATCCGGATGCACCCGTCTGGTGGTGGTGTGATGCGTTGTTCATGGCGCCGCCCGTATGGGCCCAGCTTGCCGCTACCACAGGTCAGCCAAAGTATTTGGATTTCATGGACCGCGAGTGGCACATCACAGATCACCTTCTCTGGGATTCCAAAGAGCATCTCTTCTCCCGCGACAGCACGTATCTCAACAAGCATGAAAGGAACGGGCAGAAGATCTTCTGGTCGCGCGGAAACGGTTGGGTGATGGGGGGACTGGTCCGGGTGCTGAACGAGATGCCCAGGGACGATCCGCGGCGGGCGTTTTACGAGACGCGCTTTCACCAGATGGCGGACAGAATCCGCTCCATTCAGGGACACGATGGATTGTGGCGACCGGGGCTCCTCGATTCCGCCGCCTATCCGCTTCCAGAGATCTCCGGTTCAAGCTTCTTCGTCTATGCCATGGCTTGGGGCATCCGCACGGGCCAGCTCGACCGTTCCCTCTATCTTCCCGTTGTGAAGAAGGGATGGGAGGGACTCGTGCGGCACATCTACGCCGATGGCCGATTGGGCTCAATTCAACCGGTCGGCGCATCGCCGGACACGTATCCTCCGGGAGCAAGTTACGTATTTGGGACAGGCGCCTTTCTTCTGGCGGGAGCAGAGGTCGCGCAACTCAATCCATGATCGCCTCGACTCAGGCAGTGTCGGAGTCGCCTTCCGCAGTCCGGTTGGCATGCAGGAATCCGCGTGAACGTGAACCTGCCGATTGCTGGAGGGCTTTCGGGGCTCTCCTGTGGGGTCGATCAAGGAATTGCCAGGGCACTCGAAACGGACTCGACCGCCCGGATTTCTGACACAACATCCGCTGCTCCAGTTCTTCGGCGCGCCATGAGCCCACTCACTTGCCAGCTCGCGAACAGGCTCCAGAGGCTCGGATTCTCCGTTGTGCGATGGCCAGCTCTCTGTCGAAAGCGCCGGAATGGTGGACGCCTTGAACTCCCAGACTGTGTTCGGAACGATGGGTCTCGTACCAGTGCAGACCCCGCCCTATCAAGCTTGCAGGTCCTGTCCCTTGAGTCCGGCATGTGCATCGGTTTCTTCGGAGAGCATGACCCGCTGTCTCAAACGCCAGCGCGGAGAGTCCAGAAAGGATCGGCGGCGCTTCACGCAGATGTTACAGGGAGGCTTCGACAACGGTCATCAATTCCTCGCGTGTCAACGGGAGCGGGTTGGCTTGCATGCTGCTGGCCTGGGCCGCCCTGTTGACGATCTCGGGCAGATCGGTGTGTCGAATGCCCCACGTGCGCAATGCCGGAATCTTGAGTTCCTCGCAGAGCGCACAGATCCAGTCAATGCCATCTTCGACCTGTGCGTTGCTCTTCCCGGTCAAGAGGCGCGCGATTGTCGCATAGCGCTCCAGGGCTGGATGCTCGGGTGCGCGCGCCCGCAACGCCGCCACATTCGCCTTCATGCCGTGTGGCAGCAGCGTCGCGCAGAGAGCGCCGTGCGGCGCCTTCCATTGTCCCCCGAGAGGCGCCGCAAAGCCGTGGACAATGCCTAATCCGGCGTTCGCAAGTGCCAGGCCTCCGAGCAAGCTCGCCAGAGCCATGTCACGCCGTGCTTCCCGGTCCGAACCATCGTGGAAGACGCGGCGCAATGCTCTGGCGGCATGCGGAATACCTTCAATACAGAGTCCGTCCACCAGTGGATTCGCACGCGCGCTGACGTAAGGCTCAATGAGTTGCGTCAGCGCGTCGAGGCCTGTAAAGGCGGTCATCTCCGGCGGCATGCCGTAGGTCATTTCAGGATCGACCAGGGCCATGCGCGGCAGCATCAGGGGGCTTCGCAGGCTGGCTTTGACGCCATGCTCTGGGGATGCAAGCACTGCGTTGCGCGTAACTTCGCTGCCGGTGCCCGCCGTGGTTGGCACCGCGATGAATGGCAGAGAAGGCGCGGTGAGAGCTCTTCCCTTGCCGACGACTTCGAGAAATTCAAAAGGATCGGTTCCGTTGGTTGCCAGCGCAGCGATGGCTTTACCGGCGTCAATGGCACTGCCACCGCCAATCGAGATCACCACGTCGCAGCCAGCTTCTTGAGCATGCTGCGCGCCCTCCGCGACCATGCGGACGGTGGGCTCACAGTTCACTGCAAATGTCTCGGCCGAAAGCGCCGCGACAAGCGCGGCTGCGCGCCTTGGTGAAGCCCCCGTGACCACCATCGGGCGCTTCCCGTACGCGCGCGCCAGATCGGGGAGACCGGATACTGTTCCTTCGCCGAAAAGAATGCGGGTTGCGGTGGCAAACTCAAATCGCATCGTCTACCCTTCCACGGAATTGAGAAAAACTTCGCTGTACTTCACGCTGTGGCGAGGTTCAGACATCATCTCTGCAACAGTATCCCGCCACTTTGCATAATGCGCCGTCTCCTTGTGCGCAGCGGCCGCTTCCGGCGAACGGTAAATCTCGATCAACAGAAATCGAGATGCGTCGTCCGTCTGCTGGATCACGTCAAAGCGGGCAATGCCGCTCTCTTGCACACTGGCACGGGCGTTCTCGAGTGTGGCCTGCCGAAAGTCCTCCACTGATTCGGGTTTAACGTGCACATGCACGTGGACAATGAGCATCGATTTTGCCTCCGCCCCTTATCCTAATGGGTTGTGCACCCAGCCCATTGCAGGAGCTGCGACGGAGATGCTCCAAACTCTCGACCCTCTCGGAATGAAGGTTGTGATGGTCGAACGCAACCGCCGCCTCGACTCGTCGCCTCACCTTGCCGTGACCACAATTCTTTGATCGGCGAGCATGCGCGGGATGGGAGCGTGGTTGCTTTCGTTGGCGGCTGGTGGCACCATGATCTTGAGCATCAAGTGTGCGGAGGTCAAAGTAAGGAGCTTCTTCCGTGCGGTCTATTCCAGATTCGCTTCCGCCGCTGGTGTCTGAACCCGGCATGCACCCATTGACCGAGGCTGCGCTTTATGGAATTACGCGAGCTCTCGCTTCCGTTGGGCGTGCGTTCATCTGTCTCGACTCCTCATTTCACATCGTGCATTTTTCGGATGTGCTCGAACGTGTCGTGGGACGCAACGCCTCCATGACGCTCCGGGGAAAGCCGGTGGAAGAGATTCTTGGTCACGATCTCTTTGGCGAGCGTGGTCCACTGCGCACTGCGATGCTTGAAGGGCAGATGCGCGAAGGTTGGCGAGCGACTCTCCAATTCCATGATGCTGAGCCTCGGCTGGTCTCCATCACCGTTGCGCCGATGATTAGCGACCATTCAGAGATCTGCGACCCAATGGTTCGATACCTCATCCTTTTGCGGCCGGCGGATGAGGAAGAGACATGTCCAGACGCGCCCGTCTACTATGCCGGCGCCGTTGCCTGTTCTCCCGCGATGCAGCGAATTTTTCGGCTTGTCGAGACTTTGCAACACAGCGAGGCAACGGTCCTGATTTCCGGCGAAAGCGGTGTCGGCAAGGAAGTCGTCGCCCGCGCGGTTCACCAGAGTTCCCTGCGCAGCAGCGGACCATTTGTTGCGGTGAACTGCGGGGCGTTGCCGGCGGACCTGCTGGAGTCCGAGCTCTTCGGGCATGTCCGTGGCGCCTTCACGGGCGCCGTGCGCGATCGAGTCGGCCGTTTTGAACTTGCTTCGCAGGGCACGCTCTTTCTGGATGAGATTGGAGAGCTGCCCCCGCAGTTGCAGGTCAAGTTGCTGCGCGTACTTCAGGAGCGCCAGTTTGAACGCGTTGGCGAGAGCACACCACGCACCACAAATGCCCGAATTATCGCGGCGACCAATGTCGACCTTCGCTTGGCCATGCGCCAGGGACGACTGCGCGACGACCTGTACTATCGCCTGTGTGTGGTGCCGATTGAGGTTCCTCCTTTGCGCGAGCGGCGCGAGGACATCCCTCCATTGGCAGGAAGTCTCCTGAATCGAATCACTGCCCAGCATGGGCTCGTGCGCCGCATCTCGCCCCAGGCGATGCGGCTGTTGCTGGACTACGCCTGGCCGGGCAATGTCCGCGAATTGACAAACGTGATGGAGTACGCAGTGGCCGTTGCCAGGATGGAGACGATTCTTCCGGAGGATCTGCCTGAAGAGATTCGGCACGCAATCCCAGAAGCGAACTCTGTTGCGACAGGGGCCTCAAGTACAAGCTCTCGTACGGTTCCTGTTATCCCTCAATCCGTCGCGATCTCTGAAGCGGATGCGATCGATCGGGGCCGCATGGTGGCCGCGCTGGAAGCGCATCACTGGAAGCGCTCTGAGGCTGCCCTCGCTCTGGGCATCAGCCGTTCCACGCTGTGGAGACGGATGCGAGAACTGCAAATCGGCTAAGGCTCTTCCCTGAAACATTTCGATTGAACATACAACAGGATGATGCAACGTTCTGTTGCATTCTGCTTTGGAATATCCAGCTAAGTCGTTTCATTTCACCGTTCCAACTTGGCATGGTGGTTGCATCAGGTCAGGTCAAGGCCCGCGTTGCAGTCTGTTTCAAAATGGCGGGTCAAGAAGGGTCCTGGAAGAACGATCATGACCGCCAGAAATTTCTTCCGGTTGCAGGCCGGAATCTCCCTTTTATTCTTCGCTCTTGTTGCGGCGGTACCGGGCGACCTCTGCGCGACCGACGGGCATTTTCTGCATGGTGCCGGTCCGGTCAATGAAGCCATGGGCGGTGCCGATACGGGTCTTTGTCTTGATGCTACGGGATCGCTGGCATGGAATCCGGCATGCACATTTCTCTTTTCCGGGAAGCGGCTGGAGTTTCACGGCACGATCTTTATTCCATGGCGATCCCTGGGCAGCACTGTGGACGCGAATGCGTTTGGTCCCGGGATACCCGGCGCAACCCTGAGCGGAACCACCGTCAGCCATACGGATACGTCCTTCATGCCGGGCCTGGCTTTTGTCTATCATCCGCAAGGCAGTCGCAATGCATACCACTTTGCCATGCTCGCCGTCAGCGGATTTGGCGTGGACTACGATCAAAGCAATAACTTCAGCAATCCAATTCTCACTCCGCAAGCGCCGAATGGATTTGGCTTTGGAAGGCTTCGTTCCAATTACGCCTTGCTCACCATGCCGCTTGGCTTCTCGCGTCAAGTTACAGACCGGCTTTCCGTAGGCATCTCTGCGGTCCCCGCCTTCTCCATGCTGAAGGTGATTCCCGCTCCATTCGCCGCACCAGTGAGTGCAGGCAGTACGATGCCGTACTATCTTTCAGCATCAACCAACGCAAAGGCCCTTGGGGTGGGCGCGCAGATCGGCGTGCACTACACCATGAACGACAAAGTGAGCCTGGGTGTTGCCTACCATTCAAACGTATGGTTCCAAGACTTCAAGTGGACAAGCGCCGATTTGACCGGAGCCAAGCACAATCTGAAATTCAATATGGATCTGCCGAGCCTGGTTACCGTTGGGATCGGCATCACACCGACCCACTCCACTCATATCGGTGTAGATGCTCGCTGGATCGATTACCAGAATACTTCTGGCTTCAACGAAGTTGGCTACGACCCCGATGATGCGATTTCCGGCTTTGGCTGGAAAAACATCTGGACGGTCGGAGGTGGGATTCAGCAGCGCATCACTTCTTCAACAAAGCTGATGGGCGGTTACAACTTCTCGCAGAACCCTGTGCCGGCCGCCTACACATTTTTCAACACGCCCGCGCCGGCGATTGTGCAGCATCACCTTTCTGGTGGCATCGTTCAATCCGTACACGGATGGGACATTAATGCTGCCTACTATCACGCATTTCAGAATTCGATCACCGGACCCTGGATCTCTGGGCAAGGGAATATTCCAGGAACATCCGTGACGAGCAAGATGTCAGAAAACTCCATTTCGATTGGACTTGCAAGAAGCTTTTAACGCCACCCTCGAGCCAGATTGAACGCAACTTCCGCGCGTGCCGCGCCGGGAGACGAGTTGTGTGATTTGTACGAAGATGACCCCAAACAGAGTGACTCCCATCACCGCGCAGGAAGAAGGAAAGCCGTACAGTTTTCGTAGTTGCAGAATTACGCAAGTATGCAACAAGCGAACTCGGAGGAATCCCGAATGAAGCGTCTCATGAATGAAGCATCGTGCGATCTGCTGGGCGATTTTTTTGAGACGTTTGCCAACGGCACGAGAATGCGAATCTTCTGTGCCCTGCAGCGGGAGCCAAAGACCGTGACCGAGATTGCCAATGAGGCGGCCGTGTCCATTACGAATGCCTCCCAACATCTGCGCCTGATGCGGGACAGGGGAGCAGTCATCGCGGACAAGAGAGCGCAGAGTGTCTATTACCGAATTGCTGATCAACGTTTTATTGAGGCTGCGGTTCTGATTCGCAGTGCTCTCTCTGAGAGATCTCGCCAGACTGCGGTTCGAACGTCCCTTCGTTCAACCGCACAACATTCTTCAAGGCAACTTCAACCCGCGTGAGCTGCTGCCGCAGACACGCCTGAAAAATGGAGTCACGTTATGAGCGAAGCCGTTGCAACCATCACCGCCGATAAGGTTATTGATGCCCGGGGTACAGCGTGTCCGGGGCCGCTTCTTGAAGCCAAGAAAGGCATTGGCGCTGTCAAGGTCGGACAGATCATCGAGATCAAGTCGAACGACAAGGGGTCACGCAAGGATATCTCCGCGTGGGCCGGCAAAGTGGGCCATGAGTTTCTGGGCATCGTCGAGGCTGAAGGGCACGATCGCCTGTTCGTCCGTCGCAAGAAGTAGCCCTTCATACCGAGTGACGCGGGCTGCTGGATGAATAGACGCAGTGCGTCGATATCACAACCGGCAGCCGCAGGAGGAAGCTCAAAATGAGCGTTCCATTCATTCCGAAGATTTTGGTTCTGGCAACTGAAAAGTGCGCCTATCCGGGCGCTGATGCTGTGGGCAAGGCGCACCAGGAATATCCATCTCACGTGTATATTCTTCGGGTCCTCTCGCCCGTCGTATTTCCCGAAGACTTCTATCTTCGTACGTACAGTCAGGGCATCGATGGCATCCTGATCGCCGCCTGCGGATCAGACTGCCCGTATCACGGTGCTTACGACCGTCTCGCTGCGCGCATTGACCAGCTCACTTCTCATATGAATGCGGGTGGACTTGGCATTGAACGCATTCGACTGACAGCCATTTGTACCGTATGCATCAAGGCGTTTCTGAAAGAGATTGCCATGATGACCGATAACCTGCAGCGGCTGGGACCTGTTGATCGAAAGATCGCAGAGCGACTCCATCGCGAATCCATCGAGCGTCTCCAGGCGTCAGCGCGATTTGGACAGCCAGTCGAAATGATGCAAGGGGGTGTTTTGTGAACACCGCGATTGATTCCAGCTACTCTCCCGACGTGGTCGTCATTGGCGGAGGGATCGCCGGCTTGCAGTCTGCACTCGATTTGGCCGATCAAGGAATGAGTGTCCTGGTCGTCGAGCGCAATGCGAGCATCGGCGGACACATGATCGAACTCAGCAAGGTCTTTCCCACGCTGGATTGCGCCAGCTGCATTACAACCCCAAAGATGTCTGCAGCCGCGCACCATCCGAATATTCAGATCCTGACCTATACGGAGGTGGAAGCCATCGAGTCCATCGAGGAGCACCATGTGGTGCGGCTTCTCCAGAAGCCGACCTATGTGAACTTCGATAAATGCATCGGTTGCCGTCTTTGCGAATATGCGTGCGACACGGAGTATCCAGATCCCTTTGAGCAGGGCCTTGGCTCAGTTCGCGCCATCGCTGTCCCCTTTACCAACGCCATTCCGCAGAAGGCGGTGCTCGATGCTGAGCATTGCGGCACCTGCGGCACCTGTGCGCGCGTTTGTCCGACGGGAGCGATTGAGTTCGATCAGCAGCCCCGACGCCTCAGTATTCATACGGATGCAGTCATCCTTGCGACTGGATTTCAGCTGAATGCAGTCACGATCAAGCCGCAGTATCACGCCAGCCTCAGCCGCGACATCATTTCACCTCTTACGCTGGAGCGCCTTTTGGCGCCCCACGGGCCGTATGGGCGCGTGCTTCGGCCCTCTGACGGAAAAATCCCATCTTCCGTTGCATTCGTGCAATGTGCAGGTTCGCGCGACGAGTCAATTGGCGTCCCTTATTGTTCACGGGTTTGCTGCATGTACGCCATCAAGCAGGCCATGCTGTTATCTGGAGCGCTTCCATTGGCTGACATCACCATCTACTACATGGACATTCGAGCCTTCGGTAAAGGGTATGAGCAGTTCTATCAGAATGCCAAAGCCATGGGCATCAACTTTGTCCGGGGAAAGGTTGCACGGATTCAGCCCGTGGATGGAAGCGATCTGTCAGTGCTGGTGGAGACCACGGAAGATGCCGAGAACCCAATGCAGGAGCATCGCCACGACTTGGTTGTTCTCGCACAGGGAATGGTTCCCGGCTGGAATCCCAAGGGAATTGTCAACGCAGACTGCGCCGGCGACGGATTTGTGGCAACACCGCAGTTGACAGCGCCCACCGCTACCACGGCTCCGGGCATCTTCGTAGCCGGCGCCGCGGCGGGCCCCAAAGACATCGTCGACAGCATTGCAGAGGCTGGAGCCGCCGCCATGCAGGTCAGCGAGTATTTGTATCAGAAGCGATCCTTAACCACCGTTGGGTGATTGCTACAGAAGTGAGCCCGCGCGAGAGGAAGATGATGAACCATCAGGATCCAAAAGACCAGGCACTGGAACTTACGACAGACGGCGCGGAATGCTGGGAGCCCGGAAAAGTCGAAGAGCATGATGCCCAGCAACAGATTGATTCTGCCTTGCGCCGCGCAAACGAACTCCACTCTGCTGCAAAGGAACAGCAAGAGCCGCGCATTGGCGTCTATATCTGTCGATGCGGTGGAAACATCTCGGATGTCGTCGATGTCGAGCGTGTCGCCGAGACAGTCCGCCTTATTCCCGGAGTGACAACCGCTAAGGTTCATACTTTTGTCTGCTCCGATCCTGGGCAACACACGATCAGCGATGACATTCTCAAGGAGAACCTGGATCGCGTCGTGGTCGCATCCTGCTCTCCTTTTCTGCATGAGCAGACATTTCGAGGCGCTGTTTCACGCGGCGGGCTCAACTCCTATCTCTACGAGCACGTCAATATCCGGGAGCAAGCGTCGTGGGCGCACAAGCACGATCCAGAGGGTGCGACTCTGAAAGCGATCCGGATGATTGCTGCTGCCGTCGGAAAGCTGCATCATGTTCGGCCGCTGGATCAAATTAAGCTGCCCAATCATCGACGCGCTCTTGTGATTGGCGGTGGAATTGCCGGTATGAAAGCTGCCTCTGACCTGGCGATGCGCGGCATCAAAGTTCTGCTGGTGGAAGCGACCGAGCGATTAGGCGGTCAGTTGAACAACCTGAACCGCGTCTA
This sequence comes from Acidobacteriota bacterium, assembly GCA_021813745.1. GTDB lineage: Bacteria > Acidobacteriota > Terriglobia > Terriglobales > Acidobacteriaceae > Telmatobacter. The sequence continues at coordinate 116,692 of JAKAJO010000127.1, forward strand.
TCCATCGGAGCGACCTGCCTCAGAGATTGTGAGAGAGCTTGAGCAGAAGGTCCTGCACAACGAGAATATCGAGATCTTTTTCGGCGCCAGGGTGAGATCAGTCAGTGGGTTCATCGGCAATTTCAAAGTTGCGTTGCAAGTGACGAGCACAAATGGTGATGAAGCCCCTCATCTTGCGTTTACCGTAGGAGCCATCGTCATCGCTACAGGCTTCCGACCTTATGTGCCGCAGGAGGGCGAGTTTCTCTATCGGACTTCGCCTGCGGTGCTCACCATGCCGGAATTTATTCAATTGATGCGCACCGCTGAGCCTGTTGGATCGCAACTGGTCTATAAGGGGCAAGCCGTTCGTAAGATCGCCTTCCTGCACTGTGTTGGCAGTCGCCAATTGGAAGGAGTCCATCAGCCTTCACCCGATGGAAAGCTGAATACCTACTGCTCACGGACATGCTGCTCCACCATTCTTCGACAGGCCCTTGAGGTGCGCAAGCGCTTTCCGTCCGTTGAGGTCTTTGACTTCCATCGAGATATCCGCACCTATGGTCGGGGTGAAGAAGACTACTACATTGAAGCCTCAAAAGCAGGAGTCATCTTCTTTCGCTACAACGGAGAGGAGCCGCCGCACATCGAGTTGACGCCTGCGAAGTTGTCTGCTGCGGGCGCTCTTTCGATTACCGTGAAGGATGCGCTGACCTGGGGTGAGGAACTGACAGTGCAGACCGATCTCCTGGTGCTGGGGACGGGGATGATTCCCGGGGAGATTGCAGAACTGATCGAACAAATGAAGCTTGCAACGGGCGAGGATGGCTTTCTGCAAGAGGTTCACCCCAAGCTTCGTCCCGTGGAGCTTGCGGTGAATGGCGCACTCCTGGCTGGGACCGCTCAAGGGCCGATGAATATTCAGGAGACTCTTGCTGCCGCAGGAGCGGCCGCAGTGAAGGCCGCAGCCATGTTTGCCAAGGAGGAAGTCGAACTGAATCCATTTGTGGCGGAGGTGGATCAGTCTCGCTGTTCAGGAGAGGCCCTCTGCGTCGCGGAGTGCGACTATGAGGGTGCCCTGCAAATCGTACAAGTGGAGGTTGACGGAAGGACAGTCGACCGTGCGCAGGTGAACGCTGGGTTGTGTGTGGGATGTGGTGCATGCGTCGCAGTTTGCCCGCATCGTGCGATTGATGTGAATGGATGGAGGATTGATCAGTTTGAAGCCATGGTGGACGGAATTGCAGCAGACATTCCCGGCCATGCATGCTCCGCAGAATTGGTCAGCGTTCATTGACAATGATTGGCGCAGAAAGGAATTGAATCATGGGATTGAAGACACTCACAGCCGAGCAAAAGCTGGCCCTGACTAAGCTGCGCGAGAGTCTTGGCGGCATCAGTGAGGAAAAGCGCCAGGCGCAGAAGCATCTACTCACAGCGCGAAAGGGAATCCTCAAGCTGCTCGAATCTCAACCGGCAACTGTTCCTCAGATCGCGGTTGCCCTGCAGATGCCTGCGGATGAGGCGCTCTGGCACGTCACCGGAATGCGCAAATACGGCAAGTTGATTGAAGCGGGAGAGGACGGCGACTATCTGCTATATGCACTCGCGCCCAAAGAAGAGAAGGCAGATTCAGCTCATTAGCTGAAGAAGGGAATTGGTATGCCTCGCATTGTCGATGAGAAATTGATGCAGAAGATCAAGCGGCATGGCGCCGGCGGGAAATTGGATGTCAGCGCTTGCTTCAACTGCGGAAACTGCACCGCAGTCTGCCCCCTTGCACAGGACTCGGGAGGATTTCCTCGTCGCGTCATTCGCATGGCGCAGGTGGGCATGGAACGTGAACTGCTCGCCAGCGAAGAACTCTGGCGCTGTTATGCATGCGGAGAGTGCACCCAAACGTGTCCACGCAAGGCCGACCCCGCAGGGTTCATGGCGGCTGCCCGGAGCTATGCGATTTCGCGCTTCGATCTTACCGGACTTGCAGGACTCGCAAATCGTTCAGCTCTCGGCAATCTTCTCGTTTTCCTTTTCTTTTCGACTTTCTTTTCAATCCTTCTGAGCAGCAACGGAAGCTTCGGTCATCCCGAACTACCTATCTTTCAATTCTTGCCGGGTGAGTGGATCCACGACATCGGTGTCGTTCTTTTCGCAGTGGTGGGTCTTAGCGCATTTCTCGGTCTACTTTCCATGACCTGGCGCTTCTGGACGATGCAACGAAGCCGTGGCGTCCAGCTTCGACTCTCCGCTATTCCCGGTGCAATCTTCTCCGCACTTGAGGATGCGCTCCTGCATCGCCGCTTCCGCAACTGTGATGAGGAACAGACTGCGGTAAAAGGCAATCAACCATGGTACCTACGGCCGTGGACCGTCCACCTTGCCGTCATGAGCGGATTCCTCGCGATGCTTCTAGCCACAACGCTTGACTACATGCTGAAGCCCATTGGTTCGCCAGTTCCCCCGTGGTACCCGATGCGCCTTCTTGGATTGATCGGCGGGCTGGTATGTCTTTACGGTGTCTCAGTCGTTCTTGTGCGTCGAGCCAAAGGTGGTCAGGCGCCCTATGACAGGAGCAGCTTCGCAGACTGGTTTTTCCCAGTCCTCCTGTTTTGTACTGTGGTGACAGGTCTGCTTTGCGAGATCGTGGTCTACCTTCCATCGCCCACCGCTCTCGGACACGGTATCTTCTTTGCTCACGTGGTGCTTGCCATGGACCTTGTAGCGATGATGCCGCTCACCAAGTTTGCCCACGTACTCTATCGGACCCTGGCGCTCGCTCTTTATGCTCTGCGTCATGCCCCGGCTAAAGTCACGGCTTCCGTTGAAGCCAGGGTATGAAACGACCTCTCGAACAAGGAAAGGAAGTGCAATGATGACGACTTCTTCGGTAACTCCAGAGCTCGACCTTCAAAAGGTCATTCAGGAACTTACGGCGCGCGTCGACGCATTAGAACAGAGCGCGGGAAACGGTCGCCTCTCAATCGGAGTGATGAGTGGCAACCTGGACACTACAATTGCCGCATTCATCATTGCGCTGGGTGCTGTTGCCTATGACCTGGAGGTGGATATGTTCTTTACCTTTTGGGCCACGGCGGCGCTGCGCGATCCCAAGAAATCGCCACGTAAGGGATTCCTCGACAGGATGTTTGGATGGATGTTGCCAAGGGGCTCACATTCCCTGCCGCTTTCAAAGATGCAAATGGCCGGGATTGGGCCCAAAATGATTCGGTCCGTCATGAAGTCCAGAGGGGTCAAATCGCTGGAGCAACTGATGAAGGAAGCCGCTGAATTCGGTGTGCGAATCCACGTCTGCGAGATGTCGATGGGTGTCATGGGCCTCAAAGAAGAGGAGATGATCGAGTATCCCGGCATGGACTACGTGGGCGTCGGATCGTTCATTCAGATGATCAGCGAATCCAAGCAGGTTCTCTTTCTTTAGAGGTTGGTTGATGGATCGCAGCATCTCAAGTGCATTCGGTACTCACTCCTAACACCGCCGCATCGTGATATGGAAGAATCGCTGCGTCACAGCAGGTGTCAAAGCCCTTCCGAAGTGCAGGCTTGCCCATGCCAGATTTGACCCGGCGATAGGTGAGTCAAAAGGGCCTTATGCCTTTCAAAGAAATCGTCTGCCCGCCGCGCTGATTGGAATCGCATCGGATTCGCGCAGAGGTTTATCTCCGCGGCTGTGCAGGCCCGGCGAGCCGTAAGAAATGAAAAGGTCGCTTGCAGGGACATCTTCAACGATTTTTCGCTTGACTCCGACCGGCATACTCATGGAAGAGGTTCCTTAGCGATCGCTGCGAAACGCGCTGCCCTACGAGCAAAAGGTCAGCGTAGAGAACTTGATGTGCTCAGCAAATCCAATCGTCCTGAAGGTATGTGGCGACCTCTCGCTGGCTGATCCAGCAACTGCGATTTTGCACTTCGCGCCCACGACGTTCTTCTCAAATCCGATCAGAGCCTTGTTTGAGCGTCCTCCTGTTCGTTTGTTGGATCGATCTTTCTCGAAAACCATCAGATTGATATGTTGCTCAAGTCTGCCCAGCGCCGAGGACGTCAGTTCCTGAATCCTGTATCAACCCAAGTCGGCGGCCTCTCCACCCTGTTCAAAGTCGGACCCGAGTTCTTTCTTGGGGCAAAAGCCAGGTCGCCAAAAGGCACTCCAGGGCCGTTCCGCACAGATGCTGATATCTATGCGATGCCTCCCCGCACCGGCCTCCGAATCACCTGGATGGGGCATGCCACATCAATTCTCGAGATCGATGGAGTGCGCATTCTCATCGACCCGGTATGGGAAGAACGTGCATCCCCAACTGCCTGGAGCGGTCCCAGGAGATTCTTTCCTGCGCCGCTAGGACTGGAGAAGATTCCCGATATCGACGCAGTCATCGTCTCGCACGATCACTACGATCACCTCGGTGCACAAACGGTGCGAGCAATGGCGGACCTGCCTGCGTTCCAACACGCGCAATGGATCACGCCGCTCGGCGTTGGCGCCATTCTGAAGAAGTTCACGGTACCCGCGGCAAGCTGCCGTGAATTGGACTGGATGGACAGCGTTGCCGTGGGGTCGGTGCAGGTGACAGCATTGCCCGCGCGACACTTTTCAGGCAGGAGCCTCTTCAATCGCTTCGAAACGTTGTGGGCATCGTTCGCGATCGTTGGTGTCCGCCACCGCATATACTACGGTGCGGATTCAGGAGAGTGGCAGGGTTTCTACGACATTGGAGAACAGTTTGGCCCGTTCGACCTTACCATGCTCGAAATCGGAGCTTCCAATCCACTCTGGGCAGACATTCACATGGGTCCAGAAGGCGCGGTGCGCAGCTTCTGGGCGTTGGGTGGCTCTGGATTGTTGATGCCAATACACTGGGGCTTGTTCGATCTCGCCCTTCACCACTGGACTGAGCCAATTGAGGAGATCTGCGCTGTCAAAGGCCTGAAATTGTGGTCCCCAACTCCTGGCATCCCGACAGAGGTCGTAATCGGCGAGGAACTGCGATCAGATTGGTGGCGCTGAATCAATGATCGCAGGTCCGTTCAAGACCACTCTTCGCGCATGAGATCGAACGGGTCCATGCGTCTGAGCCCGCATCTAAAGCCGCCCTGTCCAGCGCCAGAACAACGGTGAAGCCCTACTTGAAGGTTTGACTGCGCGGCATCCGATTCAAGCCACTCTTTCAGTGTTCATCCCGCGATGCCATTCCGGAAAGGGTGATGAGAACCAGCATGGGACCTGATGCGGTGCATACTTCTGCGTAGTTGAGCGCAAGCCTGGAAGCGGGCGGCTATCGCGTAGATCGATCCGCTTGGTTTCGCTCCGGCTTCCCAATCTGCACCCAGTTCGGCATCAAACGGACCGAAGCGGAGCAGATCATGTGATCCCGCAGGGTTTTGGCGCCTCAGCGACAGGAAGGCCGGTCCGACACCGAAACTGCCGCATCACGTCAACGGAGCTTTTGGGCGTTTGAGAAAATGGTATGCGCAGCATCCGATTGGCTCGCTGATGATGAGAGTCCAACTCGTGGCCATGCCGATTGCAGGTTCGCGAACGGAGCACCCAAGCAGACCTTGCGGAGATGTTCGAGAATCTCTCAGCGGGCTGCAAAGTAACCTATCCGCTGCGTCCGACATACTTCGGAACGTGCGGCGTGCTCAACGAGCGGTCTGGTGTGTAATGAATGTCTGCCGAGGGTTTGCCGCAGGGAGATGACGCACAATCGCTTGAACGCAGCGAGGGCAAGATTGACCTGCACATCAGGTATTCCCAATTTCCAGCGCAAGGAATGCTATGATGAGCCCACTCATTGCCATGAACCGTTTTTCTCCCCAATCAGCGACGGCTCTTGAGGTGATCGCTCCCGATCAGACCAGTCAGCGCGTTGCCCTGACCCATTTTCCTTTGGGGCTGTACCAGATAATCATGCCATGAATCGTGTAACCCATTGTTTTAGTTGTGTTTGTTGCAGTTTAGGGTTTGGAGTATTGAAGCGCCATTCGCATTCTCTGAGGAAGAGGGGAAAGCTGT
>JAKAJO010000082.1 GCA_021813745.1 Acidobacteriota bacterium
TATTACGCTTATCAAGTTGCTGGTCCCAGAGCCCCGGAAGAAGGGCACCGATTCGATTCGCGCAAAGTACTGCTCGACCCTTATGCTCGTTGTGTTTGCTTTCCACCTCGTTTCAGCCGTGAGTCTGCAACCCAGCCGGGATCGAACGCTGGCAAAGCTCCCCTGGGTCTCCTCACTGGTGAGGCTCGCTGGCACTGGGCGGAAGAGGGAGCGCCCCAACACACCTCAGATCTCGTGATCTACGAGATGCACGTGCGCGGCTTCACCCGAAGAGCAAACTCCCAAGTAGCGCCGGCGCACTACGGAACGTTCCTCGGAGTCGTCGAGAAGATTCCGTATCTTAAGGATTTAGGCATCACCGCTGTCGAGTTGCTCCCCGTTATGCAGCAGGATCCAGAGGAGGGCAGCTATTGGGGCTACATGCCCTTAAACTTCTTTTCTCCGCATCATGAATTTTCCAGTGCCGGCAAGCCCTTTGACGCGCTCAACGAATTTCGCGTGATGGTCAGGGCCCTGCATGAGGCCGGAATCGAGGTGCTCTTGGACGTTGTGTACAACCACACCGCTGAGGGAAACGAGATTGGCCCCACCTATAGCTATCGCGGAATCGACAACTCGACCTACTACCTCCTCCAACCGGATCGCGGCCGTTATCGCAACGACAGCGGTACTGGCAACACCGTGAACTGCGCCAACGCGTATGTACGCAAGATGATCCTTGACAGTCTGCGATTCTGGCGCGAAGAAATGCACGTCGACGGATTTCGGTTTGATCTGGCTTCTATCTTCACACGCAACGAAGACGGATCGATCAATCTCTCCGATCCGCCGGTCATCGCGGAGATTGGCGCCAGCCGGGAACTTGAGAACCTGAGGATGATCGCCGAAGCCTGGGATCCTGCTACCTATCAACTGGGCCGGAGTTTCCCGGGAATTTCATGGTTGCAGTGGAATGGCCAGTTCCGCGACGATATCCGTGCATTTATGCGAGGCGACGCAGATATGGTTCCGAGACTCATGTCTCGCCTTTACGGAAGCTGCGATCTCTTTCCCGACGACATACTCAACGCATACCGTCCCTACCAAAGCGTGAATTTCGTTACCTGCCACGACGGCTTCTGTCTATATGATCTGGTCTCCTACAACCACAAGCACAACGAGGCAAACGGCCACGGCAACACCGACGGCGCGGATAACAATTTGAGCTGGAACTGTGGATGGGAGGGAGATGCCGGTGCACCCGCCTCGGTGCTCAAGTTGCGGAAGCAACAGGTGAAGAACTTTTGTGTGTTGCTTTTTCTATCGAACGGAACACCGATGTTTTCGGCCGGCGACGAGTTCTTGAACACCCAGATCGGTAACAACAATCCCTATAACCAGGACAATGAGATCACGTGGTTGAATTGGGAGCTTCTCGACCAGAATCGGGACGTATTTTGCTTTTTCAAAAAGATGATCGCTTTCCGCAAAAGCCATCCGTCGATCTCCCGCAGCCGCTACTGGCGGGACGACATTCATTGGTACGGCCCCAGAGGCGGCCCCGATCTTTCTTCGGATTCGCGTTGCCTAGCGTATTGCTTGCGAGGAGCGGCCTTCGACGATTCCGATCTTTATGTCATGGTGAACGGCTCTCGCGGGCCCGTTGCATTCATGGTTCAGCTGGGATCACCTGGACAGTGGCAACGTGTGGTCGATACCTCGCTGCCGTTTCCGGAGGACTTCCGCGAATCGGGAGACTTGCCGCTTCTGTCGAGCTCGGAGTACATCCTGAATCCGCGGTCTGTCGTTGTTCTGCTTCGGCATTGAGTTCATGGATCCCAATCAGGGTCTCGAAACGGTGAGCGTGCCGGTTCGCTGCCTGCGCATCAGGAAGCGGGATTGATCGGCCGCATCGACTGCCTTGTGGCCGCGGCACCCGGCATGCTATACACATGTCAGGCCGGTTCGGCGCTTCCCCGAGCACCTCCCTGAGTTTGCCACGGCCCCGATGAGAAATGCTGAGGAAAGCTATTCTCGTGACCGTCTTATTGGCGCTGACGACCGCTCAGGCGCTTGTGGTCAATTGCGATCTGCGCTGTTCGCTGACAGGCATTGGGAACTCCCGTTGCGGTCAACATGCAGGGATGGCAAGGGGTCATAAAGAGGCGGAACATTGTCATGGAATGTCCGTGCACGTAGGGAACAATTCCACCTCAGTAGCGGGCGGATCTTCTTGCGGTACGACTTTTTGCAAGAATGGGTTGTTCGCGATTGAAAAGGGCTCCGCCGTGAGTGGTGAGATTCCCCCTTCTTCTCAGCTTGTACTTTCGCCGTTATCCGCTCTGACCGGACAGGCCGCGAACGATGCGCGATGCTCAAATCGCCGACGAATGCATAGACAACTCGCGAGTGCCCCACTCGAGATGCGTCCCGGAACTTCCCTCCGTATATAGCGTTTCCCGCCCGCCGCAAGTGCATCCGATGGATCAGGGGCGAATCTCGTTCAAACTCACAAAATCGGTTTCGTCCCTCGATCTCCGCTCCGGCCGATTCGAACAGTTTACCTGTGAGGTCATCGATGGATTGCGAGGATTTTGCTTACAGTTCCTCTATTCTCCCCCTTACGCGCCGCAAGTTCGTGCAGGGATGCACCGCGGGAGCGGCGCTGTCTCTGCTCGACGGCTTACCGGCTGCGGCGGAAACCCGGGCAACTCCTCTTGCCGAGTTGTCCAGCACGCATTTCGATCTGAATATCGATGAAGTTCCCGTGAACTTTACTGGGCGCCGGGCAACGGCGACCGCGGTCAACGGCTCTGTTCCTGGTCCTCTGCTCCGCTGGCGGGAAGGGGACACAGTGACCATCTCCGTGACCAACCACCTCAAAGTGCCGACCTCGATTCACTGGCACTCTCTGCGCGTTCCCGCGGATATGGATGGGGTTCCGGGCCTGAGTTTTCGCGGCATCGCGCCCGGCGAAACTTTCATCTATCGGTTCCCGGTGAAGCAGCACGGAACGGCTTGGTATCACAGCCACACTCGGTTCCAGGAGCAGAGCGGCCTCATCGGTCCGCTCATTATTGAGCCGCGTTCCAAAGACCCGATTGAGTCGGAGCGCGATTACGTAGTGTTCCTGTCCGACTGGACCGATACCGATCCCGAAACCGTTTTTAGCAATCTAAAGGAGCAGAGCGACTACTACAACTACCACCGATACACGGTACCTAATTTCGTTTCCGCCGCGGCGAAGGAGGGCTTCTGGAAAACGATCTCTCGCCGTCTCGCCTGGGCAAAGATGAACATGAGTCCCAGAGATATTCTCGATGTTACCGGCGCAACGTACACCTACCTCCTCAATGGAAATCCGCCCGATGCGAACTGGACGGGAATATTCAAGCCGGGGGAGCGTGTCCGTCTTCGCTTCATCAATGGCTCTTCAATGACGGCCTTCGATGTGCGGATCTCCGGTCTAAAGCTCTCGGTAGTCCAGGCCGATGGAAACGACCTTCAACCTGTGACTGTAGACGAGTTCCGCATCAACGTGGCAGAAACCTATGACGTGATCGTCCAGCCGCAGGAAGAGCGTGCCTACACGATCTTTGCGGAATCCATGGATCGAGGTGGCTTTGCGCGCGGAACCTTAGCGCCCCGGCAGGGCATGATGGCGCCTATTCCCGCTCTCGATCCCGTCCCGACTCGCCCAATGAGCGATATGGGCATGGGTTCTATGAAGGGGATGAAGGGAATGCAGATGGGCAGCAACATGGTTGGCATGGACGGGATGACCCAAGAGGACATGTCTTCGGGCAGCATGGCCGGGATGCCGATGGAATCGGGAGGCATGATGAACATGCCGATGCCATCGGCCGAAGTGAAGGGTGCGTCCCCTAAAGAGAACTCGTCTCAGAAGACTGGCACAATCCCGTACCCGCAACCAGGCCCCGATACTAAGCCGTTTGTGAACACTCCGGAGCCCGAAGTCAAGAGCGTTGAAGCACATCTGAAACCGACGAATCCTGTCCATCTCCACGTCGGACCGGAGGTAGACAACGTAGCGATGGAAGTCACCGAGCGACTCAACGATCCGGGCGTAGGGCTTCATCAAGTAGGGCGGAAGGTTCTGACCTATGCCGATCTTCGCGCCCGTTATGAGGGAACCGATGGAAGGCCGCCCACTCGAGAGATTGAGCTGCACCTAACCGGCAACATGACACGTTTCATCTGGGGGTTCGACGGTGAGAAGTTCTCCGAGGCAGAGCCGATTGTGCTGCGGCTTGGAGAGCGCATCCGGTTCGTGCTCATCAACGACACGATGATGGAACATCCAATCCATCTCCATGGGTTGTGGAGCGAATTGGAGAATGGAAACGGCCGATTCAACCCATACAAGCACACGGTCAGCGTCAAGCCTGCTGAAAGAGTCAGTTATCTCGTAAGTGCCGACACTCCGGGCAGGTGGGCGTTCCATTGTCATCTGCTCTATCACATGGAAGCTGGTATGTTCCGCACTGTGGAGGTGATTCCATGATGAGCAGAGCAAAAGAGCCGCCACAGACAGCGCGCGGATTCGGTAAGCTCCCCATTCCGAGCGGGATTGCGCTATGCCTTGCGATTTTGTTCTGCTCGAGTGCACTCAAGGCACAGAAACAACCATCGGCGCAATTGCCGCACAGAGCCTCACCAACAATTCCCAGCTTTGACACTCCCATGAACGACAATCAAGTTTTTGTGCACGTGCTTTTCGATCAGTTGGAAGGTCGGACCGGCGCCAGCAAAACGGATTTCCGCTGGGACGGCGAGGGATGGATCGGTGGAGACTTAAACCGTCTCTGGCTGAAGTCGGAGGGTTTCGCAGAGAGCGGCGGCGCGAATGGCAACCATGAAGCCCGGGATGGCGATCAGGAAGCTCTGTACGACCGCCCCATTCCGCGGCTGCGGTACTTCGACGGACAAGTTGGAGTGCGTGCCGACCTGGATTCAGGTCCACGTCGTGTGTGGGCGGCAGTAGGGATCGAGGGGCTAGCGCCATGGTTCTTTGAGCTTGCTCCCACCCTCTACATTCGCGACGATGGCCACGTTGCTGGACGCATCGTAGGCTCGTACGATGTCTTGCTGACACAGAGACTCATTGTTCAGCCGGAAGCAGAGTTGAACTTCTACAGCAAGGACGACCCGGCCCGGAAATCTGGCTCTGGTCTCTCAGATCTCGATGGTGGCCTGCGAATGCGATATGAATTCAGCCGGAAATTCGCGCCCTACGTCGGCTGGGCCTATCACGGATTGTATGGCAATTCGGCCCTGTATGCCCAACAGTCTCACGAGAGTACTGGCGATTCGCAGCTCGTGTTCGGGCTCCGGGTTTGGTATTAGCATTTCAAAAATCTTGAAAGGATTCTCATATGCGCAGATTCTGGTTTGGTTTCATTGTTGCTGGCGTGGCCGTTCTGGCGGTGGAGTTCATGTATGTACGGTTCGGCTTCGTCAATCCCAGAGCGGACATTGCTGTGAGCCCCGTCGAAAAAGCGATAGCGATGCCCGCTCTGGATGCTGCAGTCGATCGCGCCGCGCCGGACTTGAAGAACCCCGTTCCTCCGACGAACGGTAATCTGATCGCGGGCATGAAGCTCTACCAGACAAACTGCTCCAGCTGTCACGGAGACATCCTCAAGCCGGACGGACTGTTTGCCAATGCACTTTATCCGCGAGCGCCTCAATTCATGAACGACGCTCCGGACATGCCGGAGAATCAGAACTTCTACATCATCCAGCACGGAGTGCGCCTCAGTGGGATGCCGGGATGGAAACAGGTTCTCAGCGATCAGCAGATTTGGCAACTTACGACCTTTCTGAGTCACATGGACAAACTGCCTCCACAGATCAAAGATCAATGGAAACAGGCGGCCTCTGCTGGCGGTACCGACTCCATATCGAAATAGCTGCGATGCCGGTGCTGTGACGCCGGCATCGCCTCCGTTCACTCCAATTCGACCGCGAGCTTTGATGGCCGACGTTAAAATCGGAATCACTTTCGCTCGCGGTCTCACCATGCCGGTCCAAGGCATCGCCACAACAAAGCAACATACCGAGGTATCAAGTGTCCCCTGACCGGGGCACTGGGGCGCGCCCCTGCTCCTTATCTGCTTCTCAACTTGGCAAAGAGCTTCCTCGGATTCAGCTTGGGCAGATTGATGTCGAGCTGCGTGCTCAGTCTCCAACTCCCATTGAGATCCTTGTCGTTGAAGAAGGTGGGACCGACGAGGAGGCTGATGTCACTGGTGAAATAGTAGTAGAGACCTCCTCCTGCCGCCCCAAGCGCATTCTTCCCGGATTGGTAATCGGCGGCGAAGACGACCTTGCTGTATTCAACCGATCCATCCTTGCCGGAAACCGGGAAAAAGGAGTGATCGAAAGCTGTCATGAAGCCGACGTTCTCGGACTTTCCGCTGCTTGAGATCATTGCCGCGTGGTTGCCAATGTAAGGGCCCGCGGTTACACGTCCAACTTTCGGAAACGTTTTGCCGACTACACCATAGACAACATCGAAATCCAGCCGCGATTCTCCGGGATTCAGGTTGAATTGCTTGCCGAGATCATAGATACCAATTTCGAGTGCGGGTTGGTATTTGGAGAACGACCCCTCCGGTACGCCCACTTTCGTGTTGAAGAGCCACGGATGGGGAGTGCTGCCGAAGTAATCTGCTCCGACTTCTCCCTGGAATCTCTTGAATGGAAGAAAGCCGATGGTCGGCGCCGTAAAATCGGTCGGAAATGCCGCATTTGTGTTCGTGACCGGTGTCGAGAGCCGAAAATAGTTGTCGATTCCGAGATGAAGGACGCCATAAGGCTGAATATCTTCTACCATCGGAGTCCAAAACGTCGTAGACGGTGTCGCAAAAGCTATTGGCGTGGCGCAAAGCGACACCAACACAACCGCTACGAGTGTTCTGCATTTGTCCAATGTCTTCAACCATCGATGATCAGCCCTAATGGATATTGAACGACTGCGTATGAAACCTGCCATATACCTCTCCTTCTGCGCCGAGTTGCATGCACTGCACCGAAACGCTTCCTCCGAAGTTGTTCTTCCATGCAAGGAAGAACGTGATTCAGATAACACAACCGCTCTGGCCGCCGGATGGTCCGGCTCCGCGATCGCGTTGCGTTGTATCTGAGGAAGTATGGTAGGTGGCAGTAACTCTACTCTCGCACGGAAGGCATTAGGACGTTATGAGGATTTAGAGGGATAGTTACAATATCAGCGAGTAAGTAAATGTGAGTAACAAGTTAGTTAGTTGTGATAAGTGCGCATTTGAAATAATAACTCCCTTCGCCGCGTGCGGCGCACTATTGCTGGCAAACCCTGGATGCAGTTATTAATCATAGAACGCGCAACTCGTCAGTCGAACCGAGGAGCAAGGGCTGCGAGGCTTTCACTTTTTACCAGGGATGTTGCGTCCTGCGAAGTGTGGGCGGACAAAAGAGGTAACTCTCATCCGCCCATATTGGCTGATCTCATTTCAGCGTGAGCAAATACGCCACCAAGTTATTAAGGTCCTTAGCCGGTACATCCATTGCGGGCATCGTGCTTCCGCTGGGCGGCGAGGCAATGAGCTTCTTCAACTCTTCGGCCGCGCGCTTGTTCCCAATTCCGTCGAGCGGGGCACTTGTATTGCCGGCGCCAGCCACAGAATGGCATGATGAGCAGCCATAAGATTCGAACGCCTGCTTCCCGGCTTCCTCAGGGGAACTACCGGCCGCGGCGCTGGCCGTTTCGCGCGCGACGGCTTTCCGATGAGCCTCGTCGTAGACGAGGAACTTGGTGATCAGGTCGGCCTCATTGTTGTTGATGTGAGAGCTCGCCATCGCCTGCATCCTGTGGACCTCTTCGGTCCATCCTTCCGGCGAACGTGATTGCTTCAGGCTGGATGTCAGGCTATGGCATTCGGAGCATTTGTTCGCGAATACCTTGTAGCCGTTTTGAACATCAGCCGGGTAAGAACTGACGTCAACCTTCACTTCGTCTTCGTGGCTCCCAAACTGGGCGACGGCCGAAGTGGCGATTGCCAATAACGCGGTCAAGGAGGCCGCCAAAAGAAAACGCCATAGAACAGTCTGTTTCATCATGCTTCTCCTCGCTTGTTCCGCTAAAAATTGAATTGAATATCCGCCTCAAAGGTCCGGGTGGCGCTGCCGGTAAAGGCGACCGGGTCGATGCCGTGGGAGTTCCCCGCCGCAATGCGTCCTACGATGTTGCCCATCGGCGTGAACGCCTTTTCCGCGCCTACCTGCCACTGCTCAAGATTGGTCGGATGTACTCCTCCAGTCACGTCCTGCCTGAGACGGTCGTACCGGGCAGCCAGCGCCAGCCCCCGCCAGATGTAATAATCCGCTTCACCAAATCCGCCATTGGTCAGATACGTCCCAGGAGCCTGGGTCGCAGGATCCTGCCAGTCGTCGTTCCCATGCAGGAATCCGCCCAACAGATCGACCTTGTCGCGGCCAATCATGTAGTTGGCGAATGCGCCTTCACGCCGTATGCGTGCGTTGTAGGTGAATTGATTAGCGAGACCCGAATTCTGGATCTGATCCTTCTTTCCCTGATACGTGATAAAACTGACGCCGCTCTCCGGCGCATACCACCAATCGGCATCGGCCCAGATGTCTTTGCCGTTTTTGCTTGAAGCTCCAAGAATTTCGCTTCCGTCCGCGTTGTCGCCGTCGGTCACCTTTGCGTTCACGCTGAGGATGTTTCTGTACTTCGAAGAGGCCCAGGTGTACCCCGCTGCGGCGCCGACCGGGGACTGATCGAAGATAAAATTCGTAGGTCCCGTGTTCTCAAAAATCAGAGGAGCGTTCGGCAAAAGGCTGTAGATCTGCGCCGCTCGGGTTCCTTCCGACACCTCAAGATGCTGACGTCCCACGATGGCATACCAACTGCTCTTGGCCGTTCCGCCTACGTATCCGATATGCGCGTTTGGCATGTTGGGATTCGTCTGACCATTCGTGACAATGTCAAATTCGGAGTAGTAGAAGAAGTTGGTGTCCGGAATCCAGCCGCCAAAGTACGCATTCCACGAGCCGACCTGAATTGCGGACGTGGAGTTTGAACCCTGACCCTGCTGAGTGTTCTTCTGCGCTTGATAGTTGAAATCCGATACCGCAAACGACGCATTATTCGCTACCGTCCATTCGCGTTCCTTCCGGACAAGATCGAGAATGCGCTCCACTGGCTTCGAGACTTCAAGGGCAGGTGGCAAATGATGTCCAAGCTTCTGGAACATGTAGCCCTGCTCGTTCAAAACGGGCGGGATCGTGTGGCAAGCGTAGCACGTGATGCCGTACCTCCGGGCGTACTGAGGAACAGCAGATGCTTGGCGCGGAAAAAGGACCGTCAAGAACGCTCCGACGGCACAGAAGAAAGAGATAAGATGGCTTCGCGAAATCACAATAGGGCTCCCTTGTCCGCACTTCCGAGACGATTTTTGCAGGCTATCCTCTTGCGGACTCTTTTCCTTTGTTCAGGTGCACTTGGTGTGCCAAACATTGAGAATGAAGAAGGGAGCTACGTAGCGGGAAATAAATGCTTTAGCGGCAATTCGACATGGAGCTTTGCCTCATTTGAGGCAAAGGCATGCCGCATTTGAGGCGGGCAGAGCCGTGACGTTTTATGCCCACCTGCCCAGGTACTTCACTTTTCGCAGTTCTCTGTGCAATAACCTGTGACTTGAATATTGTTCTAAACGTGATGCGGATCACATGTATAGATCAGCCAACGCGAACGTTATGGAGACCAAATCGGCAGATCTTACCGATTTGCCACGGCCGGTTTTTCTTCATTGGATTGCCGTGGTGCTTAAAATGACGAGCATAACCTTTGCTTCGCGGGGAGGGATATTTTCGATGAAGAAGTTCAGCTATACAGTTCCAACGAACACCGTTTGACGAAGCAGTCAGTGCCGTCGAACGGAACACCGCCGCAAAAGGCTTTCGCGTCCTCCACGTTCACGACGTCGCTGCCACATTGGCAGAGAAAGGCTTCAAACACGAGCCGCTGAAGATTATCGAGATATGTAACGCGAAATATGCCCACGAAGCCTTGCAGAAGGACATCGCAACAGTCCTCATGCTGCCATGCCCGATCGCCGTATACAGGATCGCAGGCAAAACATGTATTAGCACAATGTTGCCCACCGTCATAGGCGATCTCTTTCCGGGCATCGGCGTCGAATTAATCGCCGCGCAGGTCGAGAAGGCCGTGGTGTCGATTGTGGATGAATCGGCCAAGTGAACTGGCGACATCGCGGAAAGGTCTCGACAGTGTCGCAGCGTCGCTTGCTCACGGCATTTGCCTTCAGTTGGCGTGCGTCACGAGAGCGCAAATATATGTTCGAATAGTGACCTTCGAAGAGAAGAATTGTTAGCCACCGTGTCCGACGCGCGCACGATCAACATCAAGAAGCCGACCGTGCGCTGTCGCGTGAAGTCTCGGACACCTTCAATCATTCGTAGAAGTATGAATTCTTCTTATCAAAATAAGTCCTGCATGGTGTCATTGCCGCTTCCGAAAGCGGTTAGTTAGCTCCAATTCGTGATGCCACCATCTTCCACTGTCCGGCGTCGAAGAACAGCAATCCAAAAGCGTGGACAGGCGATCCACTTGCAATCGGCGCAGATCCCGTGACCGTTGTTTGCGGCTGCTGGAATATTGTTAGGCTCGTCGCGCCCGTCAATGTCGTAAACGCAGAATCCGAAGGCAGGGTGAGCGTAAAGCTGGTGGTCGCACTACTGTTGATTGCCGCCGTGCTCGTCCCCGTCAGCCCTTGGGGCTCCAGAAGAATTTCCGAAGCAGTGATCGTGCCGGCTAACGGGCTCCCACCCATCATGCCCCCGCCCATTCCCCCGCTCATCATACCGCTGGAGCTGATGGGCATCACGCTCTGGCCGGCATAAATGTGGCTCGCATCGAAGGTCGGTGTAAACGGAAGTCCGGACATATCCATCCCGTCCTCATCGATCTCGTAGGTGGTGCTTCCGCTCAGGTCGATGGTGGCTCCGGCAGCGAAGTACGACGACATCATGCCGGTACCGGCACCATTCTGCATCACCATGGTCAGTGAGGTTGGCGGTTGTCCGGTAAGGGCGGTAATAATGCCGCCGCCCATCACCCCTCCGGATCCCATCATCGATTGTACCCTGGTCGCCATTAGCGATCCATCGGACTGAAGAGTCGCGTCCACGATCACGCCCATTCCACTCGCCATCGCGCTCATGCTTGTGCCATCAAACACCGTAGACGAATTCGTCATGAAGGTGAAGTTCTGCGCCGCCTGCATGGACGACATGGTGAAAGAACTGCTCGAGACACTGGAGACCGACCCCATCATCTGCTGGATGCCGCCGTCCGCAAAGTCCATCGGGTTGCCCGACCCCTGCGTGCCGGAGGTTACGTGAAAGACCGGATTCATGCTGAGACTGCCGTTTGTCCCCATGGTCACAGAACTGGCAAGGTCGAGGTCAAAACCCATGGCCATCGGGGTCGAACCCACTGTGATCGGGCTGCTGAAGCTGATGGTTCCTGTCATTGGGCCGGATATTGTGGCCTGTACTGGCGCTTTCGTAGTGGGATCCATGTACATGACCGTGGCCGAGCCGATGGTTACCGATGCGCCGGTATAGTTTCCCTGCGGCGCGTTGATCATCGCCAACGGCTGCATCGTACCCATCAGATGCATCATCTCCATGGGCACTGAGGTCGAGACTACGGTGGCCGACCCGTTGCTGCCGGTCAGCGACATCGATGTGATGTTCATCGAAAAGGCCAGCATCCAGTCGGCAGGCGAGTCGCCCATGTTGACCTGAACGGCCGTCTTCGCGGCGGGCGTCGGAGATGGATTCGTTCCGGTCGGGGTGGCACCCGATCCTCCGCCGCACCCGCTCAGAGTTGGAATCAGGATGATAGCGAGACAGGCGATTGTGATCTTGAACGCCGTTTGACGTGCACGTTGCTTAGGATTGCGCATACCCATAACATCCTCCGGGGGAGCAGGAGAAGCATGGGCTCAGGCACACTCGTCTTGCAGAGAATCCCGACCCAGCAGTCGGAATACGCCATGCCTATCTGCTCAGGTGTCCTCTTTATCGCGTGTAGGGAACCCATTGGTCGGTGATCGACATCACATCACTAGCAAGCCAAAGGATTGGTCTGACTCATTTGTGAAAGGACGCACAAAAGGCCCTTTGACGCGCGGCCCCACCTCCTGCTCGGGGACCGCTTTTCGTACGAGAATCGAAGGGAAGTCCATTACCGAAACTTCCACCAAAAGCTGAATGACTGTAGCAAACGCTGCCGCCGGCGTTGATGCAAGATCTTCAGACGGCAACTGAAATTGCCAGTTCGAGGCTGTTGGAGACTGTCGTGAATGAAAGAGCTGTCGTCTTGAAGTAGCCCCCGCCGAGTTTGTGCCCATCCAGAACGAAGCGAGGAACATGACGACAAAACCAGAATTGGCCAACGGCATAATGGCGATAGCATGATCCGAGAAAGAGATTTGACCTGCATCTGGCCTGAGGTCAAGAATTGAGATTGATGGACACGCAGACTCACTGGGACAAGATATACACGGAAAAGGCGCCGGATCAGGTGAGCTGGTACCGCCCGCACCTTGAAACATCCCTCGCCCTGATCGAGCAGGCCGGGGCCGGAGTATCCGCCTCGATCATCGATATCGGTGCCGGCGAGTCCACACTGGTGGATGACCTGCTCGCGCGGGGTTACTCCGACCTTACGGTTCTCGATATTTCAGAGGCGGCCATCGCAGCCAGCAGGAAGCGGCTGGGCGATGCGGCGGAGCGCGTTCGCTGGCTTGTCGCAGACATCACGCAGGCAGAACTGGAACCCTCTGCCTGCGATGTGTGGCACGATCGCGCGGTCTTTCATTTCCTGACTGCCGCGGCCGACCGGAGGGCATACGTCCGCCAGGTGGTTCGCGCGGTAAGACGCGGCGGCCACATTATCGTCAGCGCTTTCGGTCCTGAGGGGCCGACTCGCTGCAGCGGGCTCGACGTGGTTCGGTACGACGCGGAGTCGCTCCAAGCACAGTTCGGGGCGAACTTTCGACTGATCTCTTCATCCCGGCACCTGCACGAGACGCCTTTTGGAACCACACAGCAGTTTCTGTATTGCCATTTTGTCCTGCAATAGGCTCACAAAATTCTTGAGCGGCCTGTTCGAGTCGCTGAAAGTGCAGATCGAAAAGGACTGTGGGGATCGTATCGATTTGGCCCGCATCGAGAGCGGCGACTACTGCTCGAAGCGCCGCGGCTGAAGATATTGTCATCGTTGAGCAACGGGTATTGGGCCCACCGGCGCGCGGGACACTGGTCGATCAACGCGATGACGAATGCAACCGGTATGAGTAATCGAGGAACTGCAGGCAGATGGGGCTTCTTGATGAGGCGGGCACGGTCGCTCCGCGCTATCAATCTGGCGTGATGCAGGGTATGCGGTGGAGCGCCCATGGTGGAGCTTTTTGCAAACCGGCTTGGCTGGTGTGGTCCACCCAACTGGAGTGCCCGTCTTGAAATGTACCAGTGAATCAGCGAGAACTGGAGAGAAGATGGCACGGAAGCGTTATACGCCGGAGCAGGTGGTGAGTCTGCTGCGGCAGATAGAAGTAGCGGTAGCGAACGGTAAGAAGACGAACATAACCGCCAGGGCATAACGCACCGAATCATGCTAAGTATCCAGAGCAGGCACTCCAGCAAGGCCGGCTCCTCGGAATACCAACCAGAAGATCAGAAGAACAAAAAGGACAACCATGGGGAGATCCTCGGCAACCGCTTGTGCTGAGGCTTGGCAGCGGGAATTTGTTATGTACGACAGTTCGAGCAACAACCGCCAATCTCCAGCCGGGCAACAGCGATTTGATATTGGCAATCATTTTCGATCTGTTCCTTCAGCGATTCGAAGAGATCGCTGACAAATTCTGTGATCTTGCCGCAGCGGAGACACGCCAGGTGGATGTGGTCCCGGTTCAGCTTCCGCTCGTAGTAGTGCGCCTCGCCGTCGAGATGCATCAGGTCCAGTTCGTCGATCAGGCCGTGTCGCTTGAGCAGTCCGAGCGTGCGATAAACCGTGCTGCGGTCAATCGAGGGCTCAAGTTTACGGGCGCGGCGAAGGACCTGGCCGGCGTCCAGATGCCTCTTCGCAGTCTCAATGACATTCAGGATGGCGCGGCGCTGTTCGGTCATGCGGATACCGCGCTCGGCTAGCAATGCCTGGAACTTGCCGGGAATTTCGGTGTTGGCAAAGGGCATAATCAGAAGTTCCCGTCTGGGTTGCAGCTTGTTGCGACAATCTTGCAACAGAATCTATGGCGACCCCGTTGACAGGCGGCTGCCACCATAAATACGACCAATTTGGTCCTAGTTTATGGGTCGCGCAAATGAATCGCAAGTCCCAAGGAACTGAATCAGCCCGATCTTAATGCGACAGTGTCGCATTAAGATCGCTAAAAACTTAATAAAGCTGACCTTCACCGCGGCAACGATGAAGGCCAGTAGCAGCGCAATCCAAGTCTGGAGGGTCAATGCTCCTCAGGAATCACGCCTTGTTTCATGTCATATCACGTCCGCCTGCCCGGGCCAAAACCGGCGTTCGGCAAACTCACCGATGGCTTGCCGTCCTTTGCGCATTCCTCGCGTTCGTCTTCGTGCCGGGCGTGACTCGCGCCGATGAACCCCTTTTCGGCTTTACCTACACAACGGATACGCTTCCGAAGGGCAAGTCCGAAGTGGAGCAATGGTCCACTACCCGCTTCACCAAAGCTCAGGGCAACTTCTGGCTGCAGGAAAACCGTACCGAGCTTTCGTATGGTTTGACCAACCGGTTCCAGCTCTCTCTCTACCAGGATTACGATTCGACCGCGGCATACCATAACGGCCCTTTCGGCGCCACGACGCCGGGGGAACCGTTCTCCTACGATTCGCCGGACTCCAATGCTCATTACAACAACACCGCTTACATTTCTACGGATGTCGAATCGATCTTCCGGATATTCAGTCCCTACGAACACTTCCTCGGCTTCGGCGTTTATTCGGAGGAACGAGCCGGCAAGGACTTTTTCGAAACCGAGAACAGGCTTTTGTTTCAGAAAAACTTCCGCGACGATCGCGTTGTGCTTGCGGCGAATTTCACGTATGCGCCCGAACTGAGGGCCAATCCCGGTTCCCTGAGCCTGAATGAAACGGACATAAACCAGGACTATGGGGCCACCTACCGCTTCATACGGAACTGGTCGCTGGGCGCCGAACTGCTCAATGAGCGCGAGTTCAACAGCTGGACTTTCTGGAAGCACGAGATCAATGACGCTTACTTCGTCGGTCCATCGCTTCATTACGGAGGCAGGCACTTTTTTGCGACAGGCAGCTTCTTCGAGCAGATGCCCTGGGCTACGACGCACTTGGCAACCGTATCCGGCGCCGTCGTCGATGGCAGAGACTACGACACGGAGGCAGGCACTTTTTTGCGACAGGCAGCTTCTTCGAGCAGATGCCCTGGGCTACGACGCACTTGGCAACCGTATCCGGCGCCGTCGTCGATGGCAGAGACTACGACAACGATTTTGAGAAGTATCGTGTGCGCGTGAAGGTGGGTTGGTATTTCTGAGGACGAATCATGAGATCGAAATTAGTCTTTCTGCCGTTGGCGGGGATCGTTTTGGCCGGTGGGCCGGCTTACGCAACGGTCTATCTCTCCGTGGAACAGGCGCAAGCCCAACTGTTTCCCGGAGCAACCTTTCAATCTGTGCCCGTGACGCTCACAGAAGAACAGGTGAAGGCGATTGAACACGCTTCCGGTGTTCACGTTTTGAGTAAGCAGCTCAAGGCATGGAGGGTTTCTACCGGCGGCTGGTTCATCGCCGACGAGGTTGTAGGGAAGCACGAATATATTCCGTTTGCACTTGGATTGGACGCTCACGGCGCAGTGAAAGGAATCGAGATTCTGGAATACCGCGAAGCCTACGGGGATCAGATTCGCAATCCCGAATGGCAGAAGCAGTTTCTTGGCAGGGATGGGAGTGTGAAGCTGCAGCTTGGGAAAAGCATCCGCAACATCTCGGGAGCCACACTTTCCTCGAAACACATCACGGACGGCGTCGAGCGCCTGCTGGTGACTTATGAACTTGTGCTCAAGTCATCGGCCCACTGAGCGGGCGCAGCCCTGGCTGGGGACGATCGTGAGTATTCGCGTCGAGGGTCTAGCGGAGGGGGAGGCGCACCGGGCCCTCGATGCGGCGTTCTCAGAGATAGCAACGGTTCACCGGCTCATGAGCTTTCACGACTCGGCGAGCGAGATCAGCCGGCTTAATTGCAACGCGGCGCGACGGCAGGTCGAAGTGCATCCGTGGACATACTTCGTTCTCGAACAGTCTCAACAGTTCTCCCAAGCCTCCGCGGGTTGCTTTGACATCTCCGTCGGCGCGGAACTCGTGAAGTGGGGGATGCTTCCGGCCCCGGTGGAAGAGTCTGGGCCGCAAAGCGGCTCATGGCGCGACATCGAGCTGCTTCCCGGCTCTCGCGTAGCGTTTCATCGTCCGCTCTGGATTGATCTGGGCGGAATCGCCAAGGGTTTTGCCGTGGACCGCGCTACAGAATGCCTCGCCGCATGCGGCGCCTCTCGCGCCGTCGTCAACGCAGGCGGCGACATCCGGGTCCTGGGAATCGAAGGGGAACCGATTCGGCTCGGAGCGCCGTCCGGTGATTGTGGTGCTCCGGTGCTCGAACTGGCCGATGGCAGCGCGGCAGGTTCGCGTTCCGTACTGGCGCGACGCCGGCATCGTGATGATCTCTGTGGTCCGCATGTTGACGGCTCGCATCGCTCGCCCGTGCTTGAAGACCGGTTCGTTTGTGTCATCGCCGAACAGTGTATTGCAGCGGACGCACTTACCAAAATCGTCATGGCCAAAGGCGCACGGACCGCAGAGGTGCTGCGGAAGTTCAGCGCCTTTGCCTACGTCAAGGATCCCAGCAAGGACTGGCAGTACATCGGAGCGGAAGAAGCGGAGATGCAATGAGCGGAATTCACAAAACGGTCCGGCTCGGCCGCTCCCGGCGTTGGCAGCTTTACATCATTGGCATTGGAATCTGGCTTTCTGGCGGTCTCTGGCTCCTGTATCACTATTTCCTTGTCCAACAGGGCGACTTTGGCCCGGTGGAAAACCCCTTGACCCCGTGGTGGCTGCGCCTGCATGGAGCCTTTGCTTTTGCTTCCATATGGATTTTCGGCCTGCTGTGGGGCACGCATATCACGGTTGCATGGCCGCGTAAGAATCGCCGCTGGTCGGGCGGCATATTCGCCGGAGTATTTGCTGTCCTGATCGTGACCGGATACCTGCTTTATTACATCGGAAGCGACACCGTTCGGCCGGTCATATCGATTATCCACTGGGGGATCGGCCTTGGCTCACCGGCCTTCTTCTTCCTTCATCGCCTCCGTCTGCGCAGGCGACAGAGGAACAAACAGGAACAAATGGTTCTGGAAGCGCAGGTCAAATGATCACCAACAACCGATGCCTCGCCAACCGGACTGCACGGCATACTTCGGCACTCCGCCAGACTTCGCCAGTGTTGAAGGTTCTGTTTCGCATCTTCTTGGTCACCGCCGCCCTTCTGGTCCTTGGCGTTCTTGTCTGGCAAGGTATCGCTGCATTCGGAGATCCCAATCCGGAAGCGCACCACCCTGGTTCCGCAGTCGGAATCCTCGACATTGGTGTGCTCGTTTTTCGCGAAGGGCTCGAATGCGTCCTGGTTTTGTCGGCCATCACCGCCAGCATGACAAAATCGGGCGAGTCGTACCAACGGCCCGTTGCGGCGGGTGTGGCTGCGGGGTTCCTGGCCACGCTTGTTACATGGTTTATTGCCGTGTGCATTGTCGATGACCTCACGAAGAGCATGAACGCACTCGATGTTCAGGCGGCGACCGGCTTGCTCGCGGTTCTCGTCCTCCTCGTGGTGATGAACTGGTTCTTCCATCGCATGTACTGGACCGGCTGGATTTCGCTGCATAACAAAAGGAAGCGTGAGCTTCTGGAAAGCTCGCGCGACAAAATGAACTCCGGCGGTCGAGTCGTACTCGGAATGATTCTGCTTGGCTTCACTTCCTTCTATCGCGAGGGCGTTGAAGTCGTGCTCTTTCTTCAGAGTTACCGGCTGAAGCTGGGCGGCGCGCCGGTCCTCTATGGCGTGTTAGATCGGGCTGTTGCTGACCGGCATTGTCGCGATTCTGACCTTCCTTGCGCACCGGAAGTTGCCCTACCGGCGAATGCTCGTTCTTACCGGCGTGCTGCTTGGAGTTGTACTTCTCGTGATGGTCGGAGAGCAGGCCCAGGAGATGCAGTTCGCCCACTGGCTGCCCGTTACGGTGATCCCTTTGCTTGTTGGGAGGATTCCATCATGGATGGGGCTGTGGTTTTCGGTGTTTCCGACGGTCGAAACTCTGGCGGCACAGGCAATCGCCGCAGTGGCTGTTCTCGGTTCGTACATCGTTGCTCGCAAGTGATTCAGCAACACGAACACGGGGTGCCTTGAAACGCTCTTCTCCCCTCGATCACAAGAACTGGCAACACCGCCAGAGCAGCTGCCGAATCGATCCAGCCAATATGAAAGGCAGCGTTGATGACCAGACCGGCCAACGTGATCGCAGCGAGATACGCACACGTTGCCGATTGCACAGCATCGGCCATGAGAGCGCGGTTGTTCGTTGTCCTGCCCAGTCTTCGTTTAAACCAAGCAAGAATCGGCATCACCAAAAGGGCGGCGATCGTAATGACGATGCCGGCAGCGCTCACCTTCGCAGAAACGCCAATCAGCAACGCCCTTGCTGCAGTGATCGCGACTCCTGCGGCAAGCAGGAAAAGAAGAAATCCGGCCCAACGAGCAGCCCGATCCTGCGAAATGGACACGGTTCGGCCGACGGACAGAAGAACGACGCCCGCCGAAAGCAGTTCGACCAAACTATCCGACCCGAACGCCAGCAGCGCAATGCTGTGTGCCGCTACCGCGGCGTAGAGCGAGATCCCCGCTTCGATTGCCATCCAGGCAAGCGTGATGACCTGTAACCACAGTATGAGCTTTGGCGCCTCTGACTGAACGACGCCGCGATCCCGGCTCTCATGAAGGATTGGGAAAACCTCTGCCATGGACCCTATTGTCGCCCAGATCTTGCCAGGGGCGTCAGCGGGCGAAATCCAGCGTTTTCCCTCTTTTGTGACCTCTGTCACATCCCGACCGATTTGGTCGGATATTAAATAGGACTAAATAAGTCGCATATGGAGGCGGCAACCTCATGTTTCGGCTTCATCTTGTCCTATCGGCAGTCAGGATATTTCTTCTCTGTGCAATGGTCGGCGCGCCTGTAGCCTCGGTCAATGGTCAGGCCCAGCAGCTCGAGGTCTTATCCGGGACGGTGACGGACATCTCGGGGGCGGTGATCCCGGGCGCCTCGGTTTTGACCCGTTCTCTGTCCACAAACAGTCAAGCGCAGGCCGTTGCTGACGGTGAAGGTACATTTCGCTTTGCCCAGTTGGCTCCCGGAGACTACGTCATTACGGCCACAGCAACAGGATTTTCTCCTGCCAAAGCCAATGTGACCGTTGGTCCCGAGACGACTCCGTTGCACCTGACACTGAGTATCGCCGCGGCACGCGAAACAGTAGAAGTGAATGCGGGCGGTGTTGCCATCGACATCTCTTCAACCTCCGCAGGAGGTTCGCTGGACGAGCGCGCGGTCGAGGCTGTTCCGCTCAATGGGCGGAGCTTTACCGACACATTGGCATTTGAGCCGGGCGTGATCCCCGCCAGCTCAGCCCAGTCCAATGCGGTGGTAATGGCCGGCGTCACGAGCACGTTGCCTTCGGGCAATCTTAACGCCGGCAATCTATCCGTAAATGGCCAGCGTGAAACCGCGAACGGCTTCCTGGTCAACGGCAGCGACGTTGTCGAAGACATCAATATGGGCACTGCCATCGTCCCCAATCTCGACTCGATCGAAGATCTCAAGGTGCTGACCAATAACTTTGACGCGGAATACGGCAATTTCAGCGGCGGTCAGGTGGTGGTGACGACGAAATCGGGGACGAATCAACTTCACGGAAGCACATTTGAGTTTTTCCGCAACACAGGGCTCGACGCGAAGAATTACTTCGAGACCACCCGAGCCAAGTTTGACCGGAATCAATTCGGCGGCACGCTCGGCGGACCGATTCGCAAGGGCAAGGCCTTCTTTTTCGCCGACTATCAAGGCACGCGCCTGACAGAGGGACTGGATACGGGCTTGATCTCCGTGTCGACGCCAGCCGAACGCGACGGGGATTTCTCGGGAGACTCCGGTATCCTGGCGGGAAAGGTGACCGGATCGTACTGGTCCAACCTACTGACGCAGGAGTTGGGATACTCAGTGACCGCAGGCGAACCATATTACGCTGCTGGCTGCACGAGTTCGAGCACCTGCGTTTTCCCAAATGCGCAGATTCCCGCGAGAGCCTGGTCCGCGCCGGCCAAGGCGCTGCTGAAATACATTCCGCAACCGAACCAGGGTGCGGGCGCCTTCACGACATCGGCGTATGCCATGACGCTGCGCGACGACAAGGGGGCGTTGAGGATCGACACCTCTTCGCGCCTCGGAACGCTCTCCGCCTATTACTCCGTGGACGATTTCAGCAGCGACGATCCCTATCCGACGGAACAGGGCGGCGCCAATGTTCCCGGCTTCAACGCGGTTTCGACGGGCCGCGCGCAGCTTCTGAGTGTCGGCGCGACCGAGACGTTGGGGCCGGATACCGTCAATCAGCTTCACGCCAGCTACATGCGGTTCGCCAATGTCGCCGGTCAGCCGGTCGGCGGAGTCGGCCCGACGCTTGCCTCACAGGGCTTCGTCGAGGGAGCGGGCACGCTCGGAATCGTGCCTCTGGCTCCAAACATCGAGGGCATCGAGAACGTGGCCTTCAACAGTTTCACCATTGGCGTGGACACCACTGGCCTTACGCAAGCCAACAATACATGGCAGGCGAGCGACGATTTGAGGCGCGTGATCGGTACGCACTCGCTGGAATTTGGCGCTGGATTCCATATCGATCAGGTGAACGTCAACCCCGACGCACTTTTCAATGGCTCGTTCCAGTTCACAGGCTCGGAGACCGGCTCCGACTTCGCCGATTTCCTGCTGGGCATTGCCAGCTACTACCGGCAGGGCGATTCGCGGAGCTTTTATCTTCGCAACAAATACATCGGCGCATATGGCCAGGATAGCTGGAAGGTCAAGCCGGATCTGACGCTCAATTACGGTGTGCGTTGGGATCTGCTTCCTCCCTGGTATGAAAAATACAACCAGATTCAGACCCTCATTCCGGGGCGTCAGTCGGCAGTTTTCCCGGGAGCGCCGACCGGCATCGTCTTTCCCGGGGACGCGGGAATCTCGCGCACCCTTGCCCCAACGAAATACACCGACTTCGCTCCGCGCGTCGGACTCGCCTGGTCGCCAACCCCTGCGGGGGGCAGACTTTTGGACAAGCTTCTTGGGAGTTCGGGCAAGACCAGCATCCGCATCGGCTACGGGCAGTTCTATACGGCGATTGAAGGACTCTCTGCCAGCATCATGAGCGCCAACCCTCCCTATGGCTACGACTACAACAGCAGCTTGTCGCCACTGTTCTCGACTCCGTTTGTGGCGGCTGCGACCGGCCAAAGTGCGGGCCAGCCCTTTCCTTCTCCCATTGCCGCCTACGGAGCCTCGCCGAGCCATCCCGACACATCCGTTAACTGGTCGAAATATTTTCCGATTACCGGCGTTCCGGCCGTCTACTCTCAGAATGTCTCGCAGTATGCGGAGAGCTACACGCTCTCCATCGAGCGCGAACTTGCGCCCGGCACCGTCTTCAACGTGGGTTATGTCGGCTCTCAAGGGCATCATCTTCTCGTGTTGACCCCGGCCAATCCCGGCAATCCCGCGCGGTGTCTGAGTGTCAGCCAGGCGAGCCAGGTGATGACTGGAACCCCGACCTGCGGCCCCTTCAACGAGACCGGAACTTTCACCAGGGCCGACGGCGAATCGGTCCTGGTCCGTGGGCCATACGGCGCAAACTTCGGCGCAATTTCGTATCAGAAAACCATCAGCAATTCGAGCTACAACGCGCTCGAAGTCAGTTTGCGCCACGAAAGCAAATCGTTGGAGTTCGTCGCCAGCTACACCTACAGCAAAGCCCTCGACGACTCATCGAGCCTCGCCGAGGAGGTGGACCCTGCCGGCCCTGGCCTGACGCGCGCTCTCTCGGCCTTCGACATGCGGCACAACTTCGTTGTGAACTATAACTACGATCTTCCCGTCGATCGTCTCGTCCGGCGCGGAAATCGCTGGAAGCAAGGGTGGACGCTCTCCGGCGTGATGCGCTTCGGTACGGGCATGCCGGTGACCCTTTACAACAACAACGACACCTCGCTGCTGGGCTCGATTCCGAACGGCATCAACAACAATGGACTCGATACGCCGAACGTGGCGGCGGGCAATCTCGACATCAACTTCAATCCGCGCAGTGGTAAGCCTGCGTTCAATGCTGCACTCTTTAGCCTTCCGGCGCTGGGCACGATGGGTGATACACGGCGGCGTTACTTTGCCGGGCCGGGAATCGACAACTTCGATACGGCCCTGCAGAAGAATGTGAAGCTAACGGAAGCCAAGTCCCTCGAATTCCGCGCCGAGGTCTTTAACACGCTTAATCACGCACAATTCTTCGGGCCGGCTGCGGTGGACGGCAACATCAACGACAGTACTTTTGGCCAGATCGTGAATGCGGCTTCTCCCCGGCTTGTCCAACTGGCGGCCAAGTTTGTCTTTTGAGACCACGGCCGCTCGGGATGAGAACAGCCAGTTTCGATGTTCATCGCTCGCCTCGATCACCTCGCTGCGCCGCCGCAACTCCAATGATTTACAAGGAAGATGGGCAAGCGACACTTCTCCGGTTCAACCGATACCTCTCAATTTCATTGCACGGTATTCCAGCCAAATCAGCCAAATCACGATCAGATCGAATACGGAGAGCGCAATCAGGCCGAATCCTCCCATCAGCACGAAGCGGTAAACCTGATACACGATGAAGCCGCCAAAGACGGCAATGGCGACCGGATACGCCCAGAGCTTGTTCTTGAGCAATCCTGCCACGACGAAGCCCTTGATGACCCCGTGCGCGATAAGATAAAGCGCCATGAAATGCTCACCGGAGAGCGAGAATCGGCTTGTGGCATCCCGAAGAAGATTGGCCAGGAGGTCGTGCGGATCCTCTGCAATTTCATCCTGTGTTAAGAAATGGACGACCTCGATGATCACGACTGGGCTGACCGCCCAAAGTGCGATAGCGCCGGCAATCTCCAGCAGCGCATCCAGCCCTTTCAGAATCACACTCATCCGAAAGAGAAGTTCTCTCAGCTGCGCCCTTGCTCCTCGGTCCATGTAAGACTCTCTCAATCTCAGGTCGCTTTGTTTCCGATACTCACGCCGTTAGGAATTGACCATCGTGACTCGCAAATCGACAATGGTCCTACCGGCCCAATGGGATTTCCATCGAGACACCCACCGCGTGTGTCCGCGGGTCGGCAATAGGATCGATCGTACTCATGATCTTGGTCGATAGTTTGTTTTCCCGTCCGCAACAATAGAGGGCATGATGGCGGAGAACATAGCCGCCAGTGAGAAACCCTATTGCCTGCCCGACGAGCACATCCGACGGAAAATGCTGGTTGGCGAGAATGCGAGAAATGCCCACGGATTCGGCAAAGCCGTATGCAGGAATCGCGATGTACCAATGCGGATATTCGCCCGCAAAGACGCGAGCCAGGGCCATGCTCGCGGTTGCATGGTCGGACGGAAACGACGAGTCGAATTCCCAGTGGCTGGTGCCGTTCACCCAGAAGTCTCCTTGCCGATTTCCCTGCAGGGGTCGCTGGCGATTGGCCGCCATCTTGATCACCATGGTCACTGTTCCTGATGCAAGGATGGCTTCTGCGCTGAGGCGTCCGGTTTCGGCCAGTTTCGGATTCTTCCTGACCAAGCCGAGAAAGTAGACTCCGGCACTCTCCGCGCCTGTGGCATAGTACGAGCCGAAGTTGGTGATGTTGTTGGCAATGTTGGTGCGGTTCTGGTCCACCCCGAGGGTTTTCGAAGCCTCGGCGTCGTAGGCAAAAGCCAGCCCTGTCGCAGCGCCAAAGGGCATCAACCAGTAGGAGTCTCTCGGCTGAACACGAAATGGGCTTGTAAAGACGCCCCTTTCATCCGAGCCGAGATCCTCTAGGCAACGACCCAAATGCGTGATACCGCAAATAGGTTGGGGCGCCGCGGACTGATCCCTGCTCGCCGCGTCTGATCCTGAATGAGACCTGTCCGTGGTTATGGAAGGATGGCTGAGTTCCTCGATTGACGAAGCGACATGAGCGCCGGGCGGTTGCGAGCCATCTTGTGCAATTAACGGCAGTCCAGCCAACGAGAGGGTGAGCGCAAACACCACCCCGAGCATCATCTTCGGTGTATGCCCAGCGGTTCGTAGGTCGTCAATGATCGAACATTTACAGAAATTCATCAAATAGTCTCTCCTGTTGTTTTGAAAGGTCGAGTCGAATCGCTAATGCATTCCTCTGTCGCGCTTTTGTGCGGATCGCTGTGTTGAAGAGATGCAGCCTATGGAGCATCGAAAGGCAGTCCCAACACAGTGGACAATGCGGACCGGGCATTTTCGAGTGAAGCCCGCAACCGAATCTCCTCGGCCTGTTTTGCCAAGAGATTTGATTGAGCCGTCACATAAAGCCCGGCATCAAGGTCGTTTTGGCGAAGGTTTTGTTCCGCTGAAATTGTAGTACTCTTCAGCGGTGGCAACTGGGCATCGAGATCCTTGAGTTGAGCGGTCATGATCTCTGCTGTTTTCCAGATCTGGTTTGCCTGACTGACCGCGGCATCAAACTGGGCCTGATATTGCTGGCGGAGCAAGTCACGAGTAGCACGCTGAACAGCGATCTGGCCCCGGTTGCGGTTGAAGAGAGGCAGCGTGAGCGTAACTTCCGGACCGACCGCATTCACACCTTCCACGGGATCCCGTTCAAGATCGACACCGGCGCTGAGCGATGGGAACTGCGCAAGCACCGCGCGGCGCAGGCTCTCCTCCTGGCTTTGATAGCCGGCCTGAAGAGCCAACAAGTCAACGCGCTTGCGAGGAAGCGCAGATACAGCTTCTTCGAAAGCCGATCGCGTCAGGGAGCGAAGTTGCGGTTGGCCGATCAGATGGAGCTTTATTTCCGGATCCAGGCCGAGCAAGGCGTTGAGCTCATGTTGGGTCAGGTTGATATCGATCTGAAGCTGCCGCAGAGTTGTATCGGCGTCGCTTACCAGGGTCAGATCCGAGGCAACGGTGGTGGATGTCTCGTCACCCTGTTCCATGGCCAACTGGGCCCGGTGATAATTCTCGTCGAAGAGTGTTCGATTTGTCTGGAGAACTTCGAACAGGCGATCGTCGCTCTGCGCCTGGATAAACAGTTCGCGGGCTTTTTCCGCAACCTGAATCTCCTGCCACAGAATGTTGAGATGGACCTGGGCTCCAGATGCTCTGGCTACCGCCTTGGCCGCGCCTCGGGTAAGGATCGCCTTGATGTCCTGGTTCAAGCTGAGCACGCCGCCGTAATTCAGTGCCGATGTGGCAAAGCTGGCGCCAAATTGCGGGTCCGGGAGCAGCCCGGCTTCGAGCAGTTGTGCACCGGCGACATTCTCCTGAAGCCGCGCCGCTTTTAAGTCGGGGTTATTGAGGACGGCGAGCATCATCACGTCCGTCACGTCGAGCCCCTCCGGTGAAATGACGTGCGGCGCCAGACCCGGCACTTCAAGCCGCGTGGCCGGGACGGTCAGTTGTGCCTCGCTCGTCAAATCCGGCGCGAGCGGCAGAGGGCGGGGCTTGTAGGTTGCGCAGCCACCTAGAGCAAGGCTTATCAGGATGGCGGCTGAACTCTTCACCCTGGTTGGAAGCTGCAACTTCATGCTTGTCCCTCCTTTGCCATTTGCCGGCGGCGCATATGCAGGTAGAGCGCGGGAAGAAGATTGGTGCTGAGCAACGCGCTCCACAGGATTCCGCCGAGAATCACGGCAGCAAGACCCTGTTCGGGCGCTGCACCCTGCCCCCAACCGAGTGCTGTCGGCAGCATGCCGAGGATTGCGGTCATCGTGGTCAACGCAATGGGCCTGAAGCGAACGTGAACGGCTTCCTTCACGGCGTCCTCCGGCGTCATGCCTTCGGCTTCGTTGCGGCGCGTGCGATAGAGCAGCACGATACCGTGATTCAGGCCGATTCCGACGAGCGTGAGAAAAGCGACCAGGCCGATTGCGTTCAATCCGACCCCGCTCACCAGCAAGGCCAGGGCGCCACCGGTAAAGGCGAGAGGGATTTGCAGCAACAGCAGACCGGGTACAAGGAGACCGTCGAATTGCAGGATCATGATGGCGAGCATCAGCAGAAAAGCCGCGATGGAGGCAGCGCCCAGCCCCAGCACCGCGTTTTCGAGTTGAGGATAGAGGCCACCGAATTCATAGCGGTAGCCGGTGGGCATGTGCAGCCCGGCGAGCGCCTTGCGGGCAGACGCGATGGTGCTGCCCAATGGGCCTGTGGGAGTGGCAAGAATCTCCAGCGAGCGAGCGCCGTTGATATGGCGGATCTGGCTGGGCGTGGGAACCATGCGGATGTCGGCGAGCTGTCCCAGAGGCGTCCATCCATCGGTCCGGATCGGCAATCGCGACAAATCGTCCATCGACTGGTCTGGTGCGCCGGCCATGCGGACGTAAAGAGCCAACGGCACGTTGCCTTCCGGCACCTCGGCAATAATCTCCCCATTCAGTAGGGGCTGGATCTGACTGTAGAGGTCTGCCGGAGTCATGTGACGGGCAGCAAGCGCCTCGATTCTCGGTGTGATCTGCAGTTCAGTGATCAGATAGCCGTCGTTATTGAAAATCCCCGTAAGCGCGGAAATCGAACGCAGCCGCTGAACCATTTCTTGGCTCAGGCTACGCAAGCCGTTTATGTCGCTGCCGAAGACGTCGATCACAAACGGCTGTGGCAAGCCCGACAGACTCTCACCGACACGTTCGATGGTCGGAGTATCGATCGAGATCTGCACGGCTTGAGTCTTGGTTTCGCTGAGAATTCGTTTGCTAATCTCGTCGAGACTGTTCATGTTGACATTGGGCTTGATGGTGATCTGGATTTCGCCTGCGTACGCTGGCTCCGTGTAGGTGCCGTTGGACGACGAACCAATGCGGGCGAACACATGCGCTACAGTCGGGTCTTTCTCTATGCGCTGCGTCATTCTCATGACCACGCCTTCGGTATCGAGCATTGAAGAGCCTGGCGGCAGGGTGAAGCTTTCCAGAAGCACGCCTTCGTTGGGCAGAGGCAGAAAATTGATGGGCACCAGAACCAACCCCGCCAGGCTGCCCGCCAAAAGCAGCACGCACATGCCGAGGCTGAGCTTCGGATGTTTTGCGACGACCTTGAAGAGCCGTTCGTTCTGTGTGCGCAGAGAGTTGAGCGCGCGGCCCGCCGAGGTTGGTGCGGTGCGCACCTTGGCCTTGAGAAATCCAAGGCTGAGGGGGATTAGGCTGACCGAAATCAGCAGCGAGGCTAGCAGGGAAACAGTCATTGCCAGAGCGAAGGGGATGAAGAAGAGCCCGGCGAGTCCGCCCACAAACAAAAGTGGAATGAACACGGAGACTGTCGTCAGGGTTCCGGTAACATCTGGACCGGCGATGTCGCGAAGACCTTTCGTGATTCCTTTCCACCGCTCATCGCCCTGCTCCCAGCGGTGATAGATGCTTTCGAGAACGATGATGCCGTCGTCGCTGAGTAGACCGACGGCGATCGTCAGCGCGCCCAAGGTCATCAGATTGAGGCTCTGTCCGGCGGCATGAAGGCAAGCGATGCCGAGCAAGACGGAGAGCGGAATGCTGAGCGCCAGAATCCAGATGCCGCGCCCTCCGCCCAGTACCCACAGCAGAACGCCGATAGCGAGCACTCCGCCGATGATCAGGTTCCTGCCCAGATCGGCGCCGACGATGTGAACCAAATGCCCTTGATCGTAGATACTGACCCATTTGACTCCGCTGGGCAATTGCTTCAACGTGTCAGCTAGTGTCCGTTGCACGCTCACACTCACCGGAATGGTAGAAGCTCCCGGCTGCTTGAAAACCACCAGGGCCACGCTTGGCCGCCGATCCAATAACGCGGCATTGAGCGTTGGCACAGCTCCGCGTACGATACGCGCCAAGTCATGCAGGGGAATCGGTCCGTTGGCGCTCGGAACCGGAATCTGTTCGAGATCCTGAATGTGCGCGGGCAGGCTGCGCACCTCGATGAAAAGATCCTGATGCCCCTGCGTAACATACCCTCCGGGCTGCAACACCACCGCCTGCTGCAGCGCAGCGACCAGCGCGGAAATGGGGACGCCATACCGGTACATGGCGGCAAGGTCCGGTTGCACCCATAATGCTTCTTGGCCTGCGCCATACACTTCCACGCGGTACACACCGGGCAGGGCGCGCAGAGCGGGAACTACGTTGGCGAGGACAGCACGCTGCACTTCGGCTGGATCATCCGCAGCGGGGATTTCCAGGCTGTAGTCTGCGACTTCGTTGATTGCCTGACCTATGATCTCGGCAACGGGTTGGACCGACGTTGGAATCTCTGGCCGGGCGCGATCGATGGCTCCATTGACGGCCATCAGATCCTGCTCGGGGTCAGTGCCTTCGCGGAACCGGATGTCCGTCTCGACCGTGCCGCTGCCCATGCTCGATCGAACATCTACTAGATTTGGCAAAGCCTGAATTTCACCTTCGAGCGGCCAGGTGATCTGCGATTCCAGTTCTGCCGCAGTGGCTCCCGATTCATGGGAGATCACGCTGATTTGGGGAAAGTTGAAGCGCGGCAGCACCTCGACCGGAATCTTCCAGTACGCGTAGAGTCCATAGAAGATCAGAAAGCCGTAGACAACCGCCCACAGGAGCGGCTGCATCAGCAAACGACGAAAAGAAGTATTCTCTGACACCACCATGGCTCCTAGTCTGGAATCTGGTACTGCTCTGCGCTGTTTGCGTGGAATAGTAGATAGGCATTACTGACCACGACCTTCGTGCCTGGAGCAAGCCCACTTATGATGAATGTGTCCCAGCCTTCCGTAGGCCCCGGCACGACCTCCTGCGCGTGATCTCCCGAAGCGGTATGGACCATCACGAACCATTTGCCTTGATTGAGAACAAGTGCTCGTGTGGGAACTGCAACCATCTGTCGTGACGGCAGATCGAGATTCACGGTTCCAGACTCACCGCTGAGCCAGGAAGGGGTGAAGTGAAGTGGCTCCAAGGCGATCGATTCGCCGCCACCGGCGGCAACGGTCCCGGGAATGGAAACGACTCTGACCCTCACCGGCTGGCCTCCATCCGAGGGCATGAATCGGCCGGTCATGCCGACACGAATTTGCGTCAGATCCGCGTCGTAATAATTGGCTAAGAGCCATAACCCGTTTGCCGGCTGAAGAGTCAGGATCGGCTGACCGGCGCTCAACAGCGCGCCATTGGCGCTGTTGAGTTCGAGCACTATGCCATCCGCCGGAGAAGACACAGTCATCAACTGTCGCACTGTATTCAGCCTGGATTGGGCGTTGACCAGGCCGCTCCGGGCCTGTGCAGCCGCGCTTTCGGCCTGCTGCATTGCCTGGCGGGTGGTCAGGTGCGCAGGGAGTTGTTCCCGCGCGATCTCCAGCGATTTCGCCGCTGCATCAAGCTGCGATTGCGCACTGCGCACGTCGGCTTCGCCCTGCGTCACAAGGGAATCTATGACGGGACCGCTCAGATGTGCCAGACTTTGCCCAGCGCGCACGCGCATACCGGGACGGACCTGCAAGCCGGTCACAACACCCGCTTCGGCCGCACTGACCGGAACAGTGCTGACGGGTGAAACCTGGCCAAAGGTAACCAGCTGAGATGTTTGCAGGCGGCTTTGCACGGTGACGACGTCCGCGTCGGAGGTCTGTCCGATGGCGGCAGCAACGCCGTTGAAGAATATGAGAGTAAGCGCGACCGAAACGGCGCCAATATGCGAAACGAGCAATCGCTCGCCCTCAGCAGAGCAAGGAATGAACCTCATGAAAACTCCCGCGAGTCGTAGTTCGATTAGGGAACACGCGCACAACTATGCACGCGCACACGAACGCGCAAGGGGAAATGAGGAGAGTTCTAAATGCGGAGAGATGTCGAGCTCAAAGGAGGCGAAAAGAGCAGACGCAAATATGCGGTTCCATAAGAATGCGGCAGGGCCGCAGATACCGCGCCCCGCAAGAGCCGCATGACAAGCAAAAAGACGATTCTGGCAAGCTGGACGATCAGCAACGCCAAGAGGATGCACAACGCAATGCACATGCCGACTACAATGAACATGAATTCGGAGTCATGTCCAATGTCGGCAATCGTGTCCCAGCGATCGAAAAGCTCACACAACTGCGAGACGGCAATCAGGAGGATGGCCGCAACCGCGACGAATGTGTGGAACCGGCGGTTCACCTGTCCATCGTAACACCGCATCCCACCGTAGGCGCCACTCTGCGAAGCACAGCTTACAGTCCATTCGCAGTCAGTGTCGATTGCACCAGTGAACGAAACAGGTGATTGGCCTGATCGGCGGAAAGTGGGCTCCGGGTTTCCAGCCACCACTCCAGCACCAAAATGAATGTGGAGGCCAGATACTCGACCAGAACAGCTGTCGGGATCGTGCCAGATTCCCCTCGTTTTTCGCGGCGGCTCTTCTTCACCTGCTGACCAATCAAACCCACAAGGATCTTTCGCAGGCGCTCGTGAAGAATGGCGCGCGCTCTCGGTCCCATCTTCAAAGGACTCGTCCAGCGGTGTCCATCGTGATGCTCGAAGATCGGAAGGCTAAACCAGAGCAGCTTGTCACTCTGGCTGCCTCCTGACTCCCTCTTCGCGAAGCGGACAGGCCCGATGATGTCATGGATAGTGCTGGCCAGGAGATCGTCTTTGTCACGGAAATGCGAATAGAAGGCCGACCGGCCGATGTCGGCACGATCCAGGATCTCCTTCACCGCAATGTCGTCGTAGTCCTTCTCTCGGACCAACGAATGTAGCGCGTCACGAAGAGCCATCTGCGTCCGCGCAACTCTTCGATCCGGCGCGTCCTTAGTCCGCTTGATCATTCGCTTGCCTCTATACCAAAAGCGGATAAAGCGTCGAATTTGTCCGCTATCGCACTCTCCGACGCCGGCGTTCTTCCGCCATCGCTGTGATCAGCATATGATCCATTCGGACAGATGTCCATTTTCATACGAACGTCCGTTTGCTCGTCGTCCTGAATTTGAGAGATGACACCGAAAAGGAGATACACAGAATCTATGGACGAAGTCGATGGGAAATCAAGCGCGACAATGCCTCGGCAACTCGGCAGGGTCATGCTGATAACGCATATCGTCGTTTCGGTCGGCTGGCTTGGCGCGGTCGCCGGATTCCTGGTTCTGAGTATTGCCGGCCTGACCAGTCGCGACGTGTCGACCGTGCGCGGCGTCTATCTGTCGATGAACCTCATCGGTTTGTATTTGCTCGTTCCGCTCAGCTTCGCTGCGCTGCTGACTGGGCTTGTCCAATCGCTTGGAACCTCATGGGGTTTGTTTCGGCAGTATTGGACGATAGTGAAGCTTGTTCTAACGATCGGCTGTGTCGGACTTCTTTTATTGCATCAGTTCATGGCAGTGGCGCGTGCTGCACAGCGGGTAATGGATTTGCCGTTGGGAACAATGCCCCACGTAAATCGGATCGGGGAGGAACTCGCTATGAAGGCTGCGCTCGCAATCCTAGTGCTGCTGATAACCACCACGCTCTCGGTATACAAGCCATGGGGGCTCACGCCTTATGGACGTCGATTGCAACAGAAGCGTCGAATGATGCAGGGCAGCACAGAGGTCGAAATCCCAACTGCGCTTGCCGTTGCAACTCTTACACCAATCAGCAGTCAGAGGAAGCGGCTGGCTCTATTCCTCGGGCTTTTCAGTGCATTGATCATCACGCTGGTTTTGATGCATCATCTCCTCGGCCATGGCTTCAGAGGTCACGGCTTCTGAGGGCCGAATGCGTTGATGAGTTTATCCAGTAAAGTTTCCGACGTTGCCAGGGAGTCCGCGCTCATTTGATTTGAAGAGGGTAATAGTACGCGGCCTGATCCTGCTCGTGTGTGGTCGAGAGGAAATATGGTCCTGCCTTAGCCTTTCGAAGGTCAAGATCCGTGGTGATCCGCTGCTGATCTCCATTTGCCACCGAGGTTGCTGTCCCCTCCGCAACGACACCGGTTCCGTTCTGATCGCGAGTGATTGCAACCAGATATAGTCCTGGCTCACTGTGGCGTGGCAGAATGATCGTCACTCTCACCAATGCGTCTGGCAACGATACTGATTCCAGTTGCCCTGGCTGCTCGCCGCGAACAATTCCCGCATCCCAAAGGTTCACCGTCTGCGCAACGATGGAGGTATTGGCTGGCGGTGCCTTTCTCCCCATCACATGCCACGCGACCACGACCGACACTGCTATCAAAGCGCAGGCTGTGATAGCGGCAGGAAAAGCCATCCGTAGCCGGCGCGGGCGATGCTGTTTCCGGAGTTCAATAAGTTTACTCATGCATTCGCGACAATTTGCCGTGTGATCGATCCGCGGATCAGATAGCGCAATGCTCTTGGATTTGCGGGCAAGATCCCGAAGAAACCCCTCATCCGGGCAAGGTCCGGAAGGGGGCGTTTCGCCGGCGAGGACTCGTCGCTGATGCTGCTGCGTAATCCAGGACTCAAAGTGATCTTCCGCGCGGGAAGACCGGCGCCAGCTTAATCGCATCTTGGGGAATCTCCAGACCGGGATAGTTCTTGGAGCAACGCCTCCAACTCCCGCAAGTATGCACGACGGACCGCCGTGTGATCCATCTCCAATTCTCCTGCAATCTCCCGCCAGGTGTACCCGTCCGAGCGCCTGTTGATGATCGCCTGCGCGAAGGGCGATAGCCGGGAGAGCAATTCATTTGCAAGAAGGCTTCTTTCGGCTTCCGGTTCATCGCGGAGAAGCGATTCCATGTCGAGCATCGATCCGGATGACAATTCGCGGCTCCGTCTCGTCGCAAGCTGTCCCGCTCGGCGACGAACCACGCTTTTGATACGGGCGACGAGTTTTTCGGGAGGAGCGTCTGGATGACGCGCAACGTACCGGGATGCGTTGTGGACAGCGTGCTCCATCAATTCGCGTGCCGCATCCTGATCGTTTAGGTAGGTTCGTGCGCACAGGAGAGAGTACGACCATGCTGCTTTCGCAGCGGTCTCCAATTTCTGATCAGAAGCTTGGTGCCCGGTCGTATAGGCCCAAGTCCACGTCAGATCTTCCCAATTAGGACCGTTTGGCGGCATTCGCGAGCATCTGCCCGTGGGGGGATTAACCACAGTCTTAACAGTAGTATAGGCGAACTTCTCTCTTCACCGTCGAAATAGATCACCAGAGCCGTGCCCCAAAATGCCTTTGCAAATGCCTTTAGTAAGTAGGAAGGCTCCTCAAAGCCTCCCGGAAAGCCGCACGAGATCTCGAGACATTAGAGGTGTGACGGCATCCTCGATGTGATGAATCGGATTGCGCTTCTGCGAGCGATGTGGCACATGCCTTTCGCGTTGAGAGAGCGAGTCCTCCAGAGGTTCCGCAGGCCCAATCACGTCATTTGCCTTGGCGATCACCGGACGATCAGTAATCGAGGCGCATATGGCAACTCTCCCCAAAT
>JAKAJO010000108.1 GCA_021813745.1 Acidobacteriota bacterium
GCTATTCCCTCGCACCGACGCGTCGCGAGATTTTCCACCCCGCGCCCCGCCCGCTGCATCCAATACCTTGAATCTATG
The DNA here is from genome assembly GCA_021813745.1 of Acidobacteriota bacterium. Taxonomy (GTDB): domain Bacteria; phylum Acidobacteriota; class Terriglobia; order Terriglobales; family Acidobacteriaceae; genus Telmatobacter. The sequence goes on from JAKAJO010000108.1 coordinate 79, forward strand.
AACGTCTTTGACGAAAAACGCACCGAGCTCGAACAGCACGAGTTCATGATGGGCCCCGAGCGCGGCCGCCTCGCCGTCGCCCTCGACCTGCTCACCGATTCCCTCATCATGGTCGGCCAGCATGGCGTCTACTGCACCTCTAGCCGCAACCCGGCAAAGCCGACCCTCGATTTGCAGGCCGTTCTCGCCGGCATGGAAGGCGCCAAAGCCCTCATCCAGTCCGTTATGGAAGAGCTCCGCCGGCAGCGCGACACCGCACGCGAACCCGGCCCCGCCAAGGCCTGACCCCACGCAATCCCTGCGCCCGCAGCCGGGAAAAGCCAGCCGAAAAGACTCGCGGCCTTGAACGGGCACGGCTTCCCCCGCGTCTGCCGACGAGTCGGAGCCCTCGTTTTGAAAGGGCACGGCTTTAGCCGCCGAGGGAAGGTTCTGCCACATTACACAGCCGTTCGTTCGCTCTCTGGGAGCAACCTCCAAGACGGGTGGTGTCCCGCTAATTCGTCGCTTGTTGGTGGGTTCTCCGAGCTTCTGTCGTAGAATTCCTGCGGAGGAAGACTGAGAAGATTCCAACCGGCGAAGCTTTCAGCGAATGCGGTCACACGCTCCAAGAGTTTGGTTGAGGCATTCTGCATTCGGGTACCACGGGACAAAGATCGAACAGTCAACCCTCTCGCTGGCATGTTATGAATCCCTTTGAGATATTGAAACCCGCATATGAAACCTTTGGAGCAAAGCATCCCATCGGCTCGCTCGTCGCTGTAATTGCGTTGGGTGGCGTATTAGGCGCATTGCTATTTGGCTCAGTATGGCTTATTTTGGCTCAGCAATATCAAAAGGCCAACCAAACCGAGCCCACACCAACCCCCACTACGACCAATTCGACCTCTGCTCCTGATAGCCCAATCATCACAGGAAACGGAAACAGTGTCAGCTACGAACACTCTTCTCCTCAGAAAAACGGCAAGACCCAGCCGAGCAAAGGAAACGAACCATGAACTACGCAGCAGTCGTCCTTTTGCTCTTGGCTGTTCCGTGCTGGAGTCAAAATGGCACAACGATCAAGAACATCGCTTCTGGGCCATGTAGCCCGATTACTAGCGGGAACAACAATAACTACAAAATTGTGTGCAAGATTAATACGGAACAAGGCAAGAAGATGCTCGACATTATGAACAAAATATTGGCCAATCAGGAGAAATTGTCGTTTGATGCCGTAAATCAGAAACTGGACGAAATCCTCAAGGCGCTAAACCCAAATGTTCCAATCAAAACATACTTTTGTAATGGACAGTGGAGAACGATGGGGCCGGGAGCTAATGCGGGAATGGAAGTTGTGGTGGGTGGGGATAACACCGATTTTCGGCGCGAAGTCGATTTGCTAAATAGCCAGCAATACCGTACCTTGCTCGATGATTGTACGGCCCAGATAAAAGATAAGCCCGAATGGCTTACCCCGTATTTGACCTGCGGAGTTGCGTATCTTGGACTTGGCGACAAGACGAACGCGGTTGCAATGTTGAAAGCCTTTGATTCAAAATCCGGACCGGCGTATGAAGTTGATGGCTGCAAAGAGATGTCGGCCTACTTGCGCAACCATCTAAACTAGCGGATTCATTGCGTAAGATGGCAAACGTCTCTTAGAGACACTCTCAAAACAACAAGGAATCCGCGAAGTACGATATGCTGAAGGAGCGCGCCCGTAGCTCAGCTGGATAGAGCGAACGCCTCCGGAGCGTTAGGTCGGGAGTTCGAATCTCTCCGGGCGCACCATTCCATTCCACCCCCATTCAAGACAAAAAGCCCGGCAGCCATCGCCACCGGGCCTTCGCGTCATTCTTTCCACGCCTCAGAACAACCCGTGCGCCTGCATATCCTTATACTCATCCAGCGACTTGATCCCCTTCAGCTCGTCCTCCACCTCCGTCGCCGAGTAGTGCTTTAGCGTCGTCGGCGAATCCGCAAACGCATACGCCGTCATGCCCACCACCGCCACGCCCAGGTTCAGGTCCCGCGGATCCACCTTGTCAAACGTGTCGCTCGGCTTGTGGTGCAGTTGCATGTACTTCTCCACGCCGGTCCACAGCACAAATGACGGAATCCCCTCCACCAGAAACGGCCCTTCGTCCGTCGAGAAGGTGAACTGTCCCGAGTCCGTCGTATTCCACGCATCCAGACCGGTCAGCAGCGGCTTCAGCACCGTCACCGCGTCCGCCTCGTCCTTGCGCCCAAAGACATACCACCCCTTCGGCGCCTCGGCGCCCGAGTCCGATACAAAGTCGCCCACGCACTTCCCCGCGTCCGCCGCGTGCGCATGCGCATAGCGCAGCGACCCCACCAGTCCCTCTTCTTCGCCGCCAAACAGGATGAACCGCATCGTCCGCCGCGGCTTCAGTCCCAACGCCTCAATCGCCTGCGCAACCGCCAGCACGCTCGACGCGCCCGTGCCGTTGTCCTGCGCGCCCGTCCCCGGATTCCACGAGTCCAGGTGCCCGCCCACAATCACATACTCCCCGTTGTCGCCGCTCCCCGGAATCTCTGCCACCACGTTGTGTACCGTCACGTCCTTGCGAATCCGGTTCTTGAAGCTGAACTCAATCTCCACCGGGCCCTTGGCCAGCAGCCGCTTCAGCAGCAGCGTGTCCTCCATGCCCAGATTCGCCGTCACAATGTTGGCCTCCGTCCCTTTGAAGTCCGTCACGCCCACCATGCTCGGCGCATTGTTCACCGCGCCCAGCCCCAGCACCAGCGCCCGCGCGCCCTCACCCTCCAGCAGGTCCAGCGCGTCAAACAGCTTCCCAAAAGGCTGGCCAGGGTGCTTCCGCAGCGAATCGCCATCCACCAGCACAATGCTGTCCTTGATCTTCGCCGCTGCGGCCTTCACGCCCTCCACCGACGCATCATCCAGATAGAACACCCCGCCGCGCACCCCGCCCGGTGGCGTCGAAGGGCTCCATCCCTCGCTCACCAGGTGCAGCGCCTGCTCGTGCGGCGCAATCATCCGCGCCGTCGCCACGCCCTCCGGCTCCCACGTCGCCGGAATTGTCCACGACTCGCCGTGTACATTCTTCAGGCCCATCTGCTTGAACTCGTCTTCAGCCCACGCCACGGCCTTCTCGTAGTTCGCCGACCCCGTCAGCCGCGGGCCAATATCATCCGCCAGGTGCTCGTCATACTCATAGGCCTTGCCGGCCAGCATCAACTGCCCGCCCAGCCGCACCAGCTCCTGGTTCAACTTTGCATCCACCGTCAACTGGTCCTGAGCTGACTGGGCTCCGCACACCGCGCCGCCCGCCGCCATCACGCCACACAAAAGCCAAAGGGGAAGTCTCTTTTTCATGCGTCCCATCCTCCCGAGCCGCCACTCCTCATGTCAAGCAATCTTTCCGCCTGGCTATCCACCCTTGGACCGCGCACCGCTTCATAAGCGACAATACCTTTGTGCCTCGATCCCGGTTCATGCATCGCTGCACGCGCCTGCTCGTCGCCGCTTCCGCCTTCGCGGGCATCCTCTCTGTCCCTGCCCAACCCGCGCACCCTGTACCCTACGCACACCTCAGCCGTCATCCCGTCGTCGCCCTCACCTTTGACGATCTGCCTTCAGCCGGCGGCCTCGCACCCGGCGAAACCCGCGTCGGCATCGTCACCCGTCTCGCCGCTGAGCTGCGTGCCGCTCATCTCGAAGGCACCTACGGCTTCGTCATCGGCAGCGATCTCGAAGACGACGACGATGCGCAACAGGCCCTCCGTATCTGGCTCGATGCCGGCATGAACATCGGCAACCACACCTGGTCCCACCCCTCCCTCACCACCCTCACCGCTCCCGCCTACGAGCGCGACATCGCCCGCAACGAGCCCACCCTCCAGCGCTACGCGGGCCACCGCAACTGGCATTGGTTCCGCTATCCCTATCTCGACGAAGGCGACACCGTCGCCAAACGCGACAGCGTTCGCGCCTGGCTCCAGAACCACGGATACCGCATCGCACAGGTCACCCTCACTTTCCAGGATGACGACTTCAGCGACCCCTACGACCGCTGCACCGCCCAGCACAACGACGCCGCCATCGCCTGGCTCAAGCAGAGCTACATGGAGAACGTCGCCGAGTTCATCCGCCTCGGCCGCGAAGAGCAGCGCCTCGCCTTCGGCCGCGAAATCCCCAACGTCCTCCTGCTCCACGCCACCCGCTTCACCACCCTCATGCTGCCCAGCCTGCTCGATCTACTCCATCAGCAGGGCTTCCGCTTCGCCTCCCTCGAAAGTGTCCTCAGCGATTCTGCCTACTCTCTCGATCCCCACGCGGGCGTCGTCAACGGCGGCCCCTTCCAGAACCTCTTCCTCAACGCCCGCCACCTCAAATACCCACCCTTCAAGCCCGAGCCCACAGAGCAGCTCGACAGCCTCTGCCGCTGACGCTCAACGCCTCTTCCGCCCCGTGGCACACGCACTCCGCCCCCAGGCAGCAGGACGCACGCCCACTCCTTCCCTGTCCAGCTTTGCTTGATAGGCCTTCAGCGCAGCCGCTTCTACCGAGTCAGCCAGCCCTTCGCGCGCACAGTCACCAGCGCCCACGGAAAGATCCAGAACAGCCCGAAGAACGTAAAATACTCGAACACGACACCGTAAAGAATATTGAAGGACCGCTCGCTCCGCAGGTAGTAAAGCGAGTAGATGAACGAGATCAATCCCAGCGACACCAGCATCCGCAGCAGCACCAGCGGGTCGTAAGCCACCGCCAGCGCCAGCAGCGCCATCGTCGAAAGCATGATCGGAAACCGCAGGTTCGTGATCACCTGGTCAAACAGTGCAATCGCGCGCGCCATCGGTGGCCGCTTCCACACCACCGCCGCAAACCGGATCTCCTCGCGAATGTAGCTTCGGTCCCATCGCAGCAGCATCCGGCACAACTTCCCATACGTCGTCGGCACCACCGTCAGCACCCGTGCGTCCCGCTGATATACGCTGTCATATCCCAGTCGCATCACATCGTTCGTCAGTGCGCGGTCTTCGCCCGTCATCACTTCCGCGCCCAGAAATCGCTGCGTCACCCATCCATCCAGCACCTTCATCACCGCACTCGCGCGATACGCTGAGAGCGCGCCGGGGCTGCAATACACCGTTCCAAACGTTGACTGGTACGCCCGCAGAAAATCAAACGACAGCGTAAAGCGCACATGCAGCATGCGCGGAATCAGGCCCTCCCGCTGGTTGTACACCTGCACCTTTCCCGCCACCACTCCCACACGCTCGTCTCGGAACGGCCCCGCCAGAGCCAGCAGCGCCCGCGCATCCACCACACTGTCCGAGTCCACCGTCACAAACACCTCGCCCGTACCCATCCGAAAACCCGCCGCCAGTGCTTCTCGCTTCCCGCGGTTCCGTCCCAGGCGCAGCGCACGAATCCTAGCCCCATGCCGCGCCACCGCATGTTGGATGTGCTCCCACGTGTCGTCCGTGCTTCCGTCGTCCACCACAATGATCTCCAGCCGCTCCGGGTCATAGTCGGCCCGCGCCACGGAGTCAATCGACTTTGCCACCATCGACCCTTCGTTATATGCGGGAATGATCACCGTCATCCGCGGCGCATCCTCCCGGTGCGCCGCCGCATGCGGACGATACGCAAACCATAGAAAGGTGCGAAAGAGCAGCAACAGAAAGCCCATACCAAACCACAGGATGCTCGGCCGATAAATCGTCGCCATCCGGTGCGCTTCCGCCATCTTCACTACCGGCGAAAACACCTGATCTTCCACGCTGATCAGTGCCAACGCTGCCAGCCCCAGCACAATCAACACTTTGAGAGTCAAATCCCATGGTTCGCCACCATCGGCAGGCTGCAACGGAAGAACACACGTCGCCTCATCGTTGCTCTTTGGCATTTCCATCCTTGCGCATCCGATCCGCAAAAATCAGGGTTGTTGCCTATTCAGACGCGCGCCCAGGCAAAACGCTTATCGCGTTCGGCTCCGCTCCCGAAGAGCAAGTCACCGCCCAATACACAGTGCCTCGCTCATCCCCTCTGCTCAGCTGGCGTCCTGGGTCTGGACACCAAGATTCCCACCCCGTCACCGTACCCGGCCCATCTCGTCAAGCCCCTTAAGCGAAAATAGTTTCTAACCCTCTCATTCCAAAAGGCCGATTTCCCGCCACGGTTTGCACGTTAACTCCCTCAAAGAGCGCACAATCAAACTATGCCAACTCTCTGCTCAACCCGCATCGCCTCTCCTATCCTTCCGGCCTCCCCTCGTTCCGCACCAACAAAAATAAATACCCACCCCCTCCTCAGATGGATTTGCACTTTTCCACACCTTCCTTGCATATTTCCCAGATCCTGGATTCTCCTTATCTTCGCTTTTGCAGGCATCACACAACTCATCGAATCGCTCACTTCATAACTCCGCTCCCATCCTGACCGCGCTCGCCCGCATCCGCACGCCCAACGCGCTACCATTCCACCGTGAGCACTTTCTCCATCCTCTCCAACGCCAAGCCGCTCGATCATGAGGCCTTCGCCGCCCACCGCGAGCTCGAGTCGCGCCTCCGCGCCACCTTCCGCGGCGACATTCTCTTCGATGGCGGCTCGCGCGCGCTCTACGCCACCGACTCCTCCAACTACCGCCAGCTTCCCATCGGCGTCCTCTACCCGCGCGAC
>JAKAJO010000091.1 GCA_021813745.1 Acidobacteriota bacterium
TTCAACAAACTCAAACACTTCCGCCGCTTCGCTACCCGCTATTGCAAAACCATCCAGGCCTTCCGATCCTTCACCGCCCTCGCATGCGCTTGGCTCAGACTCAAGCTATATGTGGATACGGCCTAGCCCTAGGACTCCCATGCCTCGTAATACCGCCGGCGATATCCGGCCATCAAGAAAGAGATCAGGCTGGCAAGAGCCATAGCGGAGCCCATTCCGAGAAAGAACGAAAGGGCAAGGAAGCCTGGTACCCATGTGATGATCAACCAAGCAAGGTTATCATTTGGATCTCTGAAGCTCGTCTGCAATTTGCGCAGGAAGCTGCCCCTATGGGCTTGCTCAATTTCCAGGACTCTTGGATCGATGTCAGCTGTGCCATACAGTTTGCGGAAAACCATAAGATTTATTGCCTCCTTTTTGTATTGAACTGGCTAGGATTCGTGGTTATCGATTGACTTGCAGGAAATTGAAGCTCCTCTGCGAACATTTGCTCGAGACCCAGGGAGGAATCCGCAATCACGCCGCGAATCATGCCTATATTCCGTCTTGCTAAGCACCTTGGATCGTCGAGCCTTGCCATGTACTAACTCTCTCTGCGCTGAAACAGGACATCCAATGAGGTCGTCGACTCAGAGTCTGTCCATTTCTGCCACATAAATAGCAATTGCAATGCCATTCCGAAGAAGACTTGAGAGTTTCTAGCAACTTATTTATTTACAATCTGTTGCATCCTCCAAAGTAGAGGTGGCGTCGTTCGTGCGGGTGTCCAGATTTGAGACATTCCCGTCAGCTGGCTCGTAATGCAAGGTAGCGTCAGTCTTTTGGGGATCACCTTGAGACCCTGGGTGGGCAGCGGTGAATAAGCGTACTCGCGAGCTGGACTCAATACCCGGCGAGGGCCTTGCTGGGAACGGCCGTGATTGGGAAGAAGTGAGTATTCCTGGCCTTGGATGACAAGGGGGAATGATCTGAGCCCCGTTTGCATCACGCTTATCCGACATCCCTTTGGTACCCCCATCGCGCCGTTTTCTGCTCTCACTGCTATGGGGGGTGTGCTACTATCCCCGCAGTTCCGGCAGATACAGAAGATGGAGTTTGGAGCCGATGTCGGAGAAGAAAACTAGTAGCTCCTCTCACAAGCGAGGAATTTTTCGAGGGGAAGAAAGTCCAAACGCACATCTCGCACAAGCCAAGAGAGGGAAGCCGACCAGCTTGTCCGTGAAGCATCAAGATGTGTCGAAAGCAAAAATCGCACGCCCGAACGGTGTCCAACCGTGCACGCAGAATGAAACTGCACTAGAGCCTCTCAAGACGATCCTCCCACTGGGATGTTGGGAATTTGACATGTTTCGAGACAAGCTCACGTGGTCCAAAGGGCTTTTTCCCTTCTTCGGCATTAAGCCGTCAGAATTTGGAGGGAATTTCGCATCCTTCTTGAGGCTCGTTCATCCCAAGGACCGGAAGCACGTAGTTCGGTCCTGCGCTCTGAAGAGATCGAGCAAGCAGGGTGATCTGGTATGTCTTGAGTACCGCGTTCGCCGGCCCGATGGATCGATACGAGTTGCCTTGGATCAAGGAAAAGTCAACTTTGACAAGAAGGGAAGGGCACGCTTCGCTTCCGGGGTTGTGATGGATATTACAGAATTGAAGCTGCTCGAGGTGCGCTATCACGCTCTCTTCGAGCAGTCAAATGATGGCATTGAGACCATTACAGAAGAAGGTCGCATCGTTTCAACAAATCACAGGCTTCAAAGTTTCCTTGGATATTCCGAGCAAGAACTGTGCACAATGACGTCAAGTCAACTGACGCATCCGGATGATGTCGCATTCCAGGAAGGTCAAAAAGCGAGACTGCTTCGAGGCGAAATTCCATCCTCATCATGGGACAAACGATATATTTGCAAAGGTGGGCGTGTGCGCTGGGCCCATTTTACGCTTTCTCGATTGCTGATCCCCGGCAGCAACCCGATGTTGATCGGTGTCGTGCGGGACATCACTGACAACAGGATCTCTGATTTGCAGCTCGCATCGACTCGCAGAGCATTGCACATGCTAAGCAGTTGCAATGAAGCATTGGTTCGAGGGGAGTCCGAGCAGTCTCTAGTGGATGAGATCTGCAAAATCGCAGTGGACGTCGGCGGTTACCGTATGGCATCCGTGCTCTACGCACAGGATGACCCAAACAAGACATTGATTCCCGCGAGTTGGGCCGGCTACGAAGACGGATATCTTTCGGAGATCAGCTTAAGCTGGTCAGAGAACTGTCCGGAAGGCCGAGGTGCAGCAGGTGCGGTGATTCGCAAGGGCGTATCCGTCATTGTGCCGGATATCAGCAATGAGGCTGATTATCACCCATGGTCTGCAAAAGCAATGAAACGCGGTTATAGGAGTGTTGTTGCATTACCTCTGACAGGCAATGGGCGGACATTCGGTGTATTCGGTCTCTATAGCGCCGAGAATCGATACGTCCCGGAAGAAGAGGTCGCGTTGTTGCATAAGCTCGCTGACAATCTTGCATTCGGGATCATGAATGCAAGAGCGAAGAACGAACAAGAGCGCCTGCGCAGCGCCATCCATACAATTGGGGAGGGAATTTCAAGCAGTACGGGTACTGACTTTTATCGCCGCTTGCTTTTGAGCCTGACGCAAGTTCTCGGTGCACATGGCGCTGCCATTATGGAATTCCCGCAAGATTCCATGGACGAAGGGCGCGCGGTCTGTGCATTAGTCGATGGAAAGCTTCTTCCGGCTTTGCACTACAGGCTCCAAGGCGGCCCTTGCGAGAGTCTCTTGGCGCATGGGTCCCTGGTCATCCCCAGAGATCTGGCCCTCATGTTCCCCGAAGCTCCGATCCTAACTTCCCTCCGGGCAGAGGCATATGTTGGTCGGACACTCGTCGATGGAACCGGAACCACGATTGGCTGGATTTTTGTGGTCTTTGAAAAGCCGATCGATCAGGTCGATCTGGCCGTGTCAACGCTGAAAGCGTTCGCCATGCGTGCTGCAGGTGAAGTGGTGCGCCAAAGGGACGATTTGCGTCTGCGTGAGCAGGCCGAGCTATTAGATAGGGCGCAGGATGCAATTCTAGTTCGTTCCCTCGACCACCGAATTCTCTTCTGGAACAAAGGAGCGGAACACCTCTTTGGGTGGACCTCCGATGAAATTCTAGGCAGACGCGTCCGTGAAATAACGAATGTTTCAGGCGAAGTGCTTGATGCTGCACTCTCCTCTGTCATGCAGTACGGTGAATGGACTGGCGAACTGGAAGAGAGGACTAAGGATGGGCGCCTCATTACTGTCGAGTCCCGCTGGACTCTGCTTCGTGACGGCTCGGGAGTTCCGACGAGCATACTCGTGATTGGCACTGATGTGACTCAGAGGAAGCAGACTGAGGAAAATTTGCGGTTGCTCGAAGCGGCTGTGTCTCACTTGAATGATGTCGTTTTGATAACAGATGCACAATCACTTGACGAGCCAGGACCTCGGATTATCTATGTCAACGACGCATTCGAGCGTCTTACAGGGTACTCCCGCGAAGAAGTAATCGGCCGCTCTCCCCGCTTTCTTCAGGGGCCCAACACCAGCCGTGCGGAACTGGACCGCATTCGCCGTGCTCTGGAGCGCGGACTTCCTCTGAGGTCAGAAATTATCAACTATACGAAAGACGGAAGACCATTCTGGATCGAGATGGACATCGTGCCCTTGGCTGATGCGAACGCAAGGATTCTCCATTTCGTTGGTGTTCAGCGAGACATTACCGAGCGTAAGCACGCGGAACTGCATTTGCTTGAGACCGAATCCAAGGCTGCTCACGCCCAAAGGCTGGAGGCAATTGGACAATTGACGGGTGGTATTGCCCACGACTTCAACAATCTCTTGACTGTCATCCTTGGAAGCTCAGAGATGCTGACAGAAGCGACTCAGGGACGAGAAGATCTTCAGCGCTTGAGCGGGATGATCCAGACTGCCGGCAGGAGAGGCGCAGAACTCACCACCAAGCTTCTCACTTTTGCCCGTCGCCAGGCCCTGCAACCGGTGACGGTTCACGTAGGTGAGGTATTACAATCAATGGTGCCAATCTTACGTCGGACTCTGCCTGCGAATATTCATATTGAAGTGAATCGGCACGACGAAAAGTGGTCTGTGTTTGCGGACCCGAGTCAGCTGGAATCTGCCCTGTTGAATCTATGTATCAACGCACGCGATGCGATGCCCAACGGGGGCCACCTCCTTCTGGAGGCCTCTACAGCATACCTGGATCAGAACTATGCCAATCTGAATCCCGATGTGACCCCTGGAGAATATGTTCTCCTATCCGTTACGGACACTGGGACTGGCATTGCGCCAGACGCCCTGAATCGCGTGTTCGAACCCTTCTACACAACCAAACCTCGGGGGAAGGGCACAGGACTAGGCTTGAGCATGGTGTATGGGTTTACCAAGCAGTCTGGTGGCCATGTCAAGATCTATTCCGAGTCCGGCGCAGGCACCTCGGTAAGACTCTACCTGCCGCATGCTAGTAACGATCTGCTGCTTGTTCCATCCATAGCGGGCGAACCGAAGCATGTTTATGGAAATGAGACGATCCTTCTCGTCGAGGATGACGAACTTGTGAGGGAGCAGACCAAGCTCTTACTCGAGGAAGTGGGATACCGAGTACTTCCTGCGGCAAATGGCGTTGAGGCATTAAGAGTCACTCGGCAGGGCTTGCAATTCGATCTTCTGTTTAGCGATGTAATGATGCCTGGCGGGATGACAGGGCCCCAATTAGCAGAGCGGATACAGAAGTTGCGGCCTGGAGTGCCAACATTGTTTTGCTCAGGATATGCGGAGAGTTCATTTCTTGGACAGGACTGGCTAGAGGCTGGGAAACAAATGCTCCGCAAGCCGTACACACGTCACCAGGTCTGCGAAAAGATACGACAGTTGCTTGGGCGCGATGAAGAGGAGGAGAGATCCGCATGACTCCGCATGGAATGCGCCTCCTCATTCTCGACGACGATGCAGAGGTTGTGAAGTTCATCTCACATGTTGCAGAGACATTCGGATTTGAGACGAGGGCGGCAACGCTGCCTTCCGAAATGTTTAGCATATTGGCCGAGTGGAAGCCCACCCATCTTGCCATTGATCTGATAATGCCTGATATGGACGGCGTTGAGGTCCTTCGCGAGCTTGCTGACAAGAGTGTGCAAGCAGCGATTATCGTCACGAGCGGCATGGGTATCAAGGTGCTGGAGGCTGCACGGCAGTCAGGCATCAGACGCGGTCTGAATATCGTTGGAGTTCTGCCAAAGCCGTTTTCAGTGCAGGCGCTACGTGAACTCCTCGATGGGGGCAAGAAAGGCACGCTGCAAGCTCCGACTATCCGTCCCGCTGCGCATATTGTGAGCTGCTCGAAGCCTGATTTTCTTGAAGCGCTGGAAGCAGGTCAATTTGTCCTTTACTATCAACCCAAAATAGATCTTGCGCTTGGGAATATCGTTGGCTTTGAAGCGCTGGTGAGGTGGGACCACCCAGTTTACGGGCTCATCTTTCCAGACACATTTATTCGTGCCGCTGAAGAATGCGGTGTGATGACTCCGCTTACGTATCGTTGCTTTGATATTGGATTGCAATGGCTTGCCAGCATCGAGCATGGATCGCCTTTGACCATTTCCATGAATATTTCTGCGGTAAATTTTATAGACCTTGACCTCGTTGACCGGCTGCATTGGTCATGCCTCCGGTCGAAGATTGATCCAAGCCGCGTCACTCTCGAGCTGACCGAAACAAGCGCTGTGGACAACACCGCAGCAGCGTTCGACGTGATGAGTAGGTTGAGGATCAAAGGCTTCACGATCGGCATCGATGACTTCGGAACCGGCTACTCGACCATGATGCAACTGATGCGGCTTCCCTTTTCCGAAATCAAGATCGACCGCACTTTCGTTGGGACGATGCATGAGAACCAGGAGTCAATGACGATTGTTGACTCAACAATTGAGCTTGGTCAAAGGCTCGGGTTAACCACCGTCGCGGAGGGAGTCGAGACCGCGATGCAGATGCGAACGCTAAGAAAGCTCCGGTGTGATGTAGCGCAAGGCTACTACATTGCTCGGCCCATGATTGAACACCAAGCCAAGCGATTTCTCGCAGAGTGGTCGCCAAGACAGATGGGGCCAATGATCTGGACGGAACATGGGTGACTGAGAAGCTAACCCCTTGGACGGTGAGATTACAGGGAGGCAAGAATACGCAGAACCCGAAAAGAGTTTCTTGAAACAATCTTCGAGCAGAAGGAGTGAGGTCGCTCAGTGGCACGACGTGAAGCGATCATTCCTCTTAAGGCTTTCGAACTCGCCGACAATGGGCTGAAAATGGAGCAACTTCGGGAGGCGCGCGAACAGAGGGTGTTTGACGGGGGAGCTTGGCGTGACGGTAGTGTGCTGCGCGTGAATTCTTTCTTGGAATCGTGTTTGCATATCTTCTGCAGCGGCATGTGATTGTCTATGCGGAGGTACGACCGTAGTCCGCTGTTGAGTCCATCGTTTAACCGGAGGGAAGGGAAGTCGGGTGAGTCCGACCGGCATGCACTTCGTTGCTGAAAGGCTGTGAACCGTATCCGTCCGGGCAAGCACATCTTTTCTCGCAGCTGATCGCGTGTTGAACTCGGAGCATGGGTGAGATTGGTACGAGTACAACGAGGCGTCGTCGGAGCAGGGCCGAGGCAGAGCGGCTGGTGCG